>NZ_CP147247.1:0-346666 GCF_002140975.2 Enterococcus sp. 9E7_DIV0242
GGTGGTTCTTTATGAAGAAGACACAGTTCTTCATTTAGCGTTGCTGAAGCTCAATTATAAAGAGAACTACACGCATTTTGTTGATTACGAAGACGAAGCTGTCTATAATAAGCTGATTATCAATCGAGCGATATTGCCATCTAAAACTCAAAAGCCGGATGAAGGTTTGGTTGTTAATCTGGACACATTAAGCTATGAGCTTTTGGAAAAACGTTATGAGTTTTCAGGAGAGAAGCTATGGTATTTTTCTGAGAAAGTGATTCAATCACAGCCGGCACCGTCTCTAGAAGAAAATGTTAGAGAAATTAAAAAGGCAGTGAAGCGGATTGGAAAGAAATTTGATGAAGACGAGTTTGAACTGATTGCTTCTGTTAAAGAAGCCGTATATGAGAGTATTGAAGAAACGGGAACGATCGATAACCAACAAATCGCTGAACAGGTGTTTAAAGAAAATATTTCGGCACGAATGGCTTATCAGGAAGAGGTCAATGAATCGAAATTCGTCGATAAGACACCGCCTGTGAGAGAAGCTAGAGAGATTTCTGAAAAGAAATTTGGTAAACAAAAATTAAAAATGGACAATGGCATTGAGCTGATTGTACCATTAGAAGTCTATAGAAACAGTGAATTGATCGAATTTGTAAACAACCCGGATGGGACAGTCTCGATTACATTGAAGAATATTGAAAAAATCAGTAATCAATTATAGGATTGCAATCGGACGAATGCAGCATGCTAAAAAGTGTAGAGCTGCTGTATTATCTTGCTATGAGAAAGAGGTCGAGACTGAAGTGTTCAGCTTCAAGCAATACGTTGCTTCTGTCTCATCGTTTATTTAGTTTTAAAGGTTCTATGTCAATTTGTGTTGGTAGGACAAAAAACTGAATAAAATCGTAGAACTTGGAATAAAAATCAGAGACATTCTGGTTTTGTTTCAAGTTCTTTTTTAGAAATAGGAGGACTTCTGCCAATTATCTGGGCAGCTGGCCGGAAGCGACTTGGCAAAAAGCGCCAATTCCATTCCTAAATCGAGTCAAAGTAGCTGTACATGTACTTGGATAACAGCTACTAATTCCCGATTTACCTTTATAGCTGCAGAGATATTGGTTGTGAGCCTCCTTTTAATCTTGAGAAAAAACAAGACCTTGAACAATGTAAATACGTGAACGAAAATGATAGAAATTGCGGTAGCCATAAGCCACTCGTTTGATTACCTTAATCTTGTTGTTCAACCCTTCTGTAATGCCATTAGAAAAAGAAAAACTGAAAGCATTGGTAATTCCTTGTCTGTGCTTCTTGAAGAATCTCAATTTCTTTTTGAACCAGAAAGGCAGTCGGGGATCTAGTGTATCAAGTTCTTCAAAGAAACGCTTGGCGTCTCGATGAGTAAAGGCATATTTGAGAAATTGAACAGTATCGTAAGCAATGCGCAAGGTTGAATCATAGCTGAGTAATTCATCGACAATATCTGTTTGAGTTAATGGACGTTTGAACAGTGAATGATAGGGACGATGTTGACTATCAAGTTCAGAGGAATCTTTTAAGAGTAACTTCCAATACCGTTTGAGTCGACGATATTGCTTCTGTTCTAGCGGTGAGGAATGCCGAAAGGCATTCATTGTCTTTATCCGCAGTTGATTTAACGCTCGATTCATCTGTTGGACAATGTGGAATCGGTCAGTGACGAGTTGGGCATTTGGAAACACAGACTTGAGTAATTGATCATAGCTCGCATTCATGTCCATGACCAGGTACTTTACGTTTTCTCGAGCTTCTTTTGTGTAACGCATAAAGTGTCGGGTTAAGTGTGTTAACCGTCGGTCTTCAAGGACTTCAAGAATCTTGTTGGTTTCTCCATTAACACAAATAAAACTCATTGCTCCTTCACAAGATTTCATTGATTTGAATTCATCAATACATAAAATTTTTGGAAGAAATCGCCAGTTTGGAGAATAAGAAGTAGCTAGCTCTTCCATTAAGCGAAGAACCGTCACGTCTGAAACGAAATGTTTTTGGGCAATCTCTTTCCTAGAAACATTTTTCTTTAAATCAAGCATGATTTGGAGACAGAGCTGCTTCGATAAATGATGATGCTCTTCAACTAACTCTGTTTGAGCGTGAAAAGTAGCGTGACACTCATGACAACGAAAGCGTGAACGTTTCAGCTCCAATAATGTCAAGCGACCATTAAAAACAGGTAATTGAGTATATGTCCGATGGTAACCGTTTTTGATGATCTGTCCTTGATTTTTAATGCCACAGTTTCTACAATGTGTAGGTATATACGTAAGTGTTGCTTTGATGACCTGAGCCTTAACACCTTTTGAATGACTGTATTCAAGCCAATTCTCTCCAAAGGAGAGATGTTTATCTGTTAGTCCAAGCAATAATCTGGTATTCTTATCCATAGAGGAACAACCTTTCTGATGATTTGTGGTTTTAGACGATTTCATTTTATCAGTTTGTTGTTCCTTTTTTGTGTTTGAACACTCAAAAAAATGCTGGTGAGTTTTCCTTTAGGAATTTCCACCAACACAATATATTGTAGAACCGTTTTAAATGCAGAACGAGTGTAGGACATAACTCAAATCCTACACTCGTTTTGCCTATTATTCTGTTTGTGTGCCTGAAAGGGCAGAGATTTTTTCCAGTGCTTTTTCAGGGACGCTGCTTTCGTTCACTTCTTCCCAACTGATGATGCCTTTACGCTCGTTGACCTTCAATTTTAGTAGCGCACCAATACGTAATGGTTTTTCTCTTGACTCATTCATTGTTTGAGTCGTTTCATTGCCATCCTTATCAAAGGCTTTTTGCGTGTAATGATACGTTGTAAAGCTCTCTCCTTTAGAATCTTTTTCCTGAGAGACTTCACCAGTTGTTGTGATTTCTGTATAGTAGTCTTTTCCACCGTAGTAATAGTCGTAGGCAAACCATGCCCCTCCTGATAACAGAAGAAATACGATAAGTAATCCGATTAATTTTTTCATGTTTTTTCACCTCGTAGACTATTATCGCCATTTTTTTCTTTTTTTACCATCGAAAGGCCTTTCCAAAAAGTGACAGTTTTGTTAGTCTGTATTCAGTATAGAGAGGGGATGAATGTACATGGAGTGGGTTCAAGTGGTAATTGATCGTCCAATTGGCTACCAGGATAGCTTTGGAAATGTTTACCCAATCAATTATGGGTATGTTGAAGGGGTTCTTGGCGGAGATGGAGAAGAACAGGACGTGTATATTTTAGGGGTAACTGAACCGATAAAACAATTTGAGGGAGAAAAAATTGCGGTCATCCATCGGGAAGATGATGTGGAAGAGAAATGGGTCGCTGTACCCAAGGGTGTATGTCTGTCTGTCGAGCAAATTGCAAAGGCAGTGCATTTTATTGAACAATATTTTGATTCTTCTATTGAAATGCTGAACTGAGTGGTTAGACAAATTCTTATTTTTGACTAAAGCTAGAAGTTGAAAAATACATTTTTGACAATCTCATGGTAAAATAAGGTCAAAGATAGGAGGAAGATAATTATGCTACCATTATATGGATTTTTAGATCCGACATATCTGTTGGTCATACTCGGGCTAGTCATTTCTATGGCAGCGTCAGCCTATGTCAACAGCACGTTTAAAAAATATGATCAAGTAAAGAGTAGAAACAATGTTACAGGAACTCAGGCTGCTCAATTTATTCTTCAATCTGAGAATATTCGTGATGTAGGGGTTCAGCCAATTTCCGGTCATTTAACGGACAACTATAACTCTGGGAATAAAACGCTCAGTTTATCTGAAGCGACTGCTCGTTCCACCTCAGTAGCGGCTATAGGTGTGGCAGCACATGAATGTGGCCATGCTGTTCAAGACAACAAAAGCTATATTCCCTTGAAGCTTAGAGCTGCAATCGTTCCAGTGGCTAACTTTGGTTCAATGCTTTCTTTTCCGATAATTATGATTGGTGTATTACTGAGTTGGAATCAAACGCTGATCAATATTGGTATCCTTGCTTTTTCTCTGGCATTACTCTTTCAATTGGTTACGTTGCCTGTAGAATTCAATGCGTCCAGAAGAGCACTAAAGATTCTAGGTGAGGGCGATTTACTGACAGCAGAAGAATTACCAATGGCGAGAAAAGTATTGTTTGCTGCCGCATTGACTTATGTGGCTGCTGCGCTATCAACATTTTTACAGCTGCTGCGCCTGATTATTCTTTTTGGCGGGAATAATAGAAGAAATTGATCGTTATCGGTTGAAATATTGGGTTGTCACAAGCCTTTGTGCTATGATAAATATAATTAAATAGTAGGGAGTGGAGTATGATGAAAACATCTACAAAAATCACCGTTGGATTAAGTATTGCTGCAGTGGCAGGAGTCGTTGTTGCAGTAACTGCTTCAGAAAAAATAGTCAAGAAGGTCTCTCACTTATCAAATCGCTGCAAAGCGAAAAAGATCGTTCATGACAAATTTGGTGGCAACGATAAAATTATGGAAGTGGTCGATCATCTGTCAGATAATGAACTAGATTCTGTTTTAAACCTTTTAGACAAAGTCAAAGAAGGACGCGAAAAGGCTTCTGACTATAGTGAAAAAGCCAAGGATAGTGCGGACAACGTAAAAGAACGTTTTTTAAGCTTTATTGAAGAACTGATTTAATAAGAACCTGTGAGCAGAACGCAAGACGTTCTGCTCACTTTTAATTTTTCAAGAACCATAGACAGCATTTAAGCCAATCAGTATAATGAAACAGATAAACAAAAGGAATGTCACGGAGGAAAACGAAATGAAAGAACCGATTTCCGGTTTGACGTTAGAAGAGAAAGAGCTCTTTATGAGAGAAGCGATCCGTTTAGCAGAGAAGGCCAGAGCAGTCGATGAGGTGCCAATTGGGGCAGTTATTGTATTAGGTGGGGAAATAATTGGCGTTGGTTATAACCTGCGTGAGCATACACAGCAGGCAGCTTCTCATGCGGAAATGACTGCGATCGAAGCCGCCTGTAAGCGAGTTGGCAGTTGGCGATTAGAAGGAGCGCAACTGTTTGTGACGCTTGAGCCTTGCCCAATGTGCAGTGGGGCGATGCTTCTGGCTCGAGTCGATGAAGTATATTATGGTGCGCCTGATCCAAAGGGCGGCACAGCAGGCACCTTAATGAATCTGTTGGATGATCCACGTTTTAATCATACAGCATATGTTGAAGGTGGCATTTTAGGCGAGATTTGTGGTCAGATGCTGACTGATTTTTTCAAAGGCTTGCGTGAAAAAAAGAAAGAATTAAAAAGACAAAAGAAAGACTAGCCAAAAAAAACAAAATGAGGTATACTAATAAATGCCGAAAGGCAGGACAATGGTGGGCCAGTGAAGCGTGTCAGATCTGGAAGGAAGCAGCACTAAGCAGGTGCCACCATGTGTCTGTATATAACATTGATACGACAGGGCTTAAGCCCTTTTTATTTTGGTTAAAAATTGCTAGTTGTCTTTCTCAATTTCGATTTGGTCTGAGGATTTGTTGTTCATTTTTGCTAATCATGTTGATGTAGATGATAGGCGAGTAATAGTATGTAGTTTAGACTGAAAAAAAGAGTTTCTATTGACAATTACTGTTGGTTATTTTAAGATTACAAGAGTATTGTGCTTCTCACTTTTTGAGTTTTGCGCATCCAAAACAAGCGGTCATGGCGGAATGGCAGACGCGCCAGCTTGAGGGGCTGGTGGGAGGATCTCCCGTGGAAGTTCGAGTCTTCTTGGCCGCATCTTATTTATTCAAAGTTATCTGGTGTTCATGGTCAAAACGTATGTGTTTGGCGGGTGAATGCTGGATTTTTTAATATTCCTCATAGTTTCAACGATAAAACACGGATAGAACAGAGGAGCAGTCGATGAAGAGCTTCCAGTAAAGTAACCTTTATTTCCAAAAAAAGAGCGACTGAGTCTACGTACATCTCAATCGCGGAACAATCAGAAATCCCTAAATTTCTGTTTGTTGATAGGTTTCTCTATCGATCATAAAAAGGTAGTGAGGCATATCGATGCCCATATATGTCTTAACAAAACGTTTTTCAGGGAGCATACCGTTGCGAATCGCAACCTTCATAGAGGGGAGGTTCGTATCTCTAATAATTGAAACAACAGCAGAGGTATTTGTTTGCTCAAATGCATATTTTTTGCAAAGCGCAGCAGCTTCTATAGCGTAGCCTTTATGCCAGTGTTCCTTTTTGAGGTGGTAGCCAATTTCAAGATACTCTGTTCCATCCACGTGTTGCATTGTTAAACCACATTCTCCAACAACTGTATCTAGTTCTTTATCTTTGATTCCCCATAATCCAAAGCCGTTCGTTTGGTAGCTTTCAAGATTCCAAGAAAGCCAGTTAGCTACTTCCTCATCTGTAAAGGCGTGTTCATAAGCGTACATTACCTCGGGATCTTGAAGAAAAGCCTTCAGGTCTAAAAGATGCGTGTCTGACCATGGGAATAGCCGTAAGCGTTGTGATTCTATTTGTAAAGCCATATAATCAACCTCCTCTGATATAAAATAATGCTTGTGCATTTTATCATATCTTTTGAAGAACGACAATTATAGAATTAGGATGTCGGCTTGTTAGAGAGAGGTCATTTAAAAGCTCGAAAAGCAGGAGATAGCTCAATCCATTGAATGCAATAACTCGCGAAAATTAGTGAGCAATCCATACTAAGGATTTACCCACAGCTTGCTTTTTATTTGTGTTATGGGTTGACAAAATTTAGCTAAAACTTTATGATAAATAGGTCGGCGAGTTGCCGATGCCAATGGTTATTTTGCGGTCATGGCGGAATTGGCAGACGCGCTAGCTTCAGGCGCTAGTGGTAGAAATACCGTGGAAGTTCGAGTCTTCTTGACCGCATCAGATGAGACAGAGTATGGTTGCTCTGTCTTTTTTTATTGTTTTTTTAGACTAAGAAACACCGGCTTTCTTTTGAAATCCGGTGTTTCTGATCTATCGATCAGCGATTGATTCGTTCTCTATTTTTCATGCTGATATTTCCTAGATGCTGATAGAGCGGTTGAATATCTGTTTTTTTAGGGAATTCAAATTTATTTGTGGCATGTGTTTCATTGTTTGAACGTTGGTTGACATTTGTTAGATAGGTAATAACGATCTCGCTATCATCAACACCAAAACCAGCTGTTTCCATCTCCACATCAATGATTGCATCCATATGAATGGATTTAAATGAAACTTTTTTTCCTGTAGCGCCTTGCTTGTCCACAAATAGGATTCTAAGATTTGTAAAGATCAAAACATCACGGACTAGCTGATAACCCATAATAATTTCCTCATCATCAAATAAGTATCCTTGATATTCACTCAGTAATTCTTTTGGTGTTTTCTCCGAGTAGTTGCCTAAAGCACCTTGTACGATGTTGCCGAAACCAAATTTTGCCATTTTATTTTCACTCCTATGGTAGTGTTGAACTAGCACTATTAAGTAGCAGAAAAATCATTTCAAGATTGTTCGCTCTATTAATAGGCTGTATATTAATTAAAGCATAGGACGATTGAAATGAATAGCGCATTTTTTTCATTTTTCGCTTGTATTGAGCATACTATTGAAAAATTTGAGCAAGTTAAGAAAGGAATGAATGTCATGTTCTGGCTAAAATGTAGTGAGTGTAAAGCATTACCCTTATTTTCGGGAAATGAAGAAGCACCATCTATAAATGTATTGTCTTATTGTCGTGAAGCGATTGTAGCAGGGCGTTTGAACTACGTCACTGGTAATTGCTCATTAGAAGCCTCTGAAAAAATCCTTCAAGCAGAAACGCAATATACTGTTGTTCATTATTTTGAGTGCACAAAATGCGGGCAATTGCTATTACTGGGGTTCTGCATTAGAGGGAAGCCCTTCTTTAAGAAAGTTGAAAAAATAGAAGCAGGACTGTTGAATTGAGGAGTCGTTGACGGAGAGAAGAGCTAAGAAAGGGAGGAGAATGTTGTTTATTCTCCCTTCTAAATAAAAAAAAGTGTAAATTCTGAAAATTATCGTTGCATTTTTTTCTATACTGGCGTAACTTAAAAAGTATAAATTTTGTAAATGAGGGATTCAGTATGAGAAATTTTGGAAAATCAAAAAAACTTGATAATGTGAGTTATGATGTTCGTGGTCCTGTTTTAGAAGAAGCTGACAGAATGCAGGAAGAAGGCATTAATATCTTAAAGCTTAATACTGGAAATCCCGCCCCGTTTGGTTTTGATGCACCAAATGAGGTCGTAAGAGATATGATTACGAATGTACGTAATTCTGAAGGCTATTCTGATTCGAAGGGGATCTTTTCTGCGAGAAAGGCAATCGAACAATATTGCCAGATAAAGAATTTTCCCAATGTTACAATCAACGATATTTATACAGGAAACGGTGTCAGCGAACTGATCACGATGTGTATGCAAGGATTACTTGATACAGGTGATGAGGTTCTTGTGCCAATGCCTGACTACCCTTTGTGGACGGCTTCTGTTTCTTTGGCAGGAGGAACGCCGGTACATTACATCTGTGATGAGCAGGCGGAATGGTACCCAGATATTGATGACATAAAATCAAAGGTAACACCGAATACAAAGGCAATTGTTATCATCAATCCCAATAACCCAACGGGTGCGCTTTACCCCAAAGAATTATTAGAGGAAATTGTAAAGGTCGCACGTGAAAATGATTTGATCATTTATTCAGATGAAATTTATGATCGATTAGTGATGGACGGGTTGACACATATTCCTATTGCTACATTAGCTCCGGATTTATTTGTTGTGACACTCAATGGACTATCCAAATCTCATCGAGTAGCTGGTTTCCGTTGTGGTTGGATGGTCTTAAGTGGAGATAAATCACGTGTACAGGGCTATATTGAAGGGTTGAATATGCTCTCATCTATGAGATTGTGTTCGAATGTCTTGTCCCAGCAAATTATTCAGACGGCATTAGGCGGTTATCAAAGTGTGGACGAGTTGCTTTTACCAGGCGGTCGTATTTATGAGCAGCGTGAATATATCTATAACGCAATCAGTGATATTCCGGGACTTTCCGTAGTAAAACCAAAAGCAGCGTTTTATATTTTCCCTAAAATAGATACTGCTCGTTTCAATATCTACGATGATGAGAAATTTGTTCTGGACTTTCTTCATAAACATCATATTCTATTGGTTCATGGCGGTGGGTTTAATTGGCATCAGCCGGATCATTTCCGAATCGTTTATCTACCAAAAATGGAAGATTTGAAATTTACTGCTGAAAAAATGGAAGAATTTTTAAGCACCTATAAACAGAGGTAATATAGATGGGATCAGAGGCAGACTATTTCTGATCCTTTTTCTTGTGAAAACATAGGAACATGTTAGTCATAGATTCTATTCGATTTATATTTAATTCATATTTTTCGTACTTTATGGGGAAACAATCAAGTATAAGATAACAAGGGAGAAAAGAAAAAACAACCTTTCAGATGACGGTTTCTGAAAGGTTGAATCGTTCTCTATTTCCCTCAATGTGTTGAGCTACGTTGCTGTTGTAGCAACTCAAGCATTGAGTATTGTACATTCTTTTTTACTTACGATCATTCGATTGGTGTACTTCTCTTTCATGTCAGAGCTGGGATCATCAACAACAACCAAATACGAGTTCTCGTACTCTTTTTCGATGTAACCAACATGATTATTTTTTTCCCAATTAAAGCTTACTTTCTTTTCTTGTGTCATGTATAACACTCCTTATTTTTTAAAATAAAGTGATGTCGACAGTGGGTGAAGTGGGTGAAGTATATTCTTGCAGTTTATTATGCAATAAAGTACAATGAATTCAAAATGCGAATTCGCATATTTTACTATTTATATTATATTTTATGGGTAATATATCTATTTCATTGAATGAGTATAAGTAAGGAGACATCATGAATTCTTTTGGGAGTGTTATCAAGGAGATACGTAAGAAAAGGAAGCTGACACAGAAAATGCTGTCGGAAGATATCTGTTCGCAAAGTGTCCTTAGTCGGATCGAGAACAATGAAGAGCTTCCGAATGTTGTTGTTATGCAGCAGATCTGTCAGCGTTTGGGTGTAACAATGGATCAAATCATGCATTTTCGTTCTGAAGAGGTTCAGATGTTGATGCAGACATTTGAAAAAATTGCTGATTATTTTAGACACAAGGAATATAAAAAAATTCTTGCATTTATTTGTGATAATAAGCTGGAGGAACGGATTTATTTAGACTCTGATTGGCAGAGATATTATTATTACGTGGGAAGTTGTGAATTTTATTTGCACAATAATTATGAGAAGGCCATCAACAATTTAAGGAAAGGGCTTTCTTATACCTATCAGACGAATAAAACCAATTTATCTGATTTTGAGATACAAATTATTAGTTGTATCGGAATCACGTACGGGTTAATGGGGAAACGGATGGAAGGAGAAAAATATTTAAAGCTTAGTATTCATTATTTTCATGAGCTTCCAAATGAGCGAATCAATGCAGAATTGACAAAGATATTCTTTAACTATGCTTATTTTCTGATTCAGGAAAAGCGTTTACAAGAGGCGCTGATTTATATTGATCAAGGGATTTCCTGGGCAAGGAAGAAGAATAGCTACTATTATCTTGAAGAGCTGTTTGATTTAAAGAGTGAATTATACAGTCTAATGAATGACTATGCGAATGCAAAGGTTTACAGTCAATTGGCCGGTCATGTAGCACAAATTATTCATTTAAAATTATAATAAAAGGTCTACACCATTCTTGACTTCTGTGGGTATTAAGAGTAACTTAAACAGTGAGAAAACTTTAGAAAGAAGGATGAATATGAAAACATTTATCTTTGCAGACAAATTCTTTTTAAAAAGTGATGTAAAGGGTCCGGGATATTTGGAAATCACAGATGGGATCTTTGGTGATTTTTATAAAGAACTTCCTGATGGAGAAGCAAATGTAATCCGTGAAGAAGGCAAATGGATTGCTCCTGGGTTAGTAGATACACATATCCATGGGTTCATGAACCATGATGTGATGGATAACGATGCTGAAGGGATAAAAGTGATGTCTGAAGGCTTGCTTTCCTGTGGTGTTACATCATTTCTGCCAACAACTTTAACATCAACGAAAGAACGTTTGAAGGATGTTGCAGAAACAATTGGTAAAATGTATCAAGAGGTAGAGGGAGCGAAAATTCAAGGGATTTATTTTGAAGGTCCGTTTTTCACAGAAGAACATAAAGGCGCGCAAAATCCAAGCTATTTTGGCGATCCTGATTTGGACACCTTCCATGAGTGGCAAGAAGCTTCTGGTGGTTTGATTAAAAAAATCGCATTAGCTCCGGAACGTAAAGGCGTTAAAGAATTCGTGAAAACAGTGACCGATGAAGGCGTGGTTGTCTCACTTGGTCATAGTGATGCAACGTTAGAGCAGGCGACTGAAGCAGTAGAAGCAGGCGCAAGCGTTTTTGTTCATGCTTACAATGGGATGCGTGGGTTGAACCATCGCGAACCGGGAATGGTAGGGGCATTGATGTCTCTGAAACATGTTTTTTCTGAGCTGATTTGTGATGGACATCATGTGCATCCAAATGCTGTGGATATCTTGATGGAAAAAGCGGGGCATGATCATGTTGCCTTAATTACTGATTGCATGATGGCAGGTGGTATGCCTGATGGAGACTACAACCTAGGAGAATTCCCTGTTGTTGTGAAGGATGGTACCGCCCGTCTGGAATCAGGCAATCTTGCAGGAAGTATCCTTAAGCTAAAAGAAGCAATCAAAAATGTGGTTGACTGGGAAATTGCTACACCTGAACAGGCTATAATGATGGCAAGCTTGGTACCGGCAGTCAGCTGTAAAATAGACGATACATGTGGGATGATTGCAAGCGGACGCGAGGCAGACTTTATTGTTTTAAATCCGTCAATGGAGCTGGAAGCAACCTATTTAGATGGGGTAGAACGTTACCGCGCTTAATTCAAAGTGAGAATGTCGCAAAGCGTTCGGCTTATTGTTTAAGCAATTACTTTGGGTTCTATGTCAATTTGTGTTGGTAGGACAAAAAACTGAATAAAATCGTAGAACTTGGAATAAAAATCAGAGACATTCTGGTTTTGTTTCAAGTTCTTTTTTAGAAATAGGAGGACTTCTGCCAATTATTTGGGCAGCTGGCCGGAAGCGACTTGGCAAAAAGCGCCAATTCCATTCCTAAATCGAGTCAAAGTAGCTGTACATGTACTTGGATAACAGCTACTAATTCCCGATTTACCTTTATAGCTGCAGAGATATTGGTTGTGAGCCTCCTTTTAATCTTGAGAAAAAACAAGACCTTGAACAATGTAAATACGTGAACGAAAATGATAGAAATTGCGGTAGCCATAAGCCACTCGTTTGATTACCTTAATCTTGTTGTTCAACCCTTCTGTAATGCCATTAAAAAAAGAAAAACTGAAAGCATTGGTAATTCCTTGTCTGTGCTTCTTGAAGAATCTCAATTTCTTTTTGAACCAGAAAGGCAGTCGGGGATCTAGTGTATCAAGTTCTTCAAAGAAACGCTTGGCGTCTCGATGAGTAAAGGCATATTTGAGAAATTGAACAGTATCGTAAGCAATGCGCAAGGTTGAATCATAGCTGAGTAATTCATCGACACTATCTGTTTGAGTTAATGGACGTTTGAACAGTGAATGATAGGGACGATGTTGACTATCAAGTTCAGAGGAATCTTTTAAGAGTAACTTCCAATACCGTTTGAGTCGACGATATTGCTTCTGTTCTAGCGGTGAGGAATGCCGAAAGGCATTCATTGTCTTTATCCGCAGTTGATTTAACGCTCGATTCATCTGTTGGACAATGTGGAATCGGTCAGTGACGAGTTGGGCATTTGGAAACACAGACTTGAGTAATTGATCATAGCTCGCATTCATGTCCATGACCAGGTACTTTACGTTTTCTCGAGCTTCTTTTGTGTAACGCATAAAGTGTCGGGTTAGGTGTGTTAACCGTCGGTCTTCAAGGACTTCAAGAATCTTGTTGGTTTCTCCATTAACACAAATAAAACTCATTGCTCCTTCACAAGATTTCATTGATTTGAATTCATCAATACATAAAATTTTTGGAAGAAATCGCCAGTTTGGAGAATAAGAAGTAGCTAGCTCTTTCATTAAGCGAAGAACCGTCACGTCTGAAACGAAATGTTTTTGGGCAATCTCTTTCCTAGAAACATTTTTCTTTAAATCAAGCATGATTTGGAGACAGAGCTGCTTCGATAAATGATGATGCTCTTCAACTAACTCTGTTTGAGCGTGAAAAGTAGCGTGACACTCATGACAACGAAAGCGTGAACGTTTCAGCTCCAATAATGTCAAGCGACCATTAAAAACAGGTAATTGAGTATATGTCCGATGGTAACCGTTTTTGATGATCTGTCCTTGATTTTTAATGCCACAGTTTCTACAATGTGTAGGTATATACGTAAGTGTTGCTTTGATGACCTGAGCCTTAACACCTTTTGAATGACTGTATTCAAGCCAATCCTCTCCAAAGGAGAGATGTTTATCTGTTAGTCCAAGCAATAATCTGGTATTCTTATCCATAGAGGAACAACCTTTCTGATGATTTGTGGTTTTTGTCGATTTCATTTTATCAGTTTGTTGTTCCTCTTTTGTGTCCTATTCGTTTTGAGCTACAGCTGGTAGAATCTTAGATTCGATCTCTCCAGCTTCATAAGAAGCAAAAAAGCTGCTCATGAATAACGGATAAATTTCAATATCCTTCTTGTATAAAGAGCTAGGGATCACAAAGGTTTCATCGGTATTTCCACCGATAAAATCACCATCAATCGTTTGACAAACAATTAAAAAATCTGTTTCCTTCCAATACTGATAGTCTTCTTCTGAGAGTGTCTCTTCTGAAGCTAGAAATTGGAGGTTTGTTTCGAATTTTTGTTCGATGTCTGGTTGGAAAACAAAAAATGGATCCTCTTCCTCTTGCTGTTCAGTGATCATTAATTGTAAAAAAGAATGCGGATCATGAACGTCATTTTTTTCTAGTATGTCACGAAAGTTCATAGTGTGCACCTACTTTTCATTTATAATTCTAACATGAAAATCAATTGTACTGTTTGTACTTAAGCTTTTTGCTTCCATTTCGATTGACGCACATAAAAGGTCAGAGCCTTCATAGATTGGCGTAACACGGTAGCGGATAGTTTCGCCATCATCCATGGCTTTTCTGATTTGGTTCTCATATTTTGTCATATACGGAGAGTTGACCGGCGTCTGATACAAGGTTGTCAGATTGCGGCTATCGTCACCGGTGCCACCAAGTTGACGCCCAATTAGATGTCCTCTGGAATGATCGTACGGTTCTTTTCCCGAAATAAAGCCCGGAGGTCGAATGGATTGGTTTGCAGAGGTTCCAGTGTTTACCATATCCGGTTTTAAAAGGGCATCTGCTCCTGTTGCACGTCCTAGAGAGTCCAACTCATGATAAGTAATCCAACCCTTATTACTGTTCTTCATTTCACTATCAGTGAATGAGGCGTTACCTAACTCTTCGGGTCCCAGATTTGTAGAAGTTCCGTTCGGCGTTGAGTTCGAAGAAGGAACGCTTTGTTCTACCGGTGTTGTGTCTAACCCAAGGAAATCCTGAATCTCTGAAGGAACCTGTATCCCTAGTACACCTAAAATAAGAACCACTAGAAGTCCCGCGATAATAACCATTGGGTGTTGTTTTTTCGTTTCTTTTTTCTTTTTACCTGCCATTCAAAAATCTCCTTTATTCAATTACACTCATTTTCTTATTATACGAAAAATGAAGACAAACTGAAAGTTTTTAAAGGAATTATCTAGGGAAAAAATTGAAATGTGTCCCTTGATGTAATTATTTAAACTACTTAATATCTTTGTACCAGACTTAAAAAAATCGGATGGCGTCAGAAGTGCTGTGTAGTAAGAAGAAAAGAAGTGGCGTATAATTATTAAGAAACTATTAAGAAGCTAGTTGCAACTGAGCAATCATAAGAAAGCTAAGTGGTGAGTCTATTTATTTGTTTCCTTATAATATGAAGAAATTATTTTTACGGAAAACGCTTTCTGTTATTGAATAGTTTTATTTTTGGAGAATTGTCTTTGTTTTTTTGAAAATAGCAAGTGATTTCATAGATGTAAATACTGATTTTTTGGGATTCTCTGTTATTTTTGCTTGTTTATTGATAGAATATAAGTAACGTCAGACAGGAAAGGGAGTGAGAAAGTGATACAAGGGATACCGATTCAAACAATTTATCTCTATGTGTTGGTTACCTGTGCAGGGTTAGCAGTGATTTTGCTGTTGGTTGGTGATATTTTTGATTTTGATGGCCCGATTGATCCAATGTTGATCATTCCATGGTTTGCCTTTACTTCGCTAGTGGGGTACTTTGGAGAATTTTTAACAGATTGGAACCACCTACTGATTTTTCTTGTAGGAGGGGCAATTTCAACTATAGCTGTTTTCTTATTGAATTTCTATTTATTTACACCGATGAGAAACGCAGAGGCGACAATATCTATTTCTGAAAAAGATATGGAGGGCAGTACAGCCGTTGTTGTTACGCCAATTCCAGTCAATGGGATGGGGGAAATCCAGTTCAAAAGTGTGACTGGTTCATTAAGCAGACCTGCGGCTTTCTATACTTCTCAAGAAACGGGGGTTGAACGAGGAGCGGAAGTGCTTATTATCGAAGTGAGGGAGCGAGTATGCTATGTTGTCCCTTATGAAAATTCATTGAAGCTGTAAGTTCAAAAATATCCGTTTGTTACAGTGTTAGCTGTCAAGACGATGGATAAAGTTTTTTGTGGCAAGTGTTATCAGGTTACTAAGAAGAAAAAGGAGAGAAAGTATTATGATAGGTTTTTTTGCTCCAATTATATTGGTCGTTTTCATTTTATTGATGTTATTGATTATTTTTGTTTCAAAGTATCAAACAGCGAAACCGGATGAGGCCTTAATCATCAGTGGTAGCTATCTGGGCTCAAAAAATGTTCACGCAGATGAACGTGGGAATAAGATTAAAATCGTTCGTGGTGGCGGTGCATTTGTACTTCCTGTCTTTCAGCGTTCGAACCGAATCAGCTTACTATCAAGCAAGCTGGATGTATCTACTCCGGAAGTTTACACGGAGCAAGGGGTTCCAGTTATGTGTGATGGAACTTCCATCATCAAGATCGGTTCTTCTGTAGAAGAAATTGCAACTGCAGCAGAACAATTTTTAGGTAAAACAAGAGAAGAGCTTGAAAACGAAGCACGTGAAGTTTTGGAAGGTCATTTACGTTCTATTTTGGGGTCAATGACAGTTGAAGAAATTTATCAAAATAGAGATAAATTTAGCCAAAGCGTACAAGAAGTAGCCAGTGTGGATTTGGCAAAAATGGGACTGATCATCGTGTCCTTTACCATCAAGGAAGTTAGAGATAAGAACGGTTACCTGGATTCATTAGGGAAGCCAAGGATTGCACAGGTTAAGCGTGACGCGAATATTGCAGAGGCAGAAGCTTTAAAAGAAACAAGAATCAAAAAAGCAGAAGCTGAAAAAGAATCACAACAAGCGGAGTTGCAACGACAAACAGAAATTGCTGAAGCTTCAAAGGAAAAAGAATTGAAGCTTGCATTGTATAAAGAAGCACAAGATATAGCGAAAGCGAAAGCAGACCAGGCCTATAATTTGGAAAGCGCTCGTGCACAACAAGAGGTTATTGCACAAGAGATGGAAGTTAAAGTCATCGAACGTCAAAAACAAATTGAATTGGAAGAAAAAGAAATCATTCGTCGTGAGAAACAATATGATTCAGAAGTGAAGAAAAAGGCGGATGCAGATCGTTATGCGAAGGAACAAGAAGCTCTTGCCCATAAAGCGAGAGAAGTGGCAGAGGCCGAAGCTGAGCGCTTTAGAGTAGAAGCTCTAGCCGAAGCGGAGGCAAGTCAAACACGACTTGCCGGTCAGGCACAGGCGGAAGCGATCCTGGCACGAGGAAAAGCAGAAGCGGAAGCAAAACAAAAAATTGCGGATGCCTTTAAAGAGTACGGAGAGGCTGCTGTATTGAGTATGGTTATGGAAATGCTGCCGCAGTTGATGAAAGAGGCTGCTCAGCCACTTGGCAATATCGATAAGATTTCCGTTGTTGATACGGGCTCAGGTGGAGAAAATTCCGGGGCCAATCGCATTACGAATTATGCAACAAATCTATTGGCGGGTACTCAGGAAACCTTGAAGGAATCTACGGGTATCGATGTAAAAGAATTGATTGAAAACTTTACTAAAAAAGGCACCAACAGTAGTGTAAATTATTACGAAAATAGTGATGGAAGCGACGTACAGTAAAAGTAAGTCTAGTTGAATGAAATCAACTGTTTAGGAGCGGAGAAATCCGCTCCTTTTTTGTCATGTATTAAGCCTTTCTTTTGACCGAATTTTCTTAGGGTGGTATGTAGAAAAAGTGGACATTATCGTGTTGTTATTGGGCGCAGTGATTACGCTGCTACCACATATTGCTTCTATGTATTTTGGGAAATATGTGTTGAAGCTGACAACAGTCGAGAATATTGGGGGCTTGATCGGGGCAGGAACTAAGACAGCTTCGTTGAATGCAATCACAGATGAGACGGGCAGTAGTATTTTTTCCTTGACCTTCACTCCGGCATTCGCGATTGGGAATATCCTGCTAACCAGTATGGGGCCAATTATGATTACTTTGCTACAATAAATGGTTGGTAAAAAAAACGGACGACGTGAGAAGTTACAAGCTTCTCAGGTCGTCCATTTAAATAGATACAAAAATTTTCTCAATCATCTGTTTTAAGAGGGTGGCTGTTCCTTTTCGATTCGTTCTTTCACACTTTTGCGTAATGCTTCCAGCTCTTTTTCCTTTTTCTCAAGCTCGAGAAGATCCTCGTCGATTTGACGTTTCTTTTCGACAGGCTTTGCCCGAATCAGAAAATTGAGTGAAATTGCAACGAATGTACCGATAAATGTATCAAGTACCCGTTCAAACGCATAGTAGACTGATTCTCCTTGCGGGACACTCAAAGCAATCATCAGCAAAGTAGCAATCGCCGAGATAATACCGGGATTATTGCCGATCCCATCAGATAATACAATGACAAGAATGACTAACAAAGGCAAGAATAGCAGTTCAACAAGAAAATCATTTGCGAAATGTTGCTGAACAACAAAATAGAGCAAAGCAAGTCCGCCGCCGATCGAATTACCAAGAACTCTTGATTTTCCAAAGGATAAGCTAGTTGTCAAATCTTGACGAAGAGAAAATACAGCAGCCAACGCGGCGATCATTGGGGCGCCTCGATCTGTTAGTTTGAATAGCAAGATACATATCATCACAGCTAAAGCACTTTTCATTGTCCGCATGCCTAAACGAAATGGCCCGATTGTCATAGAATAGTTCTCTCCTAATAAATATTTACTATTCCATGATAACCGAAATAGAGGTAAAATTACTAGTGATAATAAAAAAGAGTACTATATTTTTAAGGAGGCTGCAAATGAAAATTGGCTTACGAACAGTCAAGACGGCTGTCAGCGCCGCGGCTTCTATGATGATCGCCGCAGCATTAGGCTTGTTGAATCCCGCTTCTGCTGGAATTATTTCTGTTTTAAGTGTGACTCCAACAAAGAAGACATCCTTATTTACCGGAATCAACCGATTACTTTCTTTGGCATTGGCTACAGGTATTGCATTTATTTGTTTTCGTTTCTTTGGATTCACGCCGTGGGGATTTGGTGTGTACCTGTTGCTTTTTATTCCGGCGGCAGTTTCACTAAATTTATCAGATGGAATCGTCGTGAGTTCTGTACTAGTCACCCATTATCTGATTGAAAAGAGCTTGAGCTGGTCATTGATCGGTAATGAATTTTTACTAATGATCATCGGTGTAGGGATGGCCTTGCTTTTGAATATGTATATGCCTGATGTAGAAAAACGCTTGAAGGAAGATCAAGAAGCAATCGAAGCGTTGTTCAGGAAAATCTTACGCGATATGGCTATGTATTTGAATGAAATGCAAAAAGAACGAATGCTTGTTGCGCGTTGTAATGAGTTGAAGGCCTTTATTCAGGAAGGGCAGGATTGGGCAAAAAATCATGCCGAAAATCAATTGTTGTCACAGGATAATTATTATTTAGACTATTTTATGATGCGCAAAATGCAAAGTGCTATTTTAAAGGACATGCTGAGGTTATTGGAGCGAGTAATTGTTGAGAAGGAACAGGCTAAATTGATTAAAGAATTATTGGAATATACGTCTCAAACTTTTGCGGAGGAAAACGATGGAAAAGATATTCTGGATCAAATTGGCGAAGTGTATGAAGCCTATCGAGAAAGTCCGTTGCCTGAAACGAGAGAAGAGTTTGAAAATCGAGCTATGTTGTTTCAGTTCCTTCAATTATTCTATTCCTTTATAGAAACTAAAAAGGAATTTGCGGAGGATCATTTGTTGGAAAAAAATGAAAAACTACAAATCAAGTAATAACAAATGCCGGTTAAAACAGTGTGGCATCCGAAAAGGGGGAATAAGATGTATAAGCCTGTAACACCTATATTGACGAATGATTTAGTGAAGGATGTTCAAGTCTATCTGGGCAAAGAGTTCAAACCTGTTGCTACACATTCGGAGGAAGTTGCGGAATGTGCGGCAATGCTTGCAGTTCGTTTTAATGCGAACGAAGAAATCGCCAGACAAGCCGGACTACTTCATGATATCAGTGTTATTGTCCCAAATAAGGAAAAGATTCAATTGGCTGAGCAGCTGGGAATCTCTATCTGTGAGGAAGAACGTCAGATTCCTATGTTAAGTCATCAGAAGCTTTCTCGATACATGGCCAAGGAGTTGTTTCAGATAGCAGATGATTCGGTGCTATCAGCAATCGAATGTCATACAACTTTAAAAGGACAGGCAAGTCAGATGAATCATATCATCTTTTTGGCGGACAAGATCAAATGGGATCAAGGAGGAGAGCCGCCTTATCTTACGGAGCTACTCGCAGCCTTAGATTGTTCACTTGAAGTGGCTTCGTTGGTCTATATCAAGTACCTGCTGGCTCATGATATTTTAGTTGTTCATCCGTGGCTTAAGGAAGCTCAATTAGTGTTAACTGAGCGATTGGCTTACTTGGAGTAATCAACGCTGTCATCAAAATTCCTAAATAGCTTGTCATTTTGTCCTGGTTTGAGGTATTGTATAGGTGTGTGGGGTGTCAAAGGAAATGAAAAAGGAAGGGAACTATGGCAGAATACGAAAAGGACTTTATGCTGCGTCAAGCCAAGCAAATGGCTGATCTTTTGGGGAGCTTTATGGACAAGGAGTCTATCGCAGAGAATTTTATAGTGGATGACGAGCAGAGTCAGAAGTTAAAAGAGGCGACACATAAACAATTGGTTGAACAGCTAAGTGCTCAAACAAGTGGCAGAAAACGGGAGAAAGAACGCTCGTTGATCAAGAGACGACTGGTAAAATAATAAAAAAATTAAAGCGAGGAAAGGCCTGATTCAGACGGCTCTTTCCTCGCTTTAGCTTTTACGGTTCTATGTCAATTTGTGTTGGTAGGACAAAAAACTGAATAAAATCATAGAACTTGGAATAAAAATCAGAGATATTCTGGTTTTGTTTCAAGTTCTTTTTAGAAATAGGAGGACCTCTGCCAATTATCTGGGCAGCTGGCCGGAAGCGACTTGGCAAAAAGCGCCAATTCCATTCCTAAATCGAGTCAAAGTAGCTGTACATGTACTTGGATAACAGCTACTAATTCCCGATTTACCTTTATAGCTGCAGAGATATTGGTTGTGAGCCTCCTTTTAATCTTGAGAAAAAACAAGACCTTGAATAATATAAATACGAGAACGAAAATGATAGAAATTACGGTAGCCATAAGCAATCCGTTTGATTACCTTAATCTTGTTATTCAACCCTTCTGTAATCCCATTAGAAAAAGAAAAACTGAACGCATTGGTAATTCCTTGCTTGTGCTTCTTGAAGAATCTCAACTTCTTTTTGAACCAGAAAGGCAGTCGGGGATCTAGTGTATCAAGTTCTTCAAAGAAACGCTTAGCTTCGCGATGAGTAAAGGCATATTTAAGAAACTGAATGGTATCGTAAGCAATACGCAAGGTTGAATCGTAGCTAAGTAATTTATCGACAATGTCTGTCTGAGTTAATGGACGTTTGAATAGTGAATGATAGGGACGATGTTGACTATCCAATTCAACTGAATCTTTTAGAAGTAACTTCCAATACCGTTTGAGTCGACGGTATTGCTTCTGTTCTTGTGGTGAGGAATGCCGAAAGGCATTCATTGTCTTTATCCGTAGTTGATTTAATGCTCGATTCATTTGTTGGACAATGTGAAATCGGTCAGTAACGAGTTGGGCATTTGGAAACACGGACTTGAGTAATTGATCATAGCTCGCATTCATGTCCATGACTAGGTACTTTACGTTTTCTCGGGCTTCTTTTGTGTATCGCATAAAGTGTCGGGTTAAGTGCGTCAGTCGACGGTCTTCAAGTACTTCAAGAATCTTGTTGGTTTCTCCATTAACACAAATAAAACTCATGGCCCCTTCGCAAGATTTCATTGATTGGAATTCATCAATACATAAAATCTTTGGAAGAAATCGCCAATTTGGAGAATAAGAAGCAGCTAGCTCCTCCATTAAGCGAAGAACCGTCACGTCTGAAACGAAATGTTTTTGGGCAATCTCTTTCCTAGAAACATTTTTCTTTAAATCAAGTATGATTTGGAGACAGAGTTGCTTTGATAAATGATGGTGTTCTTCAACTAACTCTGTCTGAGCGTGAAAAGTTGAGTGACACTCATGACAACGAAAGCGCGAACGTCTCAGTTCCAATAAAGTCAGACGACCATTAAATGCAGGTAATTGAGTGTGTGTCCGATGGTAACCATTTTTGATGATCTGCCCTTGATTTTTTATCCCACAGTTTTTGCAATGTGTAGGTATATACGTAAGTGTTGCTTTGATGACCTGAGCTTCAACCCCTTTTAGGTGTCTGTATTCAAGCCAATCCTCTCCAAAGGAGAGATGTTTATCTGTTAGTCCAAGCAATAATCTGGTATTCTTATCCATAGAGGAACAACCTTTCTGATGATTTGTGATTTTGGTCGATTTCATTTTATCAGTTTGTTGTTCCTTTTTGGTGTTTAAACACTTAAAAAGTGTTGGTAGATTTTCCTTAAGGATTTTCCACCAACACAATATATTATAGAACCGCTTTTACTTACTTAGATGATTGCTTGTTACTTTGCCCATTCCTGCTGCATTTGATCAAGAAGATCGATCACGTCACGGGTGAGGAAAAGAGATCGGTTCGGCTGTTTCTTTTCAATGAAGTCAGTCATTGCTTCGATTTCATAAGCAAGTGCTTGTTCACTTGAGCCGGAGATAATTGTTTCCGTTGTTCCGTCGTTAAAGTACAGTTCTGCTCGATCCGCTCGAGGATAATCATTTACAGTGATATAAGCATTTTCAAATGAAACAACGCCCACTTTTGGTGCTTTGGATTGGAAGCTAAGTGTTACCGCAGCCATTTCATTTTTTTCATTTTGCAAAATCGTAATCGATTGTTCATCCACCCCTGTAGAAAAAGGCTCCATAACAGAGGCTTTGACTGTTGGTTGCTCCGTCAAGAACCAGCGAGCAAAAGAGACTGCGTAGGTTCCGATATCTAGCAAAGCGCCTCCTGCCAAATCAGGATTAAAGAAGCGATTATTCGGATCAGGTTCCTTATAACTGCCAAAAGGGGCTTGAATCATTTTCAATTTTCCAAGCTTGCCAGTGTCAATGATCCGTTTCAATTCCTTGTAAAGCGGCATGTTAAAAATAGTCATTGCCTCTGCAAGAATCAGACTTTTCTTTTCTGCTAAGGCCATTGCTTCCATTAGTTCTGCACTGTTCATGGTAATTGCTTTTTCACAGAGCACATGTTTTCCTGCTTGCAAAGCTTGAATGATATGGCTGTGATGCTGCTTGTTTGGAACAGCGATATAGATGATATCGATTGTTTGATCGGCAAGTAATTCGTCGTATGACCCATAGGAAGTAGGGATTCCATATTCGTCTGCAAATTCCTTTGCTTTACTTGCGGTACGTGAAGCAACAGCTGCTAATAAATTTCTTTCCGGAGAAAAAGCAAAAGCAGAAGCAAATTGATGGGCGATCTCTCCTAGACCAATAATTCCCCAGTTGTATTTCTTCAAAAATTCGTCCTCCTAATGATAAGGTATTTTCTACATTATACAAAAGAAGAGTGAAAGATTGAAAGAAAATGGCAAAAAATGGAAAGATTCCTTTTTTTTAGAGAGAAATAGATGATTTTTATTCTTTTTTTAAGTAAAATGAAAGAGAGGAGGAGATTGGTATGCACCAAGTGTACATAGATATTATTTTAAGTGCGATTATTGAACAATATTCTTCAGAGGAAACGTTCTATTTGGATTATTTAAACATTGATGAAACCCAATGGGTAAATTGGAAAAATGGGGCTGGGAATCTTAGTAATGAAGATATGCAGAAGGTGAAAAACTTATTCACTGATTATGAGTGGATGTTGACTCAAAAAATCATGCGTCAAACTGTACTTTTTCCTGAAAAAAGGAACATTGCTGTTTCTGAATATAAACGATTGAAGACTATTATTGCCGGAAAATGGCTGAAAAGTGATGTTGGTAGAGCAGAGTTGCTGCCCTCTGGTGGTACGAATGAAGATGAAGGCTTTATCAATTTGAAGGTTTCCGTTTCTTATGGTGAATGGGGTTTTGATGATATTCTGACCTTCCGTCTTCCGTCTAGATTACAACCGCAATTGGAAGGATCGAAGGTCGAGTTACTCGATTGGGTCGATGAAAACCTGATGGATACGTATGTTGGAGAGTAATCAGAACAGAAGTTTAAAAAATAACAAACGTTATAATAACTGCTCTTGTAATAGAAAGCATTTTATTGTATAGTTTGCTAGAATGTTCATCAGGTTAAGAGATGTATAGTAAATATAAAGTAGGGATTTTATGACAATAAAAAGGCGTAGAAAAAAAAGGCTTCCTGTTTTTCTTTTAGGATTGCTGATACTCACCGGAGTTTTTGTATTTTCTTTCCGGACGTATTTCAGTAATAGTACAAAAGAAAATGTCGAGACGCAGGATAAGAAAAAAGTGTCTAAGGAAGAATTTATTGAACGGATTGTACCTCACGCCCAAGAACTGCAAGCTTCATATGGTGTTTTACCAAGCATTATTGTTGGTCAGGGAATCTTGGAATCCAATTGGGGACAGAGTACCTTGGCTTCTGAATATAACAATTTATTTGGCATAAAGGCTTATGGTGATCAAAAAAAAGTGAAATTGCAAACAGAGGAGTACATAAACGAAGTGTGGGTAACAATAGAAGGAGATTTCAGAGTCTACGATACTTGGGAAGAATCTATGGATGATCACACAAAACTGTTTGTAAATGGTGTCGATTGGAATCCTCGTTTATATGAAAATGTTCTTTTAGCAAATGACTACAAAGTAGCAGCTGAGGCATTACAAACAGCTGGCTATGCAACAGACCCAGATTATGCGGATAAGGTAATCCACGTGATTGAAACGTATGAGCTCTATAAATACGATTATTGATAAAAGGAAAGGGCGTGTCTGCATGGATAAATTATGGATACCGGAAATCACAACTCCACTGAAACAAGATATCATTCAAGTCCCAGAGGTAATCAGTCAGGCGAGCGGAATTAAAATATTTGGAAAAAAGATTCGTTCAATCATTTTTACGACTGATATAGCAATCATTCGGAATACGAATGCTGACGCAGTAATAGCTGTCTATCCATTTACTCCTCATCCTGCTATTACCAAAAGTATTATCGAAGCAGCCGATATTCCAGTCTTTTCTGGTGTTGGCGGAGGGCTTACGCAAGGAACTCGCTCGGTATATATGAGCCTATTTGCTGAATCACAAGGCTCGATTGGTGTTGTGTTGAATGGTCCAACGCCCATAGAGACGATCAAAAGCGTATGTGAAGTAGTTGATATCCCTGTTATTAGTACTATCACATCAAGATACACTCCGTTAGATGACAAATTGGAAGCGGGGGTTACTGTAATCAACATCAGTGCAGGGAAAGATACAGCGGATACAGTCAAGCATTTTAGAGAGAAGTACCCTGACTTACCAATTATTGCTACCGGAGGCCCGACAGAAGCCTCCATTCAAGAAACCATTGATGCCGGAGCGAATGCAGTAACATATACGCCTCCGACAAACGGTGAGCTATTCAGTAAGAAAATGGCGAAGTATCGTGAAGATGAGAAAAACGAGACAAATTAAACAAGAGCGTGGATGTGACAGAAGTTTTTGTCCTGTTACTACTATAAATGAACAATTTTGAGAGCCTAGGCACTAAGGCTTTCTAAAATAGAGTCTGGGATCAACTGTATCCTGGATTTTTTTGTTTATCTGCATCTACTGTTTGGTAAAAACTAGTTGTTCAAACAATTGCAGGGGGATAATAAATGGTTTTGATCTATTGATTAAATTATAGGAGGAAGAACGCAACAGTTAAGTAAGCGATTTCTTGCAAAGAGCGCTCATTTTTATGAGAAAATTCTAAGGTGTGTTTTCGTAGCTGCTTCTTGCTTTTTTCTTATTTTAGAGGATAATAGAGAATATCAATTTTTTAGCTTATATATGGTCGTGATAAGGATGACCGTTTCTACCCGGCACCGTAAAGGCTGGACTATAAGTGGAAAAGCGTGTTCGATTTGAACCCCCTTTTTTGCTTTGCGAAAAAGGGGGTTTTTCATATTTTGGGAGGAGATAATCGGAATGAAAGAACTAGTAGAACGAATCAAAAAAGACGGACAGGTCCTTGGTGATGGTGTCTTGAAAGTCGACAGTTTTGTAACGCATCAGGTGGATGCAGAGCTGATGGAAAAAATAGGGGAACGATTTGCCGAAGTATTTGCTGATCAGGGGATCACGAAAGTTGTGACAATCGAGGCTTCCGGTATTGCTCCGGCGCTATATGCGGCCCAGGCATTGAAAGTGCCAATGATTTTTGCTCGTAAAGCAAAAAGCTTAACAATGGCAGAAGAGCTGCTGACTACTTCGGTATATTCTTTTACGAAACAAGTGACCAGTCAAATTTCTATTTCTAAAAAATTCTTATCTGAGGGAGACACTGTGTTGATCATTGATGATTTTCTTGCAAATGGTCAGGCAGCTAAAGGATTAGTCGAGTTATGCCAACAGGCAGGGGCTACAGTTTCCGGAATTGGTATTCTTATTGAAAAATCTTTTCAGGATGGTCGAGCGTTGCTGGAAGAGATGGATTTGAGAGTTGTTTCTTTAGCGAGGATTGCTTCACTAGAAAATAAGACAGTCGAATTTCTTGAGGAGGACGCGTAACAATGGAAAGCAGTAAACAAAGGACTACTGAGCAAAATCATCCTGAAACATCAACGGCTCAAAGTGCTGTTTTGGGGCTGCAGCATCTACTGGCAATGTATGCCGGAGCTGTGGCAGTACCTTTGCTGATAGGAACGGGACTAAATTTCAATACAGAACAAATGACCTATCTGATTTCTATTGATATTTTTATGTGTGGTGTGGCTACATTGCTTCAGTTGACCGTCAATAAATTCTTTGGTATTGGTTTGCCGGTCGTTTTAGGTTGTGCGATTCAAGCTGTGGCACCATTGATTATGATTGGTAATGATAAAGGTGTAGGCGCGATTTATGGCTCCATCATCGCAGCGGGTATTTTTATCGTATTGATATCTGGTGTATTTTCCAAAATTAAGGTCCTGTTTCCCCCGTTGATTACAGGAACGATCATCACTGTGATCGGTCTAACGCTTATTCCCGTAGCCGTGGAAAAAATGGGTGGTGGCTTAGCTAGTACACCGACTTTTGGTTCAGTGGATAATCTATTGTTAGCTTTCACAACTATAGTGCTGATTGTGGTCATTCAGGTTTGGGGGAAAGGCTTCATTCGTTCGATTTCTGTATTAGTTGGTTTAGCAGGTGGGACAGCACTGGCTGCTGTTTTAGGAATGGTAGATCTTCAACCAATTGGCGAAGCAACATGGTTCCATTTCCCTCAACCATTTTATTTTGGGACGCCAACATTTGATATTTCATCTATTTTGCTGATCATCATTATTTCTATTGTCAGCATGGTGGAATCAACGGGTGTTTATTTTGCCTTAGGAGATATCACAGGAAAACATGTTGGTGAGCAAGAGCTGAAAAAAGGGTATCGTGCAGAAGGTCTAGCTGTTATTCTTGGCGGTATTTTCAACACATTCCCATATACTGGTTTTTCTCAAAATGTTGGATTGGTTCAGTTATCAGGGATAAAAACACGCAAACCAATTTATTTCTCGGCATTTTTCTTAATTATTTTGGGTTTGCTTCCCAAAGTCGGTGCTGCTGCTCAGATCATTCCTGAGCCAGTTTTAGGTGGTGGGATGCTGGTCATGTTCGGTATGGTGGCTGTTCAAGGAATGAAGATGTTAGCCAAAGTCAATTTTGACAATGATAAAAACTTATTGATTATTGCCATTTCTATCGGTTTTGGTTTAGGCTTCAACATGATGCCTGAGCTGTTTGCTAAATTACCCGAAACAATCACGATGTTTACTGGAAATGGAATCGTCATGAGTAGCATTACCGCAATTGTATTGAATTTTCTTTTTAATGGGGTAAAGACAGAGAACCAAGAGTCGGCTTAAGTAGCAACTTGTAGTTGAAATTATCTAGAAGAGAGATTGTGATAGAAGCAGTCAGCTTCAAGCACCAAAAGTAGGTACTTTTCATCATCTGTTCTGCTCAAAAGAGCAATCATAGTGATTCTAAGCAATAAGGCGAAAATTCCGAAAATGACAAGAAACACGGAATGTTTTATTCTGATGTTGATTGATTCCTACTTGGTGTCCCATAATTTTTTATGAATTTTCGACTTATTATCGAAAAGCCTTGAAACACAGGGTTTACCACTGATGCATTCTCGCTTGTGTCTCGTCGCAGTTTAGGGCCTACGAGTGTTGAGCGAATATCGACGCAGCTCGCTGCAAGTAGCTGCTTCTGGAATACTGTTTATTCGATTTTAAAGGGCTGAGGCACATTAATGTGACAGCCCTTTTTATTGTTACAAAAAAAGATCAAGAATGAGTGGACAAAAGTGTTGTTTCTAGTAAACAAATGTTTTCGATAGAATACGAACGATATTCATATTTTTTTATTTAATATTCGATATTTCTTTGACACCTCTTCTTGAGGTTGCTAAAATAGAGAAAGAAAATGAGGATAGGAAGGAATGGATTATGTCTACAATAGTATCTGTCATCATGGGGAGTACATCGGATTGGGAAACAATGAAGCATGCCTGTGATATTCTGGAAGAATTTCAGATTCCGTATGAAAAGAAAGTTGTATCGGCTCATCGCACCCCGGATTATATGTTTACCTTTGCAGAAACAGCCCGAGAACGTGGGATCAAAGTAATAATTGCCGGAGCAGGAGGTGCTGCTCATCTGCCTGGGATGGTGGCAGCGAAAACAACGCTGCCGGTTATTGGTGTTCCCGTACAATCCAAAGCATTGAATGGTTTGGATTCACTGTTGTCCATTGTTCAGATGCCAGGCGGTGTACCCGTTGCCACAACAGCAATTGGAAAAGCAGGTGCAACTAACGCCGGACTACTTGCAGTTCAGATGCTTTCCATGTATGATTTAGAGATAACGGAAAAATTAAAAGAGCGACGTGAATCTCTTGAACAAATCGTGATGGAAAGTAGTGATGACCTTGAATAAGCCTGTATTACCGGGCCAGATGATTGGAATTGTCGGTGGCGGA
This sequence comes from Enterococcus sp. 9E7_DIV0242, assembly GCF_002140975.2. Classification (NCBI taxonomy): domain Bacteria; kingdom Bacillati; phylum Bacillota; class Bacilli; order Lactobacillales; family Enterococcaceae; genus Enterococcus; species Candidatus Enterococcus clewellii. The sequence goes on from NZ_CP147247.1 coordinate 28,907, forward strand.
CAATTGGGGAAAATGATGGCATTGAGTGCTAAAGAAATGGGCTTTCGAATTGCTGTATTGGACCCTAGTGTTGACTGTCCTGCTGCACAAGTAGCAGACTGGCATTTATTGGCTGAATATAATGATTTAGAGGCTTTGGAAGAACTGGCGAACAGATCTGAGGTTGTGACGTATGAGTTTGAAAATGTTGATGTTGATAGCTTGGTACACATCCAGCCCTTAGTGGATATTCCACAGGGAACCGATTTATTGGCGATCACTCAAGATCGATTGCTGGAAAAAAGCTTTTTAGAATCTAATAATATCGTGATCGCACCCTATGCAACAATCGTCAGTCCAACAGATATTCAAGATGCTATTGATGGTATCGGCTATCCATGTGTATTGAAAACAACACGTGGCGGATATGATGGGAAAGGGCAGTACGTTCTGTATAGCCCATCTGATTTAGCTCCATCAATGAATCTATTAAAAGAAGGAACTTGTGTTTTAGAAGCGTGGATTCCCTTTGAAAAAGAGATTTCAGTTTTGGTTTCAGGGAACGGTCAGGGTGATATTGAGACATTCCCTGTAGGGGAAAACATCCATAGAAATAATATTCTTCATGAAACGATTGTACCAGCAAGAGTTGACGATGAAGTGATCGAAGAGGCACAACGAATTGCTCGTTTGATTGCCAAAGAAGTCAATCTAGCTGGGACTCTTGCTGTAGAAATGTTTTTAACGAACAATGGCGGCATCTACGTAAATGAACTAGCTCCAAGACCTCACAATTCAGGTCATTACACGATCGAGGCTTGTACTTTCAGCCAGTTTGATACACATATTCGTGGTATTTGCGGTTGGTCGATTCCAACAATTGAGCTGCTTTCAGATGCGGTAATGGTCAATATCATGGGAGACGAAATTTTTGAAACGATGGATTTCGTTACGGAGAAAATGAACTGGCACTTCCACTATTATGGGAAAACAGAAGCAAAGCCAGCAAGAAAAATGGGGCATATCACCATTTTAACGGATGATATATTCGATACATTAGAAGAAATTTATCAAACCAGTATTTGGGATTAGGAAGGGATAAAACAATGATCGATCGCTATTCAAGACCGGAAATGAGAACTATTTGGACAGATGAAAATCGCTATCAGGCATGGCTGGAAGTAGAGATTTTAGCAGATGAGGCATGGGCTGAATTAGGAGATATTCCTAAAGAAGATGTGGAGAAAATCAGAGCAAATGCGTCATTTGATGTTGCAAGAATTCTTGAAATTGAAGAAACGACTCGCCACGATGTTGTGGCATTTACGCGAGCTGTTTCTGAGACTTTGGGAGAAGAGCGCAAGTGGGTCCACTATGGGCTGACAAGTACAGATGTCGTAGATACAGCGTATGGTTACTTATTAAAACAAGCAAATGATATTTTGCGAAAAGATCTACAAACTTTTACGGATATCATTGGTGAAAAGGCGAAAGAACATAAACATACTGTCATGATGGGAAGAACCCATGGTGTCCATGCAGAGCCGACAACTTTTGGTTTGAAGCTGGCGTTATGGTATTCAGAAATGAAAAGAAATATCGAACGCTTTGAACATGCGGCAAAAGGCGTAGAGGCTGGTAAAATCAGCGGAGCTGTTGGGACATTTGCCAATATTCCACCGTTTGTGGAAGAATACGTTTGCGGCAAGCTGGGGATTCGACCGCAAGAGATTTCTACGCAAGTATTGCCTCGTGATTTACATGCGGAATACTTCTCTGCAATGGCATTGATTGCCACAAGCATTGAAAAATTTGCTACGGAAATTCGTGGTCTTCAGAAATCTGAAACACGAGAAGTGGAAGAGTTCTTTGCAAAAGGTCAGAAAGGCTCGTCTGCGATGCCCCATAAGCGTAATCCTATTGGTTCTGAAAATATGAGCGGATTAGCCCGTGTAGTCAGAGGTCATATGATTACGGCCTATGAAAATGTTTCTTTGTGGCATGAACGAGATATTTCTCACTCTTCTGCAGAACGAATCATTATTCCAGATACAACGATGCTATTAAACTATATGTTGAATCGTTTTGGCAATATTGTGAAAAATCTAACGGTATTTCCTGAGAATATGAAGCGCAATATGAATGCAACGTTTGGTCTGATTTACAGCCAACGTGTATTGCTTAAGCTGATCGATCATGGGATGACGCGAGAAGAAGCCTACGATTTGGTCCAACCCAAAACAGCCTATGCTTGGGATCATCAGACAGACTTCAAGCCATTACTGGAGCAAGACGAAAAAATCACTTCTGTCCTTTCACAAGAAGAATTGGACGATGCATTTGATTATAACTACCATTTGAAGAACGTTGACACGATTTTTGAACGTGTAGGACTATAGAGAAAAAACTACCTGGATAAGTGTATGTTCAGGTAGTTTTTCCATATTATCTAAATATAAAAAAAGTGAACGAGGCAATTACAATCCTCTCGTTCACTTTTTTTATTTTTAAATTAAAATTTCTTGGTAAGCAACCTGTGTTTTTGGCGTTGCTTGAATAGCTTGAAGCAGTCTCTCGATAATTTCATAGCTGCATTCGTGCGTTCCTATATATACTTCAATACGATAAGCGTTTTTGAAGAAGTGCTGCTCGTGTATTTGATGAATCGTTAATGTAACATGTTGGCTATTTTCGTAGTTGAAGGAACGTTTCCTCCGTTCAGAATATTTTTTAACACCACGCTTAATATTCTTAAATGTGTAATAGGTCATATTCTGATTCATATCATGTACAGCTTTCAAAGCTAACAGATCATTGTGTAAGCGTGTTTTATCACTTTGAGAAAGAGATTCTAAGAAATCTTGAGCGATAGTTCCGTAATCGTCTTGCATGTGACTAATCCTCCCTACAATCAAAAAACATCAATTATTTTTTTTCCTGTAATTATTTCTTTTAGGATACCACTGAACATATAAAATGTAAATGCTTACTGTTAAAAGTGAAAAATCTTAAAAAAAAGTACAAATTTTTATAAACCAAAAACACGAACGATTCCTTTTTGTTTTGTCTATAAAGTTCAGTTTTCGTTGACTGGGCATTTTAAGCTTGTTAAAATGTAAATAAGAGAAAGAACGAACTATTTATGCTTTTACTTGTTAGATTATTTGGAAAGGAAGTAAATCATTGGTAGAAAAGAGAGAATTACTTTACGAAGGAAAAGCAAAAAAACTTTTTGTAACAGATGAAATGGGGCACCTATGGGTAGAGTATCTGGATCAAGCGACAGCATTGAATGGTGCAAGAAAGGATGAAGTTCTTGGAAAAGCAGAGCTGAACAATCAGATTACCTCTATCATTTTCGAAGAGCTGGCGTCGAAAGGGATTGCAAGTCACTTTATCCGAAAGCTTTCAAATAACGAACAATTAGTTGCTCAGGTAAAGATTATTCCTCTAGAGGTTGTTGTTCGCAATTTTGCAGCAGGAAGTTTTTCAAAAAGATTAGCAGTAGAGGAAGGAAAAAAATTGAAATCACCTGTTTTAGAATTCTATTACAAGGATGATGCACTGGATGATCCATTTATCAATGATGACCATGTGAAGCTATTGGGGATTGCTGAGGAGGAAGAAATTGCTGCAATCAAAACAGCTGCATATGCAGTCAATGCAGCCCTGATTGAATTATTTGACGAAATAGGGATTCGATTGATCGACTTCAAAATAGAATTTGGCAGAGCTGCGGATGGAAGCATTTTATTAGCAGATGAGATTTCCCCAGATACGTGCCGTCTTTGGGATAAAGAAACAAACGATCATTTAGATAAGGATGTTTACCGTAGAGGTATAGGTGACATTGTTCCGGTTTATCAAGAAGTATTTTCAAGATTAAAAAATAAATAAAATAGAAAAAGGAGCGTATCAAATGTATTTTGTAAAGGTATATGTAACGTATAAGGATTCAGTGTTAGACCCTCAAGGAGAAGCTGTGAAGGGGGCCATTCATCGTTTGGGCTTTGAAGCAATTGAAGAGGTCCGTATTGGTAAATACTTTGAAATCAAAGTAGCCAAATCCGACCAACCGATCGAAGCAAGTATTGAAAAAATTTGTGACAGCTTACTAGCGAATGTCAACATGGAAACTTATCGATATGAAATCATGGAGGAAGCTTAGCATGAAATTTGCAGTGATTGTTTTTCCCGGATCAAACTGTGACATGGATATGCTGTGGGCGGTGAAAAATATTCTGGGGGCTGAGGCAGAGTACGTTCGTCATGATGCGGAAAGCTTGGACGGTTTTGATGGTGTTCTTTTGCCAGGCGGGTTTTCGTATGGTGATTATCTACGTTGTGGGGCAATCGCCCGTTTTTCTAAAATTATTGAAGAAGTGATTCGCTTTGCGGATGAAGGCAAACCGGTATTTGGTACGTGTAATGGCTTTCAGATCCTGACGGAGGCTGGCTTATTACCAGGTGCACTGATCAGAAATAAGTCGTTGCATTTTGTCTGTAAAACAGCAGAGTTGAAAGTAACGAACGCTGAAACCAAGTTTACTTCTGCTTACGAGCAGGATGAGATTATCCGCATTCCTGTGGCGCATGGCGAGGGAAATTACTACTGTGATGAAGAGACTTTGCAAAGATTAAAGGACAACAATCAGATTGTCTTCACGTATAACAGTGAGAATCCAAACGGTAGTGTGGCGGATATTGCAGGAATCATTAATGAAAAAGGAAATGTACTTGGCATGATGCCCCATCCAGAACGAGCAGTAGAAAGTCTGCTAGGTTCAGAAGATGGCTTGCGTTTCTTTCAATCGATTATCAATAATTTTGGAAAGGTGAATCATTTAGCATGATGAAAATAAATGAACCCACAGCTCAGGAAATAAAGGATAAAAAGATTTATGCAGAATGGGGCTTGACAGATGAAGAATACCGCATGATCGCGGAGGATATTCTTGGAAGAATGCCGAATTACACAGAAACCGGACTGTTTTCAGTGATGTGGAGTGAGCATTGCTCTTACAAAAATTCAAAGCCGGTTCTAAGAAAGTTTCCAACTTCAGGTCCTCAGGTGTTACAAGGTCCGGGAGAAGGTGCTGGGATTGTAGATATTGGTGATGGACAGGCTGTTGTATTTAAGGCAGAAAGTCATAATCATCCATCGGCAGTTGAACCATATGAGGGAGCTGCGACCGGCGTTGGTGGAATCATTCGTGATATTTTCAGTATGGGGGCTCGTCCAATTGCGATTTTAGACTCGTTGCGCTTTGGTGAGCTTGACAATCAAAGAACCAAATATCTGTTGGAAGAAGTTGTTGCGGGAATCAGCGGTTATGGAAACTGTATCGGGATTCCGACAGTGGGTGGCGAAGTTGCATTCGATCCTTGTTATGAAGGCAATCCGTTAGTGAATGCAATGTGTGTCGGTTTGATCGATCATAAGGATATCCAAAAAGGACAGGCAAAAGGCGTTGGTAATTCAATCATGTATGTGGGTGCTAAAACCGGACGTGATGGGATCCACGGGGCAACATTTGCATCAGAAGAGTTCGTTGAAGGAGAAGAACAGCAACGCTCTGCGGTTCAAGTAGGTGATCCATTTATGGAGAAGCTTCTTTTGGAGGCTTGTCTTGAATTGATTTTGGAGCATGCAGATATTTTAGTCGGTATTCAGGATATGGGTGCAGCGGGTCTGGTTTCTTCTAGTTCGGAAATGGCTTCAAAAGCAGGCTCAGGACTGAAGCTATATCTGGACGATGTGCCACAACGTGAAACAGGTATGACACCATACGAGATGATGCTTTCTGAATCACAAGAACGTATGCTGATTTGTATAGAACAAGGGCATGAGGACGAAGTGGTTGCCCTCTTTAAGAAGTATGATTTAGATGCAGTAACTATCGGAGAGGTAACAGATGATGGCTTGTATCGTTTATATCATAAGGATGTAGAAGTGGCGAACCTTCCTGTAGATGCATTAGCAGAAGATGCACCAGTATACCAAAAAGAGAAAAAAGAGCCGGCACGAATCAAAGAATTTAGCGAAATGGCAGATTTTGAGCCAACAATTGAAGATGGTAGTAAAACTTTATTGCAACTGTTACAGCAACCGACGATCGCATCGAAAAAAATGATCTACCAAACCTATGATTCTCAAGTAAGAACCAATACCGTTGTATTGCCGGGAAGCGATGCTGCTGTGCTGCGTGTGAGGGGAACCAACAAAGCATTAGCGATGACGACTGACTGTAATGCACGTTATCTGTATTTGAATCCTGAGATAGGGGGGCAAATAGCTGTGGCGGAAGCAGCGAGAAACATTGTCTGCTCAGGAGGTCAGCCTTTGGCAATCACCGATTGCTTGAATTATGGTTCACCGGATAAACCGGAAGGCTTCTGGGAGTTGTGGACCTCAGCTGATGGTATTGCTAAAGCGTGTGAAACTTTAGATACACCGGTTATTTCTGGAAATGTTTCGCTATATAATGAAACAAACGGAAAAGCTATTTATCCAACACCGATGATCGGAATGGTTGGCTTGATCCATGATTTGGCTCATGTTACGACGCAGGAATTCAAAAAATCAGGCGATCTTGTTTACGTTATTGGGCAGACACAAGCTGATTTTAATGGTAGTGAATTGCAAAAAATGATACTAGGAAAAATTGAAGGACGTTTGATGGCCTTTGATCTGACAGAAGAGAAAGAGAACCAAGATGCCGTATTACAAGCAATTCAGCAAGGCCTAGTTGCCAGTGCTCATGATTGTTCAGAAGGTGGATTAGCTGTTGCGTTGGCTGAGGCATGCTTTAAAAATGGGCTTGGGGTAGAAGCTGTGATTGATGTACCCGCTACTTGGCTCTTCTCAGAAACGCAATCTCGCTTCGTTGTATCTGTTTCTCCAGAAAACCAAGCTGCATTTGAAGCTTTAATGGAAGATCGAGCAGCATTTGTTGGAACAGTTACTACTAAAGCTGAGATCAAGATCGACAATATGGATGGCGAAATTCAAGTGGATACTCGTAAAGCAAAAGAATTGTGGGAGGAAGCTATTCCATGTCTTATGAAGTAAGAAGTTTGAACGAAGAATGCGGTGTATTCGGTGTTTGGGGACATCCCGATGCTTCCCGAGTGACCTATTTTGGGCTGCATAGTTTGCAACATAGAGGACAAGAAGGTGCCGGTATCGTAGCCAATGATCAAGGAAGCCTTAATGGGCATAGAGATTTGGGATTGTTATCTGAGGTTTTCAAAGAAGATAGCGTTTTGGCAGCCTTGAAAGGACAGGCTGCCATCGGTCATGTTCGTTATGCGACAGCTGGGAACGGGAGTGTTGATAATATTCAACCTTTTCTGTTCAAATTTTACGATGGTGCTTTTGCTCTGGCTCACAATGGGAACTTGACGAATGCCAAAAGTCTTAGAGTAGAGCTTGAAAAGGATGGTGCGATTTTCCATTCGAATTCAGATACGGAAATTCTAATGCATTTGATTCGCAGAAGTAAACAGCCGACCTTTATCGATCAGCTGAAAGAGAGCCTTCGTCAGGTAAAAGGCGGTTTTGCCTATTTACTGCTGACGGAAACGGCAATGATTGCTGCGTTAGACCCGAATGCTTTTCGTCCACTGGCATTAGGTCAGATGAAAAACGGTGCGTATGTGATTGCTAGCGAAACCTGTGCTTTAGAAGTGAGCGGGGCAACATTTATCAGAGATGTTGAACCGGGTGAAGTGATTATCATTGATGATGAAGGGTATCGTGTAGAAAAATATACAGAAGACACGCAGTATGCAATTTGTTCGATGGAATTCATTTATTTTGCTCGCCCAGATTCAAATATTGCCGGAGTGAATGTTCATACAGCGCGGAAAAAGATGGGCAAGCTTTTAGCGGAAGAATCACCAATCGAAGCAGATATGGTCGTAGGGGTACCGAACTCATCCTTATCAGCAGCCAGCGGCTATGCCGAAGCAAGCGGAATTCCCTATGAAATGGGGTTAGTGAAAAATCAGTACATTGCTCGAACCTTTATTCAGCCAACACAAGAGCTTAGAGAGCAAGGCGTACGTATGAAGCTTTCTGCTGTTCGAGGTGTTGTTGAAGGGAAGCGCGTAATTATGGTCGATGATTCGATTGTGCGCGGTACGACCAGTAAGCGAATTGTTCAGCTATTGAAAGAAGCGGGAGCAAAAGAAGTTCATGTGCGAATTGCTTCTCCACCGCTTAAATATCCTTGTTTTTATGGAATTGATATCCAGACGAGAAAAGAATTGGTAGCAGCCAATCATTCAATTGAAGAGATTCGAGAGATGATTACAGCAGATTCATTGAGTTTTTTAAGTGAACAAGGATTGATCGACGCTATTGGTTTGAACTATGATGCACCTTATTCAGGTCTATGTATGGCTTATTTCAACGGGGACTATCCGACACCATTATATGACTATGAATCAACATACCTTGCTTCAATATAGAGGCAACAGAAAAATCCAACAAAAGATATGGGAGGATTAGCATGGCGAATGCATATGCAAAGGCCGGCGTTGATGTAGAAGCCGGTTACGAAGTGGTTGAAAGAATCAAAAAACATGTGAAAAAAACAGAACGGGCCGGAGTAATGGGTGCTCTTGGCGGATTTGGCGGCTGTTTCGATCTTAGTAAGGTGGATGTAAAGGAACCGGTATTGATCTCGGGAACAGATGGTGTAGGAACAAAGCTGATGTTGGCAATTCAAGCAGATAAGCACGATACGATTGGCATAGATTGTGTGGCAATGTGTGTGAATGATATTGTTGCTCAAGGTGCAGAGCCCTTGTATTTCCTTGATTATATTGCGACAGGGAAAAATATTCCTGAACGCTTGGAACAGGTCGTTGCCGGCGTTGCAGAAGGCTGTGTTCAAGCAGGAGCAGCATTGATTGGCGGCGAAACAGCAGAAATGCCAGGGATGTATGCAGAAGATGATTATGATTTAGCCGGCTTTACTGTAGGTGTTGCAGAAAAGAGTAAGCTGATTACCGGAGAAAAAGTGAGTGAGGGAGACATTTTACTTGGCTTGACCTCTAGCGGGGTTCATTCGAATGGTTATTCGCTTGTCCGTAAAGTATTTTTTGATATGAATGATTTTCAATTGAGTGATAAACTTCCAGAGTTCGATGGGAAAACATTGGCAGATGTTTTGCTTGAACCGACGAAAATCTATGTGAAGAGCCTTCTGCCATTAGTGGATCGTCAATGGGTCAATGGCATTGCGCATGTAACAGGTGGCGGCTTTGTTGAAAATATCCCAAGAATGCTTCCAGCTGATTTAGCGGCAGTTATCCAATTGGGGAACTGGCCCACTTTACCTGTATTCTCAGCTTTAGAAAAATACGGACAAATTCCGCCGATGGAAATGTATGAGATATTCAATATGGGAATTGGCATGGTCTTAGCCGTCTCGCCGAAAAAGCTGGCGCAAGTACAAGAGCTGCTTGAAGAGCTCGGTGAAAAAAGCTATATGCTTGGGGAAATCACAAAGAGAGAAGAAGAAGCGATTCGATTTGCAGAGGCAGAAAAATGAGGATTGCCGTGTTTGCTTCTGGAAACGGAAGTAATTTTCAAGTGATTGCTGATGCTATCAATAAGCAGGAAATCGAGGGAGAGATTGTTCTTCTTTTCAGTGATAATCGTCAAGCTAAAGTACTTTCTCGTGCTGAAAAATTGGGGATTCCGACACAATCCTTTTCACCAAAAGATTTTTCTGATAAAAGCACTTATGAAGCGGAAATTCTTCATATGTTGGAAGAAAAAGAAGTAGAGCTGATCGTTCTCGCTGGTTATATGCGATTGATTGGTCCAGCTTTGTTAGAGGCGTATCCTGAGCGAATCATCAATATTCACCCTTCTTTACTGCCGGCATTTCCTGGACTGCATGGCATAAGAGATGCTTATGAGGCAGGGGTTGCAGAAACAGGCGTGACAGTTCATTATATTGATAAGGGGATTGATACAGGACCGATTATCGCACAGGAAAAAGTGCTGATCGCTCCCGAGGATACCTTGGAATCGCTGGAAGAGAAAATACATCAAACAGAGCACAGATTGTATCCAGCTGTGTTGAAAAGAATAATAAAAGAAAAGGAGCAATAGACGCAATGACAAAAAAACGGGCATTAATCAGTGTTTCGGATAAAACAGGTGTAGCGGACTTTGCGAAAAGACTGGCAGCACTTGGCGTGGAAATCATTTCGACAGGTGGAACGAAAACAATGTTGGAGCAAGCGGGTATTCCAACTATCGGGATTGAAGAAGTGACAAATTTTCCTGAAATGATGGATGGTAGAGTAAAAACCTTGCATCCGAAAATACATGGTGGGCTATTGGGGAGACGGGATATTCCTGAACATATGGCCGCGATGAACGACCATGATATTCAGCCAATCGATATTGTCTGTGTCAATTTGTATCCATTTAAAGAAACAATTCAGAAGCCTGGCACGACAGTAGATGAAGCCATTGAAAACATTGATATCGGTGGACCGAGTATGTTGAGAAGTGCTGCTAAGAATCATCAATTTGTAACAGTTGTCGTTGATCCGATTGATTATGGTATTGTTCTAGGGGAACTGTCAGAGGGTGGTGACACGACAGCTACGACTCGTCAAAAGCTGGCAGCGAAAGTTTTTCGTCATACTGCGGCTTATGATGCATTGATTGCTGGCTATTTGACTGAACTGACAGGAGAAAACGAGCCTGAATCACTGACATTGACCTATGAACTGAAGCAATCATTACGCTATGGTGAGAACAGTCACCAGCAAGCTGCGTTTTATCAAGAGGCTTTGCCTGTACCATTTTCTATTGCCAGTGCAAAACAGCTGCATGGAAAAGAACTGTCATACAACAACATAAAAGATGGGGATGCAGCGATCCGAATTGCACGTGAGTTTGATCAGCCGGCTGTCGTTGCTGTGAAGCATATGAATCCGTGTGGTATTGGGATTGGAGAAGACTTGTTCTCAGCGTATACAGCTGCGTATGAAGCTGATCCTGTGTCCATTTTTGGTGGAATCATTGTCTTGAATAGAGAAGTGGATGAAGCCGTTGCGGAAAAAATGCATCAGTTATTTTTGGAAATCATCATTGCACCAAGCTTTTCAGATAAAGCGTTTGAAATTTTGTCTGCGAAAAAGAATCTGCGTTTGATGACCCTAGACTTCACTCAAAAGGATGAGGCGAAAGACAACGAAAAGGTTTCTGTTTTAGGTGGGCTTTTGGTTCAAAATCAAGATATTGTGAAAGAAGAACGCGTGGACTGGAAAGTGGTAACGAAGCGTCAGCCGACAGAGGAAGAATGGGAAGCTTTGGCATTTTCTTGGAAAGCAGTTAAACACGTGAAGAGTAATGCCATTGTTATTGCGAATGCACACCAGACCATTGGGATCGGGGCCGGTCAAATGAATCGTGTAGGTTCTGTTCAGATCGCTGTTGCTCAAGCCGGTGAAAAAATTACTGATGCAGTCTTGGCAAGTGATGCTTATTTCCCAATGGGTGATAGTGTAGAGTACGCAGGTGAGCATGGAATCAAGGCGATCATCCAACCGGGAGGCAGTATCAGAGATCAAGAATCAATTGATATGGCCGATAAATATGGGATTGCGATGGTATTCACGGATATCAGACACTTTAGACATTGATCAAGGAGGACGACATGGGACTGAAAATTTTAGTAATCGGCAGTGGAGGCAGAGAGCATGTGATCGCTCAAAAGCTTAAACAAAGTCCAAGAGTTGAGAAGGTTTACTGTGCAAAAGGAAATCCGGGTATGAAGCAAGATGGTATTCACCTTGTTGATATTGAGGAAAATGATCATGAAGGCTTGATTCTTTATGCTAAAGAGCACGGCATCGATTGGACCTTTGTTGGTCCGGAGGTTCCCTTGTTAAATGGAATCGTTGATGACTTTGAAGCAGCAGGGCTCAAAATATTTGGTCCAAGAAAAGCAGCTGCAATGATCGAAGGGTCAAAGGATTTTGCTAAGAATCTGATGAACCGTTATGCGATCCCAACTGCCGGGCATCAAACCTTTTTCGATTTTAAAGAAGCAAAAAAATATGTTGAAAGCAAAGGAGCGCCAATTGTTATCAAGGCGGATGGTCTGGCAGCTGGCAAAGGAGTTATTGTTGCTGAAACTGTTGAGCAGGCAATCGACGCATTGGAGGATATGCTGGAAGGCAATCGCTTTGGAGAAAGTGGCGCAAAGGTAGTCGTTGAAGATTTTCTTGAAGGAGAAGAATTTTCTCTCCTTGCTTTTGTTCGAGGAACAGAAGTCTATCCGATGACTATTGCCCAAGACCACAAACGAGCGTATGACGATGATCTTGGTCCGAATACAGGTGGTATGGGCGCATATAGTCCTGTTCCGCAAATTCCAGAGGAAATGATCGATGAAGCTGTAGCTACTGTTCTAATTCCGGCAGCTGCAGGGATGGTTGAGGATGGTTGTTCATTTACCGGTATCCTGTATGCAGGATTGATAGCAACCAATGAAGGACCAAAAGTGATTGAGTTCAATGCGCGTTTCGGTGATCCGGAAACGCAGGTTGTTTTACAGCGCTTGAAGAGCGATTTAGCACAAATCATTACGGATTTACTTAATGGAGAACAACCCCAGCTTGAATGGAAAACAGAGGGCTTCAGTCTTGGCGTAGTCGTTGCGGCAGACGGTTATCCTGAAGAGTACAAAAAAGGGGTAGCCCTTCCTAATTTCTCTGATTGCGAGAATCAGCAGGTATATTATGCTGGAGTAGCAGAGCTAGAAGGGAAATTGGTCTCCTCTGGTGGTCGAATTTATTTGATTGAGGCAGAAGGAACAACGTTGGCAGAAGCACAGAAAAAAGTGTATGATCTGCTTGATTCAAGGGATACGAAGGGGACCTTCTATCGTAAAGACATTGGTAGTAAGGCAATGAAGTAAGAGTAATTTTAATAGTATAGGCAATAACAAAAAAGAGACAACGAATCTGTCTCTTTTTTGTTATTGCCATTCCGGCATATTTTTTTGAAAACGTAAAGGCATGTGGCTCAGTTGATTTTTTTTATTGATGCGCTCTTGGATTGTTACTGCTTGAAGGAATGTCTTCCATTGCGCTTGAATTTCTTCTTCTAATTGCTGTTCTTCAAATTGTGGACAATTAGTGTCTTCTACAAATGAAATCTCTCCTTGCTTGATTAGTGCTAATAGTCGATGGGTTTCATCATAGATCATAATTGATTCCAATGGGTAGCGTTCAGCAAAATGTGGACAAATATAAGGCAGTGAAAAATATTTCGGACTGATCTTACTGAATAAGATTTTTCCAACGTATTCAAAGCGAACAAATCCGGTCAAAAGGTGTGCTTCTCCTAATAAGGTTTTGATCCCCTTTTGAATGGCAAGAACAGAAGGATGGCCAATAAAATTGAACAGTGAATCCTTTGTGTTCAAGGCAAGTAAAATGGCTTCGAGTAGATGGACCTCCTTATTCTCGACTGTTGCATAGAAACCATCGAGAATGAACTGGAAATTATCAATTCGAAGTCGTTGTTGCAACCGGTGGTATATTTTGTGGGCTTTTTCTTCATCCTTATCAATCCATTCACATAAAAACAGTGTTTCAACAGAGGTAGCCGGAGTCAAAATGACTTCCGGAAACCTCTGTTTTTTGAAAGCATGGTAGACAATCGTCAAAAAGCCATTGAAGCTGCCGTCGTACTCCCACGTCTCTGTTGAATGTTCAATAAGCATGGTTAAGCTCCTTTGTTTTTGTACGCTCAAATCGTTCAACATCAAAAAGCGTCATTTGTTCGCCAAGTTTTTGAGTGTTTGCCCTTTTCAAGGCTTTGAATTGTCGAGCTGAAACGAGGGAAGCGATGATCCATTCAGGTTCTTTGATCAACCCATCCATGATACTACCGTTACAGCTGACAAAATATTTTGCTCGTTTGACCACAACACCTAGCTTTTTCAGATCGGTCAGATGAAGCTTATAATACTTTCTTGCTTTTACGATATTTTGAGCACTTTTGGGTCCGATGCCGGGAATTCGCAACAGGACTTCATAGCTAGCTGATTGAACATCTACTGGGAACCGCTCATAATTTTGAACTGCCCAATTTGCTTTAGGATCGAGATACAAATTAAAATTCGGTTTTTCCGGTGACAGGATCTCATCTGCCTTGAAACGATAGAATCGCATCAACCAATCGGCTTGATAGAGACGGTGTTCTCTGAGCAGGGGCGGGTCAGTTGTGACCGCCGGAAGCAAAGAGTCTTGATTCACTGGGATATAAGCAGAGTAATAGACGCGCTTGAGCTCGTACTTATTATATAAATTTTCGGCGATTTTCACGATAGCATGATCTGTTTCAGGGGAAGCACCTATAATCATTTGTGTGGATTGCCCCCCTGGAACAAAGGTTGGGCCACGCCGTACAGCCGGTAACATAGATAATTCTTTTTTCTTGGTTGTAATTTGCTTCATTGGTTTATAGAGCGAGAAGGGGTCTTTATCAGGTGCCAGTAATTTCAAGCTTTCTCTAGATGGCAGCTCAACATTGACACTCATTCTGTCTGCAAGATACCCTAGTTGTTCAATTAATGCTTCATCGGCTCCCGGTATAGCCTTCACATGGATATATCCCTTGAATCCTTTTTCGTAACGTAGGATTTTTAAGGTCTCAATAAGTAATTCACTGGTATAATCGACATTTTTAATAATGGCAGAGCTCAAAAAGAGACCTTCGATATAATTTCTCATATAGAAATCCATTGTTAAATCAGCCACTTCCTGAGGCGTAAAGGTTGCCCGAGGGATGTGGTTGGATTTCCGGTTAATACAATAATGGCAATCAAAAATACAAGCATTTGTAAATAACAACTTCAACAAGGAGACACAGCGGCCATCGCTGGTAAATGAATGACATATTCCTGCAGCAGCTGTACTGCCAACTGTTCCTGTTCGTGTATTATCAGCGACCCCACTACTTGCGCAGGATACATCATACTTGGCTGATTCAGCCAGTATTTCAATTTTTTTAGCAATATCCATTAATTATGCCTCCTTTATCGAACGTATGTTCTTATTTTAGCAAGAAGCATTCTATCTGTCAAAGGTTAATTTGGATCGAATTGTTTGTTCTATTTTGCAAGGGATGATAAACTATATTTACTTATTAAAAGTAAGTTTGAGAGGGGTTTTTAAAATGAAGTATGTATTCAAACAAGGGACAGGGCAATTGTTTCTTTTACTTCACGGTACCGGAGGAGATGAACAATCACTTATTGAAATTGCGGAATATCTTGATCCGTCCAGCACGATTCTTTCTTTTAGAGGAAGAGTGATGGAAGAGGGCATGAATCGTTTTTTTAAAAGAAATGGTTTGAATCAGTTTGATATTGAAAGTCTGGAAGAGGAAACGGATCATCTGTTAGAAGAAATCACCAAAGTCAGTAAAGAAAAAGGAATCAAGGTTTCTGATTGGACCATATTGGGCTATTCAAATGGAGCGAATATTGCCGGTCATCTTTTACTTGAACGAAAGTCCGAGTTGAAAAAAGCTGTATTGCTGCATCCTATGTCACTTGGTGTGGATACGGGAGATACTGATTTGAGTGAAAAAAAGGTACTTATGACCTTTGGAGAAAGTGATCCAATTGTTTCGATAGATGCTTTTCAACAGCTTACATCTCAGATGAAAAGACGAGCAGTTGAAGTCACCGTTATTGAAACGATGGCTGGGCATCAAGTGACGATGGAAGAAATCGATCAAGTGAAGCAGTGGTTGAACTCTTACCAGTGAGCGAATTATTTGATACAACTTTTTAAGGGTGCTATGCTAATAGTGTATTCAAAATCATTTAGGAGGGTGTTAAATATGACAGATTTAAACGGACGTGTAAATGATGCGAAAGATAAAGTGCAAGGTGAAACAAAAGAAGCAGTCGGAAAAGTAACGGATGACAAAGGAAAAGAAGCTGAAGGTAAACTTCAATCTGGCTTTGCTGATGCAAAAACAAAAGCAAGAGATGCTGGAGAAGATATTAAAGATGGCGCTGAAAAATTTGGCGATAAAATCAAAGAAGGCTTTGACGACCTGAAAGAAAAATTCCATAAGCATGACGAAAAATAAGTGAATACAGACTAAGGCAGATTGCGGATTTCGAATCCGCGGTCTGTTTTTTTTAGTAAGATAGAAAGTATCTATCAAAAAGGTCCTGCCGGTAAATCTGTGGCAGGACCTTTCTTTCATTGGTTTTTCAGTAATTCTTTCAAAACTGGCATACCGTGTACTTCATATTTTTGCTTAAATGCATCTATTTCTTCCGGGCTGAATTTTTCCGGATCGAGAACTAGCTCTTCAACAGGAAGTGGACGGGCGTTTCTAATTTTTACATCAATGACTACTGGTCGCTTACTGTTTTTAGCGGCTTCAAAGGCTGGTGCTAGCTGTTCATAGTTTGTGATTGTGAAACCATCTGCACCAAGTGCTTCACCAGCTTTGCCATAATCGGCCCCCTCAAGAAAGACACCGAATTTCTTTTGCTCCGTATCTTCTTGCTCCGCTTCAATAAACCCAAATGAGTCGTTCGAAAAGACGACATTGATGATTGGCAGCTGATATTTTACTTGAGTAATGATATCTTGCATGACCATGGCGAATGCTCCATCACCGCTTAACGTAAATACTTGGCGTTCGGGGAAACTAAGCTTTGCAGCAATACCACCGGGAATACCATTTCCCATTGTTGCAAACCAACCGGAGGTAGTGAATCGTTGTTTGCCATTCATATCAAGAAGGCGAATCGCATGAATCGTTGTATTGCCGACATCTGTAACAAAAACAGCATTTTCTTCTGCGATTCGACGTATTTCTTTGAATACAGGCTCAGGTCTAAGGGGTGCATCGCTAGCATTATCAAAGCTTCGCAGCCAGTTTATCCAGTTCTTTTTGTTCTCCTGGTTTGCCTTTAACCATGTATCCTCTGGTCGTTGTGTTCCTTGCTCGACCATCATTTTCAATGCTGTTTTTGCGTCACCTAAAATAGAGACATCTGTTTTGTGTCTGCGTCCAAATTTTGCTGCATCAATATCGACTTGGATAAAGACCGCTTCAGGATTGAAGAAGGCTGCGGCAAATGGAAAATCACTGCCGACGAACACAATGAGGTCTGCTTCGGCCAAGGCTTCATTTGCCGGCTTGGTTGCAACTCTTGCAGCGAAGCCTAAGAAATTTTCGTAGGAATCAGGGACGATTCCTTTTGCTAGAACTGCAGCAGCGACAGGCATTGAGAAATATTCAGAAAAACGTTTAATTTCTGCCCAACCGCCACGGGTACCTTGTCCAATATAAAGAATGGGCTGTTTTGCTTGTTCAATGAGTACAGTTGCTTTTTGGATATCTTTGCTGTCAGGCATCGTCAAGCCTATTTTGTGATTGATTGCTGTTGATAGATAAGTATCCGGTATCTCAATAAAGCCAAAATCAACAGGAATTGTAACAACTGCAACACCGTTATACTTATATGCCGCTTTTATCGCTTCGTCAATTACATGCGGCAAACTTTCAGGTGTCATCACAGTTCGATTATACACACTGACATCTGCAAACATCGGATTTTCATTCAGTTCTTGGAAGGAGTTATAGTTCATTGAAGAAGAGGCTACTTGTCCGAGCAATGCCAAAACAGGGACATGGTCCATTTGGGCGTCATAAAGTCCATTGATCAAATGAGTGGCACCAGGTCCGGCTGACCCGAAAACAGCCCCGATTTTACCAGTTAATTTAGCATCAGCCGCAGCTGCCAGAGCACCAACCTCTTCATGTCTGACTTGAATGTAATTGATTCTGTCTTTTTCTTTATAAAGAGCATCCATGGTTGAATTGAATGATCCTCCGGGAATGCCATAAATATGATCGATTCCCCAACTCTCCAAGACTTTTACCATGGCAGTACCCGCATTGATTGTGTCTACCATCATTCATCACTCCATTTCAAAATTTGTCTTCCTATTAAGTATACGCTCGAAAAGGAAACGAACCAAACAAAGGGCTTTACTAAGACAATTTAAGCGAATATGTTCTTTTATTTTTATCCTTTTTTTATTGGATATACTTAATAAGTAAAAATAGAATGTTAAACGTTTTGTTTTTAGGTCTGCCTAAAAAATAAATAAGTTGGACTGTATAAAACGAGTGTGATAAAATAAAGTCACTAAGAAAAGTTGGTTAGGAGGGAAGATATGATCGATTGGCTAATAGCATTGGACCCATGGCAACAGGCATTGGTTGGTACTGGGTTTACTTACTTCATGACTGCTTTAGGTGCAGGATTGGTGTTTTTCTTTAAAGATATCAAAAAGGATGTATTGAACTTGATGCTGGGCTTTGCCTCTGGTGTGATGATTGCTGCGAGTTTTTGGTCGTTACTTGCACCAGCTATCGAACGTGCAGAAGAGAATGGGAATATTGCTTGGCTCGTAGTTAGTATTGGGTTTGGGTTAGGTGGCCTCTTTTTATATATCGCGGATAAAACATTGCCTCATATGCACTTTGGTCCAAATCACGAACAAGAAGGGTTGCCCTCTCACTTAAAGAGGACAATTTTACTGGTGTTTTCAATTACACTCCACAATATTCCAGAGGGGTTGGCCGTAGGGGTCGCTTTTGGGGCGGCAGCTTCTGCAGATGATCCAAGAGCAGCTGTCTTGGCGGCTATCTCCGTCGCTTTGGGGATTGGGATTCAGAATTTTCCAGAGGGGGCGGCAGTGTCGATTCCATTGCGCCAAGAGGGATTAAGCCGCTGGAAGTCATTTGTTTATGGGCAAGCATCGGGTATTGTTGAACCAATTGCCGGAATCATTGGGGCAATCCTTGTAACTAAAATGTCCTTGCTTCTTCCATACGCATTGGCGTTTGCCGCAGGAGCAATGATTTATGTCGTTGTTGAGGAATTGATACCCGAAGCGCAACAAACACTGACAAGCAAACGGCATTTCGCGGTTTTCGGAGTCATGCTTGGCTTTATCATTATGATGATCCTTGATGTTGCATTAGGCTAGGACCTGTACGGAACGAGCGTGAGTATTCAGTAAATAAGACAAGAAATAGAACGGATTGACAAGGTTGTGACAGAAGTGGTCAGCTTCAAGCAATAAGGCTAAAAAGCTACTTCTGGAACACTGTTTATTCGGTTTTAAAGGGCTGAGGCATACTAATGTCACAGCCCATTTTTGAATTAAACGACCAGATAGATGGTTCTATTGAAAATCATTTCAAAATGTTGTCTCAATAAAGCGAAATGAAAGTACCAAACGTTAGTCGCGTTAGGAACTAACTCAATTATTACTTGTACTTGATGTGGATTGTTTTGCTGCATTTATTTTTTCAAAATCACAAGACAGCTATGTAGTAATTATCCATCCTGTGGTAAAATGGAAAAAGCAACTTTCTTCAAGAAGACGAGAGGGGATTTACTAAGTATGGAAAAATCATATGTTGTTGCAGTGGTAGGTGCAACAGGGGCAGTTGGAACAAAAATGATCGAGATGTTGGAGCAGACAAAATTGCCGATCAAGCAAATCAAACTTCTGGCTTCAAAACGTTCTGCGGGTAAAGAACTGAAATTTAAAGATCAGACACTGGTTGTGGAAGAATTAGTTCCAGCGTCTTTTGAAAATGTCGATATTGCGTTATTCAGTGCCGGCGGAGGTATCTCTAAAGTATTTGCTCCGGAAGCAGTGAAGCGGGGAGCAGTAGTAATCGACAATACCAGTCATTTTCGGATGGCGGCGGATGTTCCTTTGGTGGTTCCAGAGGTTAATAGAGAAGCTTTGAAGAAGCATCAAGGGATTATTGCGAACCCTAATTGCTCGACTATCCAAATGATGGTGGCACTTGAACCAATCAGACAGGCGGTTGGCTTAGATCGAATCATTGTTTCTACTTATCAGGCTGTCAGTGGAGCAGGCATCAGCGCTGTGGAAGAGCTGAAGAAGCAGGCTGTAGATTATATCAATGGGACACCGGCGGATGGGCTGACTGCGGAAATCATGCCATGTGGAGGAGATAAGAAGCATTATCCAATTGCATTCAATGCTCTTCCTCAAATCGATGTGTTCTCTGATGACGATTATACCTATGAGGAATGGAAGATGGTCAACGAGACCAAGAAAATCATGGAGGACGACACATTAAAGGTCAGTGCGACCTGTGTTCGAATCCCAGTTTTATCCGGACATTCCGAATCAGTCTATATAGAGGTAGAAAATGAGACTTCTGTTACAGCAATCCGGGAAGTGCTGTCAGCAGCACCAGGTGTTGTTTTACAGGATGATCCAAGTCAACAGCTCTATCCTCAGGCATTGACCAGTGTGGATAAGAAAGACACATTTGTTGGTAGAATTCGTAAAGATTTGGATGAGGATAAAGGGTTTCATTTATGGATCGTCTCTGACAATCTACTAAAGGGTGCTGCATGGAACTCTGTTCAAATTGCAGAGACTCTTCACGAAATGGATTTGGTTCGAGTTTAAAAAGTATGGAGGGGTAAGAGTATGGAATTGACAAATGCTTCAATCATTACTGCAATGGTCACGCCATTTACTGAAACGGGAGACATTGATTTTGCGAAGCTTCCGGAGCTAGTAGAGTTTCTACTGGACTCACATACAGACGGCTTGATTCTTGCTGGGACTACGGGAGAGTCTCCAACACTGACACATGATGAGGAAATCGATTTATTTAACGAAGTAATTCGTTTAGTAGCTGGTCGTGTACCGATTATTTGTGGTGTTGGAACTAATGATACAAGGGATTCAGTCGAGTTTGTAAAAGAAATCGCTCAAATAAAAGGGATCGATGCTGGATTGGCTGTTGTTCCTTATTATAATAAACCCAATCAAGAGGGACTTTATCACCACTTTAAGGCAATTGCTGAGGCAAGTGAGCTGCCGATTATTTTGTACAATGTTCCTGGCAGAACAGTTGCAAGCCTTGATGTAGAGACAACACTTAGGTTGGCGGAGTTAGAGAACGTTATTGCGGTGAAGGAATGTTCCGGTCTGGATGCTTTAACGGAGCTGATCGAAAAAGCACCGAAAGATTTTCTGGTATATACGGGAGAAGATTCACTTGCATTTGCAACGAAAGCTTTAGGAGGGCAGGGTGTGATCTCTGTCTCCAGTCATATTTTTGGTAATGAGATGTTTGACATGTTTCAAGCGTTGGATCAGGGTGAGCTGAAGCAGGCTGCGGCGATCCAGCGGAAGCTGTTGCCTAAAATGAATGCTTTATTCTCTGTTCCTTCTCCTGCACCTGTAAAAATGGCGCTGGATCACTTAGGTGTTTCTGTTGGAGATTTACGTTTACCTCTTGTATCATGTACTTCTGAAGAGAAAGAAAAAATATTGCAAATACTTGATATAGAATCAAGCAGAAAGTAGAGAGGTGAAAAGAGTGAGTACAATAAGAATCATTCCACTTGGCGGTGTACGCGAAAATGGAAAAAATATGTATATCGCTGAAGTAGGAGATGAAATTTTTGTGCTGGATTGCGGATTGAAATATCCGGAAAATGAACTGTTAGGAATCGATGTTGTGATTCCGGATTTTACGTATCTGGAGGAAAATATCGATCGGATAGCCGGAGTTTTTCTAACTCATGGACATGCGGATGCCATCGGGGCGTTACCATATCTGCTATCTAAAGTTCAGGTGCCAGTATTCGGTACAGAATTAACTGTGGAACTTGCAAAACTTAGTGTAAGCGACCATCCATCATCTAAAAAATTCAAGGATTTCCATGTTGTTGATGCACATACTGAGATCGATTTCGGTAATGCAACTGTTAGCTTCTTTAAAACAACACATACAATCCCAGATTCAATTGGAATCAGTATCAAGACAGGTGAAGGAAATATCGTTTACACAGGAGATTTCAAGTTTGACCAAAGTGCTGCACCAATGTATCAAACTGATTTTGGCCGTTTGGCAGAAATTGGTAGTGAAGGCGTATTGGCGTTATTGAGTGATTCGTCGAATGCTGAAAATCCTGTACCAGTAGCCTCTGAACTGCAAATTGCAGATGAGGTATATGATACCATCCAATACTGGGAAGGTCGGATTATCGTGGCTTCGGTAGCCAGTAATCTGAAAAGAGTTCAGCAAGTGCTGAACGCAGCTCATAAGTCAGGTCGTAAAGTTGTTTTGACAGGTCTCGACTTGGAGAAAA
This sequence comes from Enterococcus sp. 9E7_DIV0242, assembly GCF_002140975.2. Taxonomy (NCBI): domain Bacteria; kingdom Bacillati; phylum Bacillota; class Bacilli; order Lactobacillales; family Enterococcaceae; genus Enterococcus; species Candidatus Enterococcus clewellii. The sequence continues at coordinate 51,139 of NZ_CP147247.1, forward strand.
TCATTCGAACAGCTATGCGTTTGGATAAATTAGAGTTGCCAAGTGAAGAGTTGATTGTCACTGCGAAAGATATGAAGAAGTACCCAGATGAAGAGCTGTTGATTTTAGAAACAGGGCGTATGGGTGAGCCGATCAAATCGCTGCAAAAAATGGCAAACAAGACACATCGTTTAGTGAGTATCAAAGAAGGCGATTTAGTCTATATTACAACTACACCGACTACAGCGATGGAAACTGTTGTTGCTAAGACAGAAGATATCGTGTACCGTGCCGGTGGGACAGTGAAACAAATCTCTGATAATCTACGTGTTTCCGGTCACGGAAATCCGGCAGATCTTCAATTGATGCTGAATTTAATGAAGCCAAAATTCTTTATTCCTGTCCAAGGAGAGTACCGCCAATTGGCGGCACATGCGGATTTAGCCCATGAGCTGGGCATTCCTTACAAAAATATCTTTATTACGGGTCGAGGCGACATTTTAGAGTATAAAAAGAAAAAAATGTCTGCATCCGGCACAACAACTGCGGATAACATCATGATCGATGGATTGGGTGTTGGTGATATTGGAAACATCGTTCTTAGAGATCGTCGAATCTTATCAGAGGATGGAATCTTTGTTGCAGTAATCACAATTAATCGTCGTGAGAAGAAAATCGTTTCTCCGGCTAAAATTACCTCCAGAGGCTTTGTTTATGTGAAAACAAGCAAAGATTTGATGCAGGAAAGCAGTAATATTGTGACAGAGATTGTTGAAAAACATCTTGAGAATAAGGACTTTGAATGGAGTAAATTGAAGCAGGATATTCGGGAGCAACTGAGCCGATATCTCTTTGAGCAGACAAAACGTCGTCCGGTGATATTACCTGTAATCATGGAAGCATCACAACGCAAAAAAGCAAAATAAATAAGTATAGAACCTGAAAAACAGAGTCCTTCTCAGCTAGAGGGGGACTCTGTTTTTGCACTATGCATGGGAAAGTACAACGTCAAATTCTTTCAACTTTGTTCATTCTTCGATACAATGAAAGAGAAAAGAGAGTCTCAATGAATGGAGGAGTGGATATGGATAAAAAAGAAACGAAATGGATTTCATTCCTTGGTGGTCGGAATTTATTATTTACTTTGGTTGCACTGTTATTATTGGGTGGCGTGGTGTTTGTTTTTCATCTAGTTGGGTTTATTTTTGAACCGCTTCAAATCATTTTCAAAACAGTGATCGGTCCAGTAATTTTAGCACTTATTTTGTATTATCTACTTAATCCTTTAATCAATTGGCTGGAAAGAAGAGGGATAAAGCGGGTTATTAGCGTGTCACTTGTATTTGTTTTAATCATAGGATTGATTGCTTTAGGTGTGGTCTTGATTATTCCTATTTTGCAAAATCAAATCAACAGTCTGGTAAAAGACTTCCCGTCATACATCAGCGATGTTTCCCGTAGTATTAGCGATTTTTTCAGGGATACGCCGTTTGAACAATCCTTGCGTGATAGCTTGGCAAGTGTTCAAAAATGGTTTGATAACTTATCCAATAGCTTAGACGAGTATTTCACTAAAGCTGTAGCAGGTGCTTCAACTGTCTTTTCAACAATTACCGGGTTTGCGCTTATTATGGTAACAGCACCAATTATTACCTTCTTTTTGCTGAAGGATGATCAGAAGTTCTTTTCAGCGATCTTGGCTATTATTCCACCAAGATTCCGCGCAGATGCAAAAGAAATTGGTGCTACAATGAATAGTCAGGTTGGGGCCTATCTTAAAGGGCAAATTTTGGTATCCATCGCTGTCGGAGTCCTGACATTTATCGGATTTTTGATTATCGGTATGCCGTATTCCGGCACCCTTTCTATTATTGTTGGAATCACTGCTGTCGTGCCCTATATTGGGCCGTTCGTGGCTTTTGTTCCAGCGGCAATAGTTGCATTTATGGTTTCCTTTCCTATGCTGGTGCAGATGTGTATCGTCTGGGTCATCGTTCAGATGTTGAATGGTCATTTGATTGAACCGCAGGTGATGGGGAAACATTTAGTAGTTCATCCATTGACTATTGTCATTGTATTACTGGTTATGGGAGATTTACTGGGAATGTTTGGTTTGATATTCGGTATACCGATTTATGCCATCATTAAGGTGCTTGTGACCTATGCGTTCCGTAAGTTCAAAACAAGATATAATCGTTACTATGGGGACTCAGGTAAATATGAGGAAACAGAATTTTCGAAAGGAGAATATTTGGATGATTAAAATAAAAAGGCTGAGCACTCTTATCAATAAGAATGCTCAGTCTTTTTTTCGCAAGATTTTACAAAATATTTTCTAGTTCAAGAAGGTAGGATTTTATCGAAAGACCTTCTTCGGTGGTTTTCCCCATATAACCAGTCAGCTTGCCGTTTTTTCCGATGACACGATGGCAAGGAATGATGATCGGCAGTGGATTGTTTCGGTTGGCTTGCCCAATTGCACGCACCGCTTTTTCAGAGTTCACAGCTATCGCAATGTCTAGGTATGAGCGAGTTTCTCCATAAGGAATATCCGCTAAAGCATCCCATACCTTGCGTTGAAAAATAGTTCCTTTTTCAAAGGATAAAGGAGTCGTGAATTCTTTGAGGGTGCCGGAGAAATAAAAAGCTAATTCTTGAGCCGCTTGCTCCGTCCACTGGTTCGTCTGATGGTTTTCTATTGGGAAAAAAGATACCTGTGTCAGACCTTGTTCATTGGCATCCAACCAGACGGAGCCGATAGGTGTAGCGATTTCCATAATTGATCCTCCAAAAAAATAACTTTTTTCTATTATACCGTAAAATAAAGCGTAATATATTATGAATGGTCAAGAAATAGATTTATTTAAGAAGTTAGAAACATTTAGAGCACGGTGTTAAGCCTCTGCTAGTAGCTGCATCTAAGGTGTCTTCCGTGTATGTCCCATTTCCACATTTTCTGTTATGGTATTTTGATCCTGTAGGTGTAACCAATACCATCTGTGTTACGTCGTTTTGCGCTTGCTGAGCCGCTTGTTCTGCTTCCGCAGCGGCAGCTGCCTGCTGAGCTGCTTGCTCTTCACGCGCATGAATGGCTGTATCGACCGCAGAAACTCGAGTGGATAAGCCTTGGTTTCCTTCTGGAATAGCTGCAATAGCAGTTGAAGCAGCAACAACATTCTCACGGGTTTGGTTTGCTTCAGCTTGAGCAACAACTGCTTCAGCTTCTTTTGTCAGGCGTTCGATTTCAGCTTGTTTTTGCTCTGCTTCTTGGGCGATTCGAAGTTCTTCTGCTTTTTTATCTGCTTCTGCTTTCTTTGCTGCGATGAAGGCAGTAGAGGGTTTGGCAGTTATTTGTTTAGTAATTTTTTGTCCATCTCGCTCAGCGATGACTTCAATCGTTTTTTCAGTATCGGTTGTGAGAGCATAGTTCAGTTCAAAATTTCCATCGGAATCTGCTTCAACACCTTTGTCAGAGGATTCAGATGCCAGGTAGACGGTTGTATGAGGCTCTGTCGTTCCTTTAATGGTTATTGTCCCAGCACCATCTGTTTCAACAGTTTCTGATAAGCCTAAGGTGATTTCTTCCTGTTTAGAAGATTCTTGGACTTCTTTCTTTGTCGTTTGTGTGGTTCGTTGTTTACTCTCTGAAGCGGTCTCTTTTTCAGGTGTAGTAGAAGGCATCAGATAACCACCAATGGCAAACGCTGCAACAGATACCCCAAGAACTATTGCGGAAGTTTTCGCTTTATCAGGTTGTCTTTGTCCTCGATAATAGAAAAATTTTCGAAGCGAGATAACCCCACCTATTAGTCCTATTAGCGTCAATGCTACCCAAGGAGCTGTAAACAGCATAACCAATAATATAATTCCCCCGACAATTGCTGCGATCTTTTTCATTTTGATCCCCATTTCTGTAGTATTTTGTGTGTAAGATAGTTGCAGATGAAATAGAAAGTATAAGAAATATCCCTATACTTTTTCTTTTTAATTTCTAACAATATATCCTCTATTTAGTATAGCATTTATATAGAAAAAATACTTTTTATTTCCTGTTTTTCAACAAACAGCTGCTTGTTTTTTTATTAAACACTGGTTCAGTGCAAAGAAGCTGACGAAAAAAGAACGATAGAAAAGACGAATCAATTTAAACTATGGTACTATAATTGGAGAACGAAACGATGGAGGAGGTAGCATATGGAAGAGATCATTCTGCTACATACCAATGACTTACACTCTCATTTTGAAAATTGGCCGAAAATCAGACGGTTTCTTATAGAGAAGCAAAAAGTGCAAACGTTTGATAAAAGCACATTTACCGTTGATTTGGGAGATTTCGTTGATCGTTGGCATCCTTTGACGGAAGCGACAGATGGTGTGGCAAATGTTGAATTGATGAATACGGTCCATTATGATGCGGCGACAATTGGCAACAATGAAGGCGTTGGGAATTCCAAACCTCAACTGAATGCCCTTTATGAAAAAGCAAATTTCGATATTCTTTTAGGAAATTTATACGATCCAGCTACAGGCGAAAGACCGACATGGGCTAAAACGCATAAGATTTTGGAGACACCAAACCATACAAAAATCGGGTTGATCGCATTAACGGCACCTTTTCCACTGACCTATGCGCCTAATGGCTGGGATATTCGCACAGTCGATGAGGCGTTACCCGCCTTGATTCAAGAGATTCGACCAATTTGCGATATTCTTGTACTGATGAGCCATCTGGGGATCGATCAGGATATGAAAATTGCGACGAATTATCCCGAAGTTGATGTGCTCTTAGGGGCACATACCCATCATCTATTCCGATATGGAGAGAAAATCAATAGAACGCAGTTATCCGCTGCTGGTAAGTTTGGTCAGTATGTTGGGCAGGTACGGATTTTTCTGGAAAATGGAAAAATTATCGATACGTCAGCAGAGGCATTACCCACTGACGAGCTACTTGAGCTTCCTCAGGATGTTGCAGAAATTGAAGGGTACTTAGAACAAGGGCATGCTCTTTTGAAAAAGAAAAAAATTGCAAACCTACCTTATGAACTTTCTGCAGAGCTGGATGACTCTCATCCGTTGATTTTTGAAGCACTTAAGGCAGTGAAAAAGCGCGGAGACACAGAAGCTGCAGTTCTGAATACGGGGTTATTTCTTGGCAATCTTCCTAAAGGTAGCGTGACGGAGGATGATCTTCATCGGGTGTTGCCTCATCCAATGCATTTGATACGGGTAACACTTTCTGGTAGCGATATGATTCGTTTTGTTAGAGAGATGGAGAAAAATCGCCATTTTCTTAGAAAGTTTTCAATCGTCGGTATGGGCTTTCGTGGCAAAATATTTGGCGATCTTGTTTATGAGGGGATTTCTTATGATAAAAAGACGAAAACGGTCTATTGGAACAAGCAACCACTCGAAGCTAATCAACAGTATACGATTACGACAGTAGATCATTTTCTATTTATTCCTTTCTTTCCAACACTGGAAATAGCTGGTGAGGTTGAATTTCTCTTTCCGGAGTTCATTCGAAATGTTTTAGGAGACTATCTCAGACGCTACTATTCAATCAATAAAAAACAAGGTATAATGGACGACAGGTGGTGAAATCATGACAGAAAAGACTGAAGAAAAAAATGAGTTAACAGCTGAATTGACAGCTGTTATTGAAGAAATAAATGAAGAACCTGTAAAAACCAAGCAAAAAGGTGAGCTTGTTTCGATCGTAGATGAGCATCAAATCATGATAGGTGACCGTCAATATGTATTGGTGAAAAACCATCGTGAAGCATTTGATCTTGAAAAAATTGGTGAACGGTTTAGTGATATTTTATCTAGATATGATTATATTGTTGGCGATTGGGGCTATGACCAACTACGGTTGAAGGGTTTCTTCGATGTTGAAAACAGAAAAGCTTCTCCTGATCAGCGGATTGACACGCTAGAGGACTACTTATACGAGTTTTGTAATTTTGGTTGTGCCTATTTCGTTATCAAACGTGTGGGTGGTAAGCGTGAAAAACAAAATCCACGCAGAAAAAGGAACAAGCGCAGCAATAATCGCAATCAAGCACATATCGAGGAGAAGAAAGCTCCGGTAAAAGCTCAGAGCAATACAAAAAAAAGCAAACCAGTGATCCGCAATAGAAAGGACAATGCTGAAACTAGCAAAACCCCGGTTGCGAAGAGTGAGAAAAAAGAAAATACGAATCGGTCGTTTACGATTCGTCAACGTGAGGAGCAATAAGTGTAATGACATATAAGGGCTACTTAATTGATTTAGATGGAACGATTTATCTCGGCAAAGAAATTATTCCTGCTGGAAAAAGATTTGTGGAGCGACTCCAACAGAGTGAGCAGCCTTTTCTTTTCGTTACAAACAATACGACAAAAACTCCGGAGGCTGTTGCACAACGGCTGGCAATGGAATTCGATATTCATGTACCTGCTGCTGCTATTTATACAGCAAGTCTGGCAACAATCGATTACATGAAAGAAGAGAATAAAGGAAATAAGGTTTATGTGATCGGCGAATCCGGACTGGTTGATTTGATTTTAGCTGCCGGGTTTGTTTGGGATGAAGAGACACCGGATTATGTTGTTGTCGGATTGGACACGGCAATTACTTATGAAAAGTTTGTTAAAGCGACTCTTGCTATTAGGAAAGGGGCAACCTTCATTGGTACGAATCCAGATAAGAACATTCCTACTGAACGTGGTCTACTTCCAGGAGCAGGATCAATGATTGCACTTGTTGAAACCGCTGTTCAACAAGCACCTGTGATGATTGGTAAGCCAAATGCCGTCATTATGAATGAAGCAGTGAAGGCTCTTGGCATGACGAAGGAGGACGTGCTTATGGTTGGTGATAACTATGAAACGGACATTCAAGCCGGAATTAAAAATGGTATTGATACATTGTTAGTGCTGTCAGGCTTTACTCAAAAAGAAGAGGTACCAAATTTGCCTACTGCAGCGACCTACACTGTTGATTCTTTGGATGAGTGGAACATCTGATATGGGAAAACGTAAGGGATTAATTTTAGAATATGCAGGATTTCTTTGTCTTTTTTTAACAATCGTGTCGCTATGTATTACAGTTACAATTAATTTTCGCCCATTATATATTTTTGATATTGATTATTTGGAAATTCTTGATTATACGACAATTGGAAAAAAAGAGCTGATTGCTAATTTCGATCAGTTGATGCAGTATCTCAATAATCCATTTGTCACAACTTTGAAGCTCTCTGATTTTCCAGTATCAGAAAGTGGGGCACTTCATTTCTACGAAGTAAAGCGGTTGTTTCTGCTAAATTATGCAGTGTTGCTAGTGACCATTATTCCTTCTGGCTTCTTCTTGCGCTATCTGAAGAAAAATGGGTGGTTGTGGCGATTGATGAATCCATTTAGAATTGGAATGCTTCTGCCGTTAATTTTATTGTTCTTGATGTTTATTGGATTCGATCAATTTTTTGTACAATTCCACAGTATCTTTTTTAACAATGATGCATGGTTATTTAATCCAGCGACAGATCCAATCATTAACGTTTTACCGGAAACCTTTTTCATGCACTGCTTTTTGTTGTTCTTTATTTTGTTGGAAGGACTTCTTTTTTCGGGCTATTGGGTTGGAAGGAATGCGTTGAAGAAAAGTAAATAAGAAGAGAAAAAACTTTGTTGTACGCTTAAAAGACAAACTGGTTAATTGTCTTAATAGAGGCGAGCACAAAGTTTTTTTGTGCTTTTTCAGACTTGTGATAAGAGATTCCTGATGGAACAGCCACTTTAAGACTGGGGTAGGCAGGAGAAATCATTTAAAAAGTAGTTGTTTGCAAGCTAAGATTCACAGCTGAAATGATTCTGTTAGTGATTGGAAGATTAAGAAATAATAAAATATTATCTGGTTTTCGAAACTAGATTGAATGATTCTTATAAATATGTTACTATTTTATAAGAAAAAGGTGGTGTGTTTTGTTGAATGATATGAGAACTTCATTGAAATCATGGGGAGAAGAGTTAAAGGATGTTCATTTGCCAAGATGGCATGAGCTTCCGGATATTGATTTATATATGGATCAAGTAATCACTTTAGTTGAAAAGTATTTGTCTCCATTGATTACAACAGAAAAGCATACATTACTGACTTCATCTATGGTAAATAACTATGTGAAGCAAGGGTTGATTCCTGCGCCTAAAAAGAAGAGATACAACCAAAAGCATTTGGCTTTTCTAATAGCGATCACTTTACTAAAGCAGGTTTTGACGATTCCGGAAATCAAGCAGGGAATCCTATTCCAAGGAGCCGTTGTCGGAATTCGCGAGGCCTATGATCTGTTTGTCAGTGAACAGGAAAAAGCATTGAAAGTAGTTGTCTGTCAGGCACTAGAAGAAGAGCCCATCGGGACATTTTCTGAGCCGATCCCTACAGAGTTGCTTGCCGCAAAAGCAGCAACCCTATCATTTGCGACAAAGATGCTTAGTGAGAAGGTTATTGAGCTGGAACAACTATATTTGAAGAAAATGGAGAGATAATCATGAATAAAGAAAAAATTGCTCTACTTGTCGATTCTGGTACAGATGTCCCACAGGAGCTAGTTGAAAAATACAATATATATGTTATTCCACTACAAATCATCTACAAAGATCGTGTATATACGGATAAAGTAGATATTACACCTGAGGAAGTGTACCGTCGCTTACCACAGGAGATACCAAGTACTTCTTTGCCTGATGGCGCAACAATAACTAAGATTTTTGAAAAAATCAAAGAAGATGGCTATGAAAAGCTTCTTGCAGTGACGATTTCCAGTGGATTAAGCGGGACACATAATATCGTTCGCTTGATTGCCGAAGATTTTCCTGCATTGGAGTCTTTTGTCCTTGATACGAAAAACATAGGAATCGCTGCCGGGTTACAAGTGATCGAAGCGGCGAAAATGATTGAGAATGGCGATTCATGGGAAGACATCAAAGTAAAAACAGAAGAAAATGTCAAACGTTCCAAGATTTATTTCAATGTAGCAACATTGGAATATTTGCAAAAAGGCGGTCGAATTGGTTTGGTTGCTTCTATTTTGGGTAATGCTCTAAAGTTGAATCCAATTATTTCGTGTAATGAACAGGGGGTCTACTATACTGTTTCTAAAGCGCGTGGAAGAAAGAAAAGTCTTGAAAAGACATTTGAATTAATTAAAGAGTTTGTCGGAAACCATAAAAAGATATCTTTGGCTGTTGCGCATGGTGAAGCGGAGGAAGATGCGAAAACATTCTACCAAAAATTAAAAGAACATTTCCCGCAAGCAGAGGAAATTTACTTCGGCAATATTAGTCCGGCCTTAGTCGTCCATACAGGTCCTGGTCTTCTTGGAATAGGCATTCAGATACTGGAAGATTAGACAGAAAACTCGACATGAGCTAAATAATTGAACCAGTACAGGATTGTGCTAGAATGAAGCAAGATGATAAGTGAAAATCATCTTGCTTTTTTATATGAAAATTTCATGAAAAAAGTATTTTAAAAAAACATGCGTTATGTTAAACTCATTAAGATGAAAGGGGAGAAAAATTTTGAAAAAAGCAATAGCAGAACTTATTGGTACATTTATTTTGGTATTTTTCGGAACAGCAACAGCAGTACTTGGAAACGGGATGGATGGGATCGGTACAACAGGTATCGCATTAGCATTCGGGTTGACGATCGTAGCTGCTGCCTATAGTATCGGGACAGTTTCAGGTGCACATCTGAATCCAGCTGTTTCTTTGGGGATGTGGGTCAACAAGCGCATCACAACACAAGAATTTATCTTTTATATTGTTGGTCAGGTTATTGGTGCAATAATTGCAACATTCACTTTATTGACGATTCTGAATGCGAGCGGCAGTGATACTGCGAACCTTGGACAAAATGGCTTTGGCGATCTAACGACTGTAGGTGCATTAGCTGTGGAAGTTATTCTGACGTTCATTTTTGTTTTAGTCATCATGACTGTGACAAGCGCTAAAAAAGGCAATGCCAAGCTTGCAGGTATCGTTATTGGGTTGACTTTGACGATGGTTCACTTGGTGGGTATTCCATTGACAGGTACTTCTGTTAACCCGGCAAGAAGCTTGGGTCCTGCAATCTTCGCAGGTGGAGATGCATTATCTCAGCTGTGGGTATTCATCGTTGCACCACTAATTGGTGGACTGTTGGCAGCACTTGTTGCTAAATACGTTTTAGACACAGAAGAAGTATAAGAAATAAAGGACTGGACATACAAATATGTCTCAGTTCTTTTTTTTGTTCGCCGAAACACTTAGATCGATCTAAGGAAATGGGCTAAATTGTCTGGATGTTTCTTTGTGGAGGCACATTCAGCCTTTCTGGTTGTTTTTTTCATCGAAATAGGAATAGAATAGGAAGAGAACAAGTTGATTGATTGGTTATCTCGCTTTTCTAGGTTTCGAAATTGGAAAAATCAGTAAGCAAAGATGAAAGACTTGATAAAATAAGGTATAATGTTAAACAACAACAGATACTAAAAAGTAGAATGAAGAAAAAGAGGTGCCTCTTTATGAAAAAAATATTAGTTGTAGATGATGAAAAGCCGATTTCGGAGATTGTAAAATACAATCTTGTTAAAGAAGGGTATGAAGTATTTACTGCCTATGATGGGGAAGAAGCTTTAGAGAAAGTAAAAGAAGAAGAACCGGATTTGGTCTTGCTTGATTTGATGCTTCCTAAAATCGACGGATTGGAAGTAGCTAGAGAAATTCGAAAAACATATGATATGCCGATTATCATGGTTACTGCAAAGGATTCTGAAATCGATAAAGTACTCGGGCTAGAGCTTGGCGCAGATGATTATGTCACAAAACCATTCTCAAATAGAGAGTTAGTTGCTCGAGTTAAGGCAAATCTTCGACGCGGTGTAGCAAGCGTGAAAGAGGCTGAGGAAGCTGTGCCGTCTGAACTGACGATCGGTGATTTAACGATCCATCCGGATGCATATATGGTTTCTAAACGTGGGGAGAAAATTGAATTGACCCATAGAGAGTTTGAGTTGCTGTTTTATCTGGCAAAACATATTGGTCAGGTTATGACAAGAGAACATTTATTGCAGACTGTATGGGGCTATGATTATTTCGGAGATGTCAGAACAGTTGATGTAACAGTTCGTCGTCTACGTGAAAAAATTGAAGACAACCCAAGTCACCCGACTTATCTGGTTACCAGACGTGGGGTAGGCTACTATTTAAGAAATCCTGAACAGGAGTAATTGAGTTATGAGAAAAAAGGTTAACTTTTTTCAGTCCGTCAATTTTAAGATTGCTATTTCATTTATCCTGCTGCTTGTGATCGCAATTCAGATCATTGGCGGCTATTTTATCCGCGAGTTGGAAACCACAACAATTAGCGAATATAAAAATAATGTCGATCGTCAAGTGACACAGCTAGTCAATGTTTTAAGCAGTCCACTTGGTAGTGAAGATCAAGAGCGAACAGAAATCGATTCAGATTTGAAACGTCTGTTAAGTAGTTATTCAAATAGTGAATTTTTAGAAGTTCGAGTAATCGATGATAAAGGGATCGTTCGCGCGACGAGTGATTTGAATCTCCAAGGAATCGTGGGAAAGAAAAATGAATATGCTGACTTGAATAATTTGACCAGCAATAAATATGCTGCTGTGGAAAGTGGAAGAAGAGTATATATCAATATACAGCCAATCCATTCCCCGACTGGTGATGCAGTCATTGGGGCTGTTTTTGTTAAAAGTAATATTGAAAGCAAGTACGAGGAAGTCACTAACATTGCTCGAATTTTTTTCACGGCTTCATTGATTGCAGGCGTGATTTCAATTATTGTGACCTTGCTGATTTCTCGATCGATCACACAGCCGATCGGTGAAATGAAGGAACAAGCCCTTCGAATCGCACGAGGCGATTATAGTGGGAAAGTCAAGGTTTATGGAAAAGACGAGCTTGGTCAATTGGCAGAAACGTTTAATCAATTGAGCGAGCGAGTGGAAGAAGCTCAAGAAACAATGGAGTCAGAACGAAACCGTTTAGATAGTGTGTTGACTCATATGACTGATGGCGTTGTTGCGGCAGACCGCCGTGGGAAGGTCATCACGATCAATGAGATGGCTACGACATTACTGAATGTAAAGGCAGAGGAAGCCATTGGCATGTCTCTGTTGGAGCTGTTGGATATTGACGAGGACTATACCTTGCGGAAGCTTTTGGAAGAACCGGATGAGCTGCTGATCGATCGCTCACAATCTGATGAAGAAGCAGATCAGATGATCCTTAAGGTTGATTTTGCTATGATCAGACGCGAATCTGGATTTATTACTGGGCTGGTCTGCGTAATGCACGATGTAACGGAACAGGAGAAAAATGAGCGGGAACGTCGGGAGTTTGTATCGAATGTCTCTCATGAGTTACGTACACCGCTAACGAGTATGCGAAGTTATATTGAAGCGTTGAATGAAGGCGCCTGGCAAAATCCGGAAGTTGCGCCGGATTTCTTAAGAGTTACCTTGGAAGAAACGGACCGCATGATTCGTATGATCAATGATTTGCTGAATCTGTCACGGATGGACTCAGGAAATTCTGAGCTTCAATTAGAATATGTCAATTTCAATGAGCTGATTAATTTTGTCTTGGACCGTTTTGATATGATGGTTGAGAATAATGATAAGAAATTTACGATTCGTCGGGAATTTACTAAGCGGGATCTTTGGGTGGAGTTGGACCCGGATAAAATCATTCAGGTGTTGGATAATATCATGAACAATGCCATAAAATATTCTCCAGACGGAGGAGAAATCATCTGTCGATTACTTGAAACGCATAGTAATGTTGTTTTCAGTATTACTGATAATGGCTTGGGTATCCCGAAAAAGGATGTCAATAAAGTATTTGAACGTTTCTATAGAGTGGATAAAGCCAGAGCACGTGCGCAAGGTGGGACTGGACTGGGTCTGGCGATTTCCAAGGAAGTAATTAAGGCCCATAACGGTTCAATCTGGGTTGAAAGTACAGAAGGACAGGGCTCAACGTTCTACATCTCCCTTCCTTATGAACCTTATGAGGAGGTATGGTGGGAATGACATTTTTAGAGAAATTGATTCGCCCCGGCTTGATTGCGATGATCATCCTCAGCTTGTATTTTTCATGGTCGATTTGGGTTAGTTCATCTAACAAAGAAACAGTCAATCAAGGGGAAACAACGATTACTACAACAATCAAAGAACGGACCAGTCAGGAGACCTTCGCTCCTATCCGTTTGGTGAGAATGATGGAAACAGAGTCGACCTTGACTGCCAGTGAGAGCTTGATTGGTTCTGTTCAAAAGCTGATCAGTGAAAGTGAGTTTGGTCCATTATCTATCGCTGTTAATGGGGATGATGAGGCGTTTGATCGTTATTATGCGGAGCATCAAGGCGTTGAGCTGATGTATGAGGGACGATTCTTACTTTCTGAATACCTCATGACATATGGCATCGATACCGGTGAGCCTGAGGTAGCTATGGAGGATGCGTACTTCAATCGTATTCAGGTTGATTTTGATGAGAAGAAGATTTTTTTCTTTGATTTTAACCATAAAATTGTTTATCAAGCGACGATATCTCTTAGTCGTGAAGAGGTGGAGCCTCTACTAGACAAAGATGGAGTAACTTATTTTGAGATCGCTGAACGCTCAGAGCTTTCGAATAAATCTTACTATATGGTAAAAGGATTGAAATTGAAGAAGTATAGTTACATTCTAGCTTCACAGCCGATAACCCTTTTTAGGAATGCTTTTTTCAACGATACAGAAAATATTCAAACGAATGAAGAAAGTGCGGATATTTCTTATGCTAAGGGTTCTGAAAAATTGACGGTCAATGAATTGGGGACGATTCATTTCAATGGGAACTTGAAGAGTGAATCTGAGAAACAGAATATTTTTTCAGCTAGCTTTAAATATGTGAAAAAATTAGGGGCAAATATTGGAAATCTGCGCTATTTTGATACCTCTAATGAAACAGTGAACTACCGAACCTTTGTAGAAGGGTTCCCTGTTTTCAGTGAAAGCAACCGGGGACAGGTAAAAGTAGCAGCTACTGAACTGAATTCAGATCAGGCAAAGATAACGATTGATACCAGCGTTGATACAATTCAGGTGCCAATTCCTTCTGAAGAAGAGATCACGTTGAAAGATTCGACGGATTTATTGGATACGTTGATTGCTTATGGTGCGGATGAAGCAGAAATCAAATCAATCATTATTGGGTATACGTGGCAACGGCTTGAGGAGACCAAACAGGTAGTGGATTTGATGCCTGAATGGTACATCTATTATCGTGACCAGTGGTTTCCAGAGCGTGAGTTACTGGAAAAACTCGCAAACTGGGAGGTGCAGTAATGGATTTTAAACGAATCGAGTGGATCTTCTTTCTCGTGTTTTTCGGTGTCAATATTTTTCTGTTTGGGATCTATCGTGAAGGGGTACAGGACGAAAGAAATGTCTCTTATTCCGATCGAGCAGAAAGCTTGGAACACCGCTTGAAAAAGGAAAATATTGAGCATAAAGGCACATTCTCTACAGCCCAAATCGAAGGTTATTATCTCAGTGGGGAAAAAACTAATTTTTATGAAATGGTTCAGCAGAAACGTATTGAACAGGGGGATAATAACCTGTTTCGTTATAATACGGATATTATTGAAAATGGGATGATTCGATACCCTACTGCAAATTATTATATAGATCCCAAGAATGTGGAGACAACATTGTCTGAATTTTTATCAAATAATGAGAATGTTCTGTTTGGTAATGAATATACCTATAACAGTCAGTTTTCCAATTTGACAGGTGATTTTCCGGAGATAACGGTCTCTCAAGTTTATGAAGGGATTGCATTTAGAGATGACAGTGCAGAAATCTCGCTTTCTTTGGAAAAACATGAGACAGATGAGCTGTTTAAAATAGCAACCTATACGCAATATCATATTGAAAATATTGAGAAGCTAAGAGAAAAAACCTCGTTATATACGGAACATGAAGCAGTGGAGACGCTGTATATCAATAGTAAAATACCAAGTAATTCAACCATTACTTTTTCAAAATTGGCCTATAGCTGTATTTATCAAATCAGGGAAAAGAATGTTTATGTTCCAGTTTGGTTCATTGGGATATCTTCTAATGAAACGAGCTTGCAGATTGAGCAAGTCAATGCAATGAGTAACACGATCATCACAAATAATACAGTTACAAGGGTGGAAAATCAGGGCTGATGAATGTATAATAGAGTGCTGTAAGGAATTGAAACGAAGGGAAGCGTAAAGATGGATCAGGAAAGTACTTTTAATGTCAGTGTGCTTGCCAGCGGCAGTACCGGCAATTCCCTTTTCATAGAGACGAAAGAGAAGAAAATACTGGTGGATGCCGGACTGAGTGGGAAAAAAATCACGTCGCTATTGGCGGAGGTTGGACGCACACCGGATGAGCTGGATGCAGTTCTTGTGACACATGAACATCGGGATCATATACACGGTGTAGGTGTTTTAGCACGAAAATACAAGCTGGATGTTTATGCTAATGAAAAGACATGGCAAGCGATGGACCCTTTGATCGGCCATGTTGCTTTGGAACAAAAGCATATTTTTGAGATGGGAAAAGTGCTTACAATGGGCGATATGGATGTTGAAAGCTTTGGCGTATCTCATGATGCGGCTGCGCCTCAATTCTATCGTTTTCATAAGGAAAATAAATCGTTTGTTATTTTGACAGACACGGGGTATTGCAGTGATCATGTTCGAGGAATTGTTCGTGATGCAGATGCGTACTTGATTGAAAGCAATCATGATTTAGGGATGCTGCGGGCAGGAGCGTATCCATGGAGCTTGAAGCAGCGTATCCTCGGTGATCAAGGACATCTTTCCAACGATGATGGAGCCTTGGTTATGGCTGATGTGATTGGTCCCAATACTAAACGCATCTATCTGGGACATTTGAGTAAGGAAAACAATATGAAGGAACTCGCTCAAATGGCGATGGAATCAATTTTGAAGGAATACGGACTAGGTGTTGGGCATACTTTTAATGTCTATGATACTGATCCGGAATCCGCAACAGGATTGTTTTCGATATAATAATGAAAAGATTGAGAACTACAGCAAAATAAGGCTGTGGTTCTTTTTTTTTTCGAACTTCTTCTTATAATAGTTTTACTAAGAAATACTTTTTTGCATCGGGGGTTCTGACTGAAGGCTTTAAGGTAGATTTAAGTACATAGGTGTATCGTAATCTTTGATAAAAAGGAGTGGATACGAATGCCAATAATTACGAATGACGTGAAAAATAAAAACATAATGGAAGACTATGATCGGTTTGTTCAACACGCTAAATACGGATCAATTACACAGGAAACGAGCTGGAGTAAGGCAAAGGAGTGCTGGGAACCTTTATATGTCTATTTGGAAGAAGCTGGAAAAATTGTTGCAGCAATGTCCATTTTAATGATCAAAAATGTTGGTGAAAAACGATTTGCCTATGTCACGAAAGGTCCGGTAATGGACAAAGTTTCAGTCGATTATATGCAACAACTGATTCAAGAAGCGGAACTTGAATTGAAAAAAAGAGACGTATTTCTTTTAAGAATGGATCCTGAATACCTATACACTGAAGTGCTCGACAAGCAATTAAGAACAGCTGGATTTATTGTACGAAACAGAGGATTAAGTGGCAAGGGAACGATTCAGCCAAGGTATAACATGATTGTGAATTTAAAAGGAAAAACAGAAGAAGAAGTTTTGGCGGGTTTTTATGGAAAAACAAGGTATCGCATACGCTATGCTGAGAAAAATGGATTGGAAAGTAGGATTTCTTCTGATCGCACGGATCTGGAAATTTTCTATAATTTGTATGCAACCACTAGCGAACGCCACGGAATATCTTATCGACCAAAGGCCTATTTTGAACGCTTGGCGGACTCCTTTCTTGCATCTGGGAAAATGAAGATCATCCTTGTTTCAATCCAAGGTGTACCAGATGCTGGCGGGCTGTGCTTTTTATCTGGGCGCAAGGTCTGGTATATGTATGCAGGAAGTACGCATGAAAATCAAGTGTTGATGGCCCCTTATTTGGTTAACTGGGAGGGGATCAAGTGGGCGTTAACAGAAAAAAAGGAAGGGTATGATTTTGGTGGCGTGTTTGAACTGTGCAATGATGATGGGTTGTACCAATTTAAAAATGGCTTTGTTCGTCCAGACACGCCGACAGAATTTATTGGGGAAATCGATAAAGTATATGACCAAACAGCCTATGAACAATTTAATGCGGAATAATTCACTATTTCTGAAATTATCTTAGAATATTCTGAAAATAACATGCTATAATAGAAAAATCGAGAGTGAGAATGAGTATTAAGCGAAGAAATAAACCTTAAATACTTGTAAGATCAGTGCCGCACTGTTTTGTACAGTCAATGAAAGATAATCTTACTGTTTTTGGCTTTACTGCTAATTTTTGTGTGAAGTATTTCTCATTCTATTGAATCGTATGAGAGAAAAGAATGGAGCGTCAATTGTCTGTTTATGTATTTTTAAGGGAGACTTGAAGAACACTCAATACGGGTGAGTATCAGTCTTTGATGGAGGGGAAAGTATGATTTTATTGGGGGCAATCGTCAATGCAGCAGCGATAGTTGCAGGTAGCTTAGCGGGGGCAGTATTGCGGAATTTGAGTGAGGAAACGAAGGATACAGTAACGAAGGGAATTGGGCTAGGTGTCATTGCTTTGGGGATTCAGATGTCATTTAAGGCAGAATCCTTTATTCTTGTGTTGATCAGTTTGTGCTTAGGAGCAATGATTGGTGAGCTGGCAAAAATCGAGGATCGGATGAATCGCTTTGGTTTGTATCTGGAAAAACGGTTTGCGAAATCGGGTAGTAATTTTGCGGAAGGCTTTGTCACAGCCTCTTTAATATTCCTTGTTGGATCAATGGCCATTATCGGAGCAATCGAGAGTGGCGTGTCAGGCAATCACCAGACGCTTTTTACTAAATCCGTCATGGATGGCTTTATGGCAATCATGCTTACAGCAACACTGGGAGTCGGGGTTTTATTCTCATCTGTTCCGGTTCTGCTGTATCAGGGCATTATCGCAATAGCAGCGAGCTTGTTGATGGGTTACGTTCCAGAAGCGTTACTTGATTTACTAATGACTGGAATTAGCGGTATCGGTGGACTAATGATTCTTGCAATTGGGTTGAATATCACCGGATTAACAAAAATTAGAGTATCGAATTATCTACCTGGAATTATTATCCTGATACTTTTGATTATAGGACAATTTTATTTTTTCTGATTATAATGAATAACGAAGCGTGTGAGACAGCAGAAATAGATTTCTGTTATCTCACATGCTTCTTTTTGCATAAATAAACAATTATACATTATTAATATTCATTTTTATCGCTTTAAAATGCATATTTTTTCTATATTTACGAATAAATTAATAAAAAACCATTGACTTCATCCGGTTATGAAACTATAATGTGAAAAACGTTTCTTTTTTATGAAAAGAAAATGAAGAGGTGAAAATAAATGAAGGTTTCTATAATTGGTGCAACTGGTTACAGTGGATTAGAGGTAATTCGCTATTTGCATACTCATCCTTATGTTGAGATCGTTTCTATTCATAGTCAGACGGAGAATCAATCGATCGATACGTTTTATCCTTATCTTAAGGGATTGCTATCACTTCCTTTAGAGCCAATAAATCCAGAGAAAATCATGGCACAGAGTGATTTGGTATTTTTAGCTTTGCCATCGGGAATTTCAAAAGAAGTTGCGGCACCATTTGTTAAAAATGGGTTTCCACTAATCGATTTGTCGGGTGATTTTCGATTGGAGGAACAGGGGGCTTATGAAAAGTGGTACAAAAAAGAAGCTGCCCATTATCCATTGATTGAGGCCTTTGATTATGGGTTGGCTGAATATAGAGCAGATATTTCAAAACCATTTATAGCGAATCCCGGCTGCTACGCGACTGCTGCAGAGCTAAGCTTTGCTCCATTATTACAAGAACAGCTCATAGAACTGGATTCCATCATTATTGATGGGAAATCTGGACTATCTGGAGCAGGAAAAGGCTTGACTCAAGCTAGTCATTTTATTGAAGCAAATGACAATATGAGTGTCTATAAAATGAATGAGCACCAGCACATTCCCGAAATTATTCAGCAGTTTCAGCGTTGGGAGCCAGCGCTTACAGGGATTCAGTTTACGACATCGTTGATTCCTGTGACAAGAGGAATTTTTATGACTGCGTATGCAAAGCCTAAGAATAAAATAGAGCCCAAAGAGCTGCTCGAACTTTACCGACGTTGCTATGAGGGGAAAACATTCATTCGTATACAAGAAGAAAATCGTTTTCCAGTGTTGAAGCAGATTATCGGGACGAATTTCTGTGACATTGGTTTGTCTGTAAATGAAGCTACAGGAATGATCACACTCGTTACAACAATTGATAATTTAGGAAAGGGTGCAGCAGGTCAGGCGATTCAAAACATGAATCTTTTTGCTGGTTTTTCTGAAACAGAAGGATTACTGCATGTATCAATCTATCCATAGGGAGATAAAAAAGTATGAAAACAATCAACGGGACAATTGCTTCACCAAAGGGCTTTTACGCAGACGGCTTTCACAGCGGACTAAAGCGGAAAAGAAAAGATATCGGCTGGATCTATTCAGAGTATCCGGCGCAAGCGGCAGGCGTATTCACGACCAACGCCGTTCAGGCAGCACCAATTCAAGTAACAAAACAAGCCCTGAAATCGGATTACTTACAGGCAATAATCGTAAACTCGGGAAATGCGAATGCCTGTACGGGAAAAAATGGCCTTCTTCATGCCCAGGAGATGCAACAAATGGCTGCACAAAAGTTAGGTGTTTCTTCTGGGAGTGTAGCTGTTGCATCAACGGGTGTTATTGGACAAGAATTACCGATGACAACCATCAAAAAAGGAATCTTCGGCTTGAATAAAACAGAAGGAACGCCTGGACATTTTCACGAGGCTATTTTAACGACAGATACACGAACAAAGGAAATCGTTGTTATGAGTGAAATAGATGGGGAAATGGTAACGATGGCAGGCGTTGCTAAGGGTTCTGGAATGATTCATCCGAATATGGCGACGATGTTGGCCTTTATCACGACAGATGCAGCAATTAAAAATCAGCTGCTGCAAGAGACCTTGAAGCACATAACGGATCAAACGTTTAATCAAATCACTGTTGATGGTGACACCTCGACCAATGACATGGTTCTAGTCATGGCCAATGGAGCAGCCGGCAATCCTTTCATCCAAAAAGAAAGTGAAGGATATCAAGAATTTACTGCGATGCTTCGTGTTGTAATGGAAGAGCTTGCTAAAATGATTGCTCAGGATGGTGAGGGTGCGACCAAGCTGATCGAAGCAGCCGTCACTCACGCGAAGGATCAGCTGACAGCCAGAATGATTGCGAAAAAAATTGTCGGCTCTTCCTTGGTAAAAACAGCGATGTTTGGTGCAGACCCTAATTGGGGCAGAATCATTTGTGCAATTGGGTACGCAGACCCATCTATCGATCCTGAAAAAGTAACCATCTCAATTGGTGGATTGCCAGTACTGATCAATAGTCAGCCGCAAAGCTTTGATGAAATGAAAATGAGAGAGATTCTTGTACAGGACAAAATTATGATTCTCGTTGATCTTCAGGATGGCACAAAAACAGGAACTGCCTGGGGCTGCGATCTGACGTACAAATATGTAGAAATCAACGCACTATACCATACCTAAGACAGAGAGGAGCAGTTTATTTG
The DNA here is from genome assembly GCF_002140975.2 of Enterococcus sp. 9E7_DIV0242. Taxonomy (NCBI): domain Bacteria; kingdom Bacillati; phylum Bacillota; class Bacilli; order Lactobacillales; family Enterococcaceae; genus Enterococcus; species Candidatus Enterococcus clewellii. The sequence goes on from NZ_CP147247.1 coordinate 71,949, forward strand.
GATGAATTGTTAGTTATAAAAATTGGCGGCGCTGCTGGGGACTGTTTGACAGAAGAGTTTTTTCAGCAAATACACGCATGGCGGTCAGAAGGTAAAAAAATCATCATCATACATGGTGGGGGACACTATATCTCTGAAATGATGACTCGCTTAAAGGTTCCCGTCTGTCATAAGGAAGGGCTGCGCGTCACAACGAATGAGGTACTAAAAATTACACAAATGGTCTTGATTGGTCAGGTTCAACCGTTGATCACCTCTAGATTTCAGCAACAGAATCTCTCTGCTGTTGGGCTGAACGCCTCAAGCAACGGCATCATTTTGGGCGAGTATTTGGATAAACAAGCACTTGGGCATGTTGGAAAAGTAACGGAAATTCGAACGGATTTACTGGTCGACCTTCTTGAAAAAGGGTATATTCCGATTATTGCTCCTCTTGGACTGACAGCTTCTGGTAAATGGTTGAATATCAATGCAGATGATACAGCTTGTCATGTCGCTTCAGCTTTAGACGCAGAGGCACTTTACTTATTAACCGATGTAGCGGGTATCAGAAAGGACGGCGTGTATCTACAAGACATTTCAGTAGCAGAGACCGATCAATTAATAGAGGAGCAGGTTATCACAGGAGGGATGATTCCTAAAGTCAAAAGTGCCATGGCTGCTCTTCATGCCGGAGTTAGTAGTATTCATATCACAGATGATATTTTGAAAAAGGGTACAGTGATCCAAGGAAAGAAGGTGCTGGTATGACACAGTTATTTCCAAACTATAAACGAAAAAACATCGAGTTTGTTGCAGGGGATAAGAACTATTTGATTGATTCTGACGGAAAAAAATATCTTGATTTTACTAGTGGGATCGGCGTTGTCAATTTAGGCTATAATCATCCGGTGCTTAATCAAGTTTTAAAAGAGCAATCTGAAAAAATTTGGCACACACCCAATCTATACGAAAACAGTCTTCAAGAAGACCTGGCAAAACAGTTAGCCGGTGCCTCTGACTATTTAGCCTATTTTTGTAATAGTGGGGCTGAAGCAAATGAAGCAGCTATAAAATTGGCCCGTAAAGCAACGGGCAGAAGCAAAATCATCACCTTTGAACAATCCTTTCATGGTAGGACCTTTGGCGCTATGAGTGCTACAGGACAAGCTGCAATTCATCAAGGATTTTATCCATTATTGCCGGAATTTGCGTATGTTCCATATAATGCATTGGATAAATTAGAGCAGGAGCTAGATGGAAATACGGCGGCTGTTATGTTGGAACTGATTCAAGGAGAGGGTGGTGTGATTCCAGCTGAAAAACAGTGGATCAAGCAAGTGGTCGCACTTTGTGAGAAAAACGGTTCTTTAGTGATTGTAGATGAGGTGCAGACAGGTATTGGGCGAACAGGCGCTTTCTATGTGTCTGAAGCCTATGATATTACGCCTGATGTTATCACTTTGGCGAAAGGTCTTGGCAATGGGTTTCCAGTCGGCGCGATGCTCGGCAAAGCGAAATATGCAGACGCATTTCAAGCGGGGAGCCATGGTTCAACCTTTGGTGGAAATAAACTAGCGATGGCTGTTGCCGGAGAGGTTGTATCACTCATTCGTCAGCCAGAATTTTTGGCTGATACCAAGAAAAAAGGCTTGTTCGCAATGGAAACACTCGAGAAATGTTTAAGCGGTAATCCGATTGTTACGAATGTGCGAGGAATGGGCTTGATGATTGGTATTGAGCTATCAGATAGACAACTCTTGGAGCTCGCTATAGATAAGTTGCAGCAAAAGAATGTTCTTGTTTTAAAAGCAGGTTCGACAGTTCTGCGCTTGTTGCCACCATTGACAATTACTGAAAATGAACTTACAGAAGGAATAGAAAAAATCGACCAAGTATTGGAGGAATTAGCACATGTCTGACACGCTTTTAGGAAAAAGTATTTTAGATTTAACGGAACTGACGAAAGAAGATTTTCATGAAATCATTCAGCTCGGGATTGCGATGAAAAAGAATCCTAAGGAGTATAACACCGCATTGTCTGGAAAGATTTTAGCAATGATTTTCGAGAAAAACAGTACGCGAACACGGGTCTCTTTTGAAGCAGGAATTATTCAACTAGGTGGGCAGGCGATTGTTTTGGACAGTAAAAATACTCAAATGGGAAGAGGGGAGCCGGTCAAAGATACAGCAAATGTTCTGTCGTCTTATGTAGACGGTATTATGATTCGGACTTATTCAGATCAAGTCGTTCAGGAATTAGCTGAAGAAGCCTCTATTCCAATCATCAACGGGCTAACGGATAATCACCATCCCTGTCAGGTTTTAGCTGATTTTATGACAATCTATGAAGAAAAAAATAAGCTGGCTGGTTTAAAATTGGCCTATGTAGGAGATGGAAATAATATGGCTCATTCCTTTCTGCTTGGTGGCAGTATTGTAGGGATGGACATTTCGATTGCATCACCTGTCGGCTATGAACCAAAAGTCGAGTTTACTCAATTAGCGGAGGAAATCGCGATAAAAACAGGCAGTGAGATCGTACTTACAGAAAATCCAATCGAAGCAGTGAAGAATGCCGATGTAGTAGTTACTGATGTGTGGGCAAGTATGGGAAGTGAAGCGGAGCAAAAGGAACGAGAAGTTGCTTTTCATAAGTATCAGGTGAATGATGCCTTGGTGAAGCATGCCAAGAAAGACTTTACGTTTTTACATTGCCTGCCTGCTCATCGTGGTGAAGAGGTCACAGCATCTGTGATCGATGGCGAACACTCTGTTATTTATCAAGAAGCAGAAAATCGATTGCATGCACAAAAAGCATTAATGGTCAAAGTGATGAAAGACGTGTGAAGCAAGTTTAGTCTGTAGTTGTTACGTTTTTTATTTAATTAAAGCGGTCAATCTTTACTCTAAATGTCTCTTTTCAGGTGAATGAGGCATTTTTTTGTTGGATTTGTTTAAATTAGTTATACGATTCTGAATTTTTATTTGTAGTTTTAGGCACTTTCTAGTAGAATGAATGTGTGTGAATAGAAAGAAAAGAGGTGTAGATAAATGGGTTTTACAGATGAAACAGTGCGATTTGACTTTGATGAAAGTCGCAAGAAGGAAGTTAGCGAGACTCTAGCTACCGTATATCGAGCATTAGAAGAAAAGGGTTACAATCCTATCAATCAGATTGTGGGATATTTACTTTCAGGAGACCCGGCCTACATTCCTCGCTATCAGGATGCGCGGAATTTAATTCGCCGTCATGAGCGTGATGAAATCATGGAAGAGCTTGTGAAACATTACCTGACAAGCTATGGTATCAATCTTCGATGAGAGTTATGGGATTAGATGTAGGATCAAAGACAGTCGGTGTAGCTGTCAGTGATCTTCTTGGCTGGACTGCTCAAGGGATAGAGATTATCCGTATCAATGAAGAGGAGCAGGAATTTGGTTTTGACCGTCTGGGTGAACTGATAAAGGAATATGAAGTGACCAAAGTCGTTGTCGGCTTGCCGAAAAACATGAATAATTCAATCGGTCCCAGAGCGGAAGCGTCAATGGCCTACGGGAAGCAGGTGGAGGAGCTATTTCACTTGCCCGTAGAGTATCAGGATGAACGTTTGACAACTGTTCAGGCAGAACGAATGCTGATTGAACAAGCGAATGCATCTCGTGCTAAGCGAAAAAAAGTAATCGATAAAGTGGCGGCAGTCATGATCTTACAAAATTACTTAGATAGAGCTAGCAACAAGTAAAGAAAACATCCCCTATATAGGGATAAAATCTGTTATTCTTGCTGTTTCGACCTTAATGTGATAAACAATTAAGTAGGAATAGTTTAAAGATAAAAGATCGGTTAGAAAAAAGAAGGCCATTACTCTTGCGTAGGAACATCTAGAAGTAATGGCCATCGGACCTCCGAAAAAGAGAAATTGGACAGTGACCTGACCAGTTTCTACAAAAAATAAAAGGAGAACCATTACTCTGTTGCAGGAACCTCTAGAAGTAATGGCTATCGGACCTCAAAAAAGAAGAAACAAGACAGATACCTGGCTAGTTTCCTCGGAAATCAAAAGGAGAATGACAATGACAGAACATAATCATGAAGGACATGAGCATATTACATTAGTAGACGAACAGGGGAACGAAACCCTTTACGAAATTTTACTGACTGTTGACGGTCAAGAAGAATTTGGTAAGAATTACGTCCTTCTTTATCCAGCTGGTGTGCCGGAAGAAGAAGATGTTGAACTACAAGCCTATGCTTATATCGAAAATGAAGAAGGAACTGAAGGTGAGCTGCAGCAAATCGAAACGGACGCTGAGTGGGATATGATTGAAGAAGTCTTCAATACCTTCATGACCGAAGAAGAAGAAAAGTAAAATGATAGAAGCAGAACCCTTACGCAACAAGGGTTCTGTTTTTTCTTTGTCTATAATTTTGCATGTTAAAAAGCTGTCTGATGACATATATCAAAACAAGCAATAAAAACCCTCTTTAAGTCCTTCTTTTCTAATGATTCTCGTTATGTTATAGTCAATATACCGCTTTCAATTTTAGTGATAAGCGGAAAAATAAAAGTGTAGGTGAAGTTATGATGACAATGATTAAAATAGATAACGCAGAAGGAAAAACAACTATTAGGAGGAAATTTTTTGAACGAAAATTTAAACGAAAAAATGTATGTAACAAAGAAATTAACTGGGAATGAAAAGGCAGCAATCAGAGAACTGAAAGCGACAGTTGAAAAAGAAAACATCGGACATAAGCTTGATTTGGATTATTTAGATGCTGATCGAAGTAAACATTTGTTATTATGGAATGATGAAAAATTAGAGGTATATGCTTGGCTGTCTTCCTTTGACCCTCAAGAACTGGAAGTATCAATTATTTCACAGAAGCCAGAACGGTATTTCGAAACAGTCCTAGCGTATTTACATTCTTATGTTGAAAAGCAGAAAATCAGTGAAGCTTTCTTGATTGTTGACCAACGGGATGAACGATTAAAAAAATCCATTGAACAGATGCAATGTAAAGCCGATTTTTCTGAAGCTTATATGGAACTAAACCAGAATAATTTCAATCCAATGACTGAACAGTTGCTTTCTCTGACGAAAGGAACAGCAGCGGAACGAAAAGAAATTGGTCGTTTTATGAATGATGGGGAAGACTATGACATACCACAGGAAGATTTAGACAGGATCATGCTTTACAAAGAGGCCGACGATATCTTCTCTTGTCTACGAATAGACGAATCAGAAGGTCGCTTCGGTATTTATGGTTTTGTTGTGCAGAAAGAACAACGCGGGCGAGGAATTGGCCGAAAGGTTTTATCCACCGCGATTCTGGAAATTCTAAAGAAAAATCCGAAATTGATTTATTTAGAGGTAGAAACGAATAATCTAAATGCATTTCATTTGTATTGCTCTTTGGGATTTGAGGTAAAGAGGCAGTTTGATTATTACACTTTCCAATAGAGTGTTGGTGAACGACTAAATGATGAGCACTAATCAGGAGAAATCTTGATTAGTGCTTTTTTCTATTTTCAGATGTATTAAAAAAAAGTTTTGTTTCTGCCACTATTTCAATGACGGGTTGACAATTCTTAAAACTAGTGTACTATTGTTCTAGTACACTAGTTTTGGGAGGGATGAAATGAATTTTGCAGAGAACCGACCCATTTATTTACAAATCATGGATGAAATCATTCAGCAAATCATTGTTGGAAAACTGAAACCGGGCAATAAAGTAATGGCTGTCAGAGAAATGGCTGTTCAATTATCAACCAATCCGAATACGGTTCAACGGGCTTTACAGGAACTTGAGCGAATGGAGATTCTTTATTCGGAGAGAGGAAAGGGACGCTTTGTTACAGAAGATCAGGATATAGTGGAAAAGCTGAATCGCGAAAAGATTACCGAAGTGATGACGGACTACTTATTAAATATGAAGCTGTTGGGTTTTACTAAAGCAGAGTCTTTAGATCGCTTGCAGCATTTTGTTGAGGAGGGACAAGAATGAGTTTTGTGGAAGTAAAAAATTTAGACTACAAAAAGGGCGGTAAAAAGATTTTTTCAAATTTGAATTTTTCTTTAGACAGGGGACGAATCATTGCTCTCTTAGGTGAAAATGGCTCAGGAAAAACGACAATCATGCGCTTGCTTTCAGGATTAGCTTTAAATTGGAAGGGTCAAATGACCATTGATGGTTTACCGATAAATCATGGAACCAAATCAAAGGTCTCCTATTTAGTGGACCTAAATGATTTTCCCAAAGATTTTACAATAGAAAAAGTGTTGAGCTTTTATCATCAATTTTATGAGGATTTTTCTTTGGAGCGAGCGGCTGAGTTGCTGGATTTCATGGAATTAGAAAAGAAAATGAAGTTGAAGGTTTTATCTCTAGGACAGAAGGGAAAAGTTTCTTTAGCGGTTGCTTTAGCAAGAAAAACTGCTGTTTATCTCTTAGATGAACCCTTGAATGGTATTGATTTATTGACGAGGGAAAGAATCATTCAGTCGTTGCTTCGCTGGTTTGAGGAAGATAGCCTTATTTTGATTACTACACATCAACTAGCGGAAATTGAAACGATTGTGGATGAAGTGCTGATTTTGAAGAATAGAGAAATCGTTCTTCATCAAGAGCTTGAGTCATTACGAGAAACCAGAGAAATTGGTTTGGAAGAGCTTTATAGGGAGGAGCTGGCGAAATGAAATGGTTAGCGCTATTAAATAACAGTAAAACAAGAACACTCTATTTTTCAGGCGTAATCTTCAGTCTTTTTTACAGCTTTGTCAGTATTTACTTCTATCTCACTCAAGGAGATAGAAATGTCTCCGGTCGGTTAAACACGCTGATTTTGTTGTTATCCATTAGTTTTATATTCTGTGACACATCAAGATTTTCAGCCTTTTTCCTATCAAAGAGGGTTCGATTACTGCCTTTAAAGACTGGAGTGTTGTATCTGGTCAACCTTTTATTATCTGTTGTAAGTGGGCTGGTTTTTATTTTGGTCAATTGGGGAATCGCTAGTGTTGCGCACTTAATTATGTTTCAACGTCTGGATGTTCCTCAGTTTGATATTCCTTATTTGAAAAGTATTTCTTTCTGGTTTGTCCTACTTAGTTTTTATATCCTGTTGCAGTTTTTTGTGTTGCTGGCGCAAGTTGTTTGGCAGCGTTGGCTTCCACAGCTTTCTAAGAATTGGTTGGTTGTTATTTTTCTTATGCTGCTAATAGGGTTCCTATTTTCACAGCAGCTAATACCTGATTCCGTAATGAAAGGAAATTTTCTGATTTACTTGGTAATTTTAGTTGTTATTGCAATAGGTACTTCGTGGCAACTAATTGATAAATATTTGGAGACAGAGGTCGGATGACGATCATTGATGGTGACATCAAACTTTTAAAGAGAAAGGAGAGATGACTTTGAAAGTATTGCTTTATTTTGAAGGAGAAAAGGTGTTGGCAAAGTCTGGTATTGGTCGAGCGTTGGAGCACCAGAAAAAAGCACTCTCTGAAATGGGTATTGATTATACCTTAGATCATAAATGTACAGATTATGATATTCTTCATATCAATACGTATGGGCTCAGCAGTTACCGTATGATTTCCAAAGCCCGACGTTTAGGAAAGAAAATCATCTACCATGCGCACTCTACGGAAGAGGATTTCAGGAACTCTTTTATCGGATCAAACCAATTGGCACCATGGTTTAAAAAATATCTAGTCCATCTTTATTCAAAAGCGGATTATTTGATCACGCCAACGGACTATTCTAAAAAATTGCTGGAAAGCTATGGGTTGAATGCTCCAATTAAGGTTGTTTCAAACGGTATTGATATCGAAAAGTATCAGCCGAAAGCAGAAAAAGAAAAACTATTTCGAGACTATTTTCATTTGACTGCAGATCAAAAAGTGATTATCTGTGTAGGTCTTTTTTTCAAACGTAAAGGAATCACTGATTTTGTCGAAATTGCCCGCCAGATGCCTGAGTATACATTTATCTGGTTTGGTCATGTGCCCATGATAAGTATTCCCAAAGAGGTTCGCCGCATTGTGAAAAAGGCGCACACGGAAAATGTTATTTTCCCTGGCTATATTAAAGGAGATATCATTGAAGGGGCGTATTCCGGTGCTGATCTGTTCTTCTTTCCTTCTTATGAAGAGACAGAGGGGATCGTTGTTTTGGAAGCTTTGGCTAGCAGGCAAAATGTTTTAGTAAGAGATATCCCAGTTTATAGCGGTTGGCTGGAAGATGGAAAAAACTGTTTTATGGGGATAGATAATTGGGAATTTCAAAAACAGATCAAAGAGATGATTGAAAAGCAGCTTCCGGATTTAACTGAAAGTGGCTACCAAACAGCGAAAGCCAAAGACATTAAAGAAATTGGCAGCAAACTGGCGGATGTGTATCAACAAGTATTGAGTGATAAATGCTACACAGAAAAGGTCATTAATAGAAGTGAAGAAATATAATAAGTAACTGAATCCTAGATATTCTAGGAAATCGTTTCTTTGTGCAAACAGAAATAGAAGCTCTTTGTCAAACATACATGAATTTACGAGCTCATTTACCATGAAGAATGAAAGTGAGAAATTAGTGCACAATACTGGTGGAAAGAAAAAAACACCACGAATTTGGAAAAGCTAGTTCAGCCGAACGTCAAACTGATTTATTTCATTTCTCGAGAACTCTGAACTACAGCTAATGAGCATGTGTATAAAAATTGATTTTTCATAGAATAAAGCATTTCTTTCCCAAATTACTAGGGGAAGAAGTGTTTTTTTTGTATGCTTTCCCCTATCTATGCTAAGGGCAAAGAGCGTCCAGGGTGATAATAAAAAAAGCCTCCTAAACTGTTAAGATGAAGTTGGTTTCCCGACCACCACATCAAAAATTTTTGCGTCGTGGCTACTAAGCAGATACGGTAAAAAGAAATAAGAAGCAAATAGAAGAATATAGCTGCAATCAACTTCAAGAAGACTTAATAGCAGAGCAACTAAGATGTGAAGAAATGAAAATTATCGTGATTAAAAATCCTTGCTCTTTGAAAATTTTGGGGACTCTTAAATTATATAAGGGAGAGTAGTCTTGTTTTGACGTTGCTTCAGTACACAGCGATAGTAAAGCATTTGTATAGGTAGTCTAAAAAATTAGAAACGAAATCAAAGCCTAGTAAGAATTGCTTACTGGGCTTCTTCTGTATTTCTATAAACGTTATCTATGAACTACTTATGTAACAGTCCTTTACATGTGCTCTTTGAAGCTCTTTGCATACTGTTTTGGTGTGACATTCGTGATCTTTTTAAACGTACGAATGAAATTAGAATAGTCATTGAAGCCGGAAAGATAACAGGTATTCAACACATCTTTGCCATTTTCCAGGTGCTTTTTTGCAGCTGAAATTCGACTTAAAAGAATATAGTGATAAATACTGCTGCTCAGTTCTTTTTTAAAGATTCGATTCAAATAGATACCGTTATGAGAAAATTTCTTAGCCAGCATATCGACAGATAACTCAGAAGAATCAAGATTTTCTTGAATAAAAATGAGCATATTCTTCACCAACTCTGGTAAGTGGCTATCTAAAACGGCCTCCTCACTAGTGGCAGCACACCGATTGGCATAGAGGAGGATTCTAATCAGCATGGAAGACATTTCTAAATCGTGCCCATAACTAGAGGGAGCATTGTATTCATTGGTCAATTCTTTCATCAAACCAATCATATGATGTAATTGATTTTCTGAAAGTCGAATCAATGAAACCCGTTCGTTGAAAGTTTTTAGAAGAGCTGTTTTTTCAGTAGACAGCACTTCAGCGAATTTGTTGGAAAAATGTATAGAGATACGCTCATACACAGCGTCGGATAAAAGCTTTGGTCCATGGATCTGATTATTATTGATAAATAGTAGATGTCCGGGTTGCAGTTCAATTGCCTTTCCATCAATGAAATAGCGAACATCTCCTCTAATAAAAAGGAATAACTCTAAGTGATTATGAAGATGCAACTTGATTTTAGGCGAGTCAATATTGTAATAACAATCAATCTTTTTGTGGAAGTGTTCAATTAGATACTCCATTAACAAAGCTCCTTTATAAGTTTGTTTTTGCATGTTTTTATGTTTACAAACGCAAAGAAAGCGCTTTTAATTCGTACTATAATCACATTGTAAGGGAAAAAAAGTAAAAGTCAAAGAGTTTTCAGCAGCTTTTTGACGGAAAAGGGGATTATCAAGATGAAAAAATTTCTGAAGTTTGCAGTATTGTCTACCTTGTTTATCAGTGTTCTATCAGCAATGACGGCTTGTAGCAAAGGCGCAGATGAAGGAGGGAAAACTGCTGCAAACGAACTATCAGTGGCTGTCTGGGCATATGATGCGAATCCGGAATTCAAAGCGATGGTTGAAGCGTTTGAAAAAGAGAATGACGATGTGAAAATCAAAATTGTGGATATCGCTGCTGATCAGTATGAAGATAAAGTCACTACAATGCTCTCTGCAGGGGATTCGACAGATGTATTGGCAATCAAGGGAGTCGGAAGCTACGTCAATTATGCAACAAAAGGGCAGCTGTTGGATCTTTCTAAGGATGCAGAAGCTATTGACCAGCCGGAAAACTTCAAAGGTAACCTTGAAGGCTACGAGCTTGATGGGAAATATTACGCATTACCATTCAGAAAAGATATCTATATGCTCTTTTACAATAAAACACTTTTTGATGACAACAAAATTGCTTATCCGGAGAATCTGACTTGGGATGAATATGAAGAGTTGGCGAAGCAGCTGACAACGGAAAAAGACGGCGAAAAGGTGTATGGAACCTATCATCATACGTGGTACCCAATTCTGCTGTGTACAGCTGCCAATCAAACAGAGAGTTCCTTATTAGATGGCGACTATGGGTTTACGAAAGCGTATCTTGATCGTTGGATTCGTCTGCAAGATGAAGGATATGCAATGGACTACTCTTCAATAAAAACAGCTAGTGTGACCTACGCTTCTCAATTTGAAACGGAGAAAACAGCGATGATGCCAATGGGTAGCTTTTATCTAGGGAAGCTATTGAATGCTGCCAAGGAAAACCGGACAACTGTTGAGTGGGGAATTACATCAATGCCGCAAAATAAAAAGGGCGAGGTGAGCACATACGGCGGGCCCTCAGGTTTTTCTGTAAACAAAGGGGCTAAAAATCCTGATTTAGCTAAAAAATTTGTCAGCTTCTGTTCCGGTGAACAAGGAGCAAAGGCTGTTGCAGGGATCGGTATGACACCAGCATATCAATCAGAGGAAGTGATGAACGTCTTATACAATCTTGAAGGAATGCCTCAAGATGAAGAAAGCAAGCGTGCGTTGAATCCAGATAAGAATGGTTGGGAAATGCTGCCAGATCCAAAAACAGCGGAAATCAATTCGATCATTAATGAAGAATATGATTTGATCATGGTTGAAGATAGCTCAGTGAAAACCGGGATTGACGCATTGAATAAACGCGTGAAGGAAGTGTTGGAAGAGGATAAGTGAGGAGGAAAAGATGAAATCAGTTAGTTACCCAGTCATGAAAACGAAAGAAGAGTTTAGTGGTGCATTTCAGAAAATTGTTCAGCCGGCAATCAACGCCGTAGACTCAAAACATCCAGGTCTACTAAATATTGGCTCTGCAGGAGCAATATACAGTAAAAAAACACGAGAAGCAGAAGGCTTTCTACGACTGTTATGGGGCTACGGCCCCTTCTATAGCCAAAGACCAGTGGATGATACCTTTAAGCAGCTGATGAAGGGGATCTGTGAAGGGGTCGATCCGATATCTCCAGATTACTGGGGCAAGATTGGTCATGTGGATCAGTTAATGGTAGAAATGGCGCCATTAGCAGTTTTCCTCATTATGAATAAAGAGAAAGTTGAAGCAACCGTTTCAGAGAAAGAGTACCAACAGATTGCTGATTGGATGAATCAAATCAATGCGTTCGATACGGCCCAAAATAACTGGCTATTTTTCAGAATTTTAGTGAATGTTTGTCTTCATAAGAATTATGAGAGGGATACCTTTGCTCAAATTGAAAAGGATTTTGCCAAAATCGAAACCTTCTATTTAGGAAATGGCTGGTATTATGACGGTGTTAAGGTTCAGATTGATTACTATATTTCTTTTGCGATTCATTATTATTCCCTTCTGTATGCTGTTTTATTTGCAGAAGAGGACCCGCAGAGAAGTAAGCAATTAAAGGAACGGGCGGCAGCATTTGCGGAAACCTTTCAACATTGGTTTGATGAGGAGGGGCGAGGGATTCCCTTTGGCAGAAGCCTAACCTATCGCTTCGCTCAAAGCTCATTCTGGTCAGCGATGCTGTTTGCAAAAGTAGAGGGTTTTGATTCGAAAAAATCAAAGCTGTTGTTGAGTAAAAATTTAGCTTTTTGGTTGTCTCAGGATATTTTTTCTTCAGATGGCTTGCTTCGAGTGGGGTATTGCTATGACGATTTGGTGATGTCTGAGGAGTACAATGCACCTGGTTCACCCTATTGGGCATTAAAGGCCTTCTTGGTTTTGGCCTTGCCTGAGGATGATCCTGTCTGGTCAATGGAAGCGATCGACTCAGAGTCTACAGAATCAGTGGAGCATACACTGATCAAGGAAGCAAGAATGCTGCTACGAAAAAGTTCTGACGGTAAAGAGGTTCAAGCTTTTCCAGTCGGTCAGTTTGTTGAACTGCATACACATGGGGAAGCAAAGTATGGGAAATTTGTTTACTCTACATTGTTTGGGTTCAATGTATCGAAAGGTCTGGTTGGATACGAAAAGGGCGGCTTTGATAATGTGCTGGCTATTTCAGAACGAGATAATTTTTATCGTGTACGAACGACATTTGAAAGCTATCGAACAACTGATACACATGTTGCTGTCTCTTGGAAGCCTTGGGCAGATGTCACGATTCAATCCTGTATTATTCCTTTTGAACAATGGCATTTCAGGATTCACAAGATCAACAGTGAAAGAGAACTGAATGTTCGTGATGGTGGTTTTTCAGTTCCTTACGACGGAGTGGAAACCATACAGGTTCAGCAGACAGAGAAAGATTGTTTCTTGGATTCAGTAATCGGCGTTTCGGGTGTTGTAGATCTGACAGGACAGGGACAGACGGGTATTTCAGCTCGCTTAGCGAATATAAACGTATTGTATAACAATGTCATGTTTCCTTATCTGAATCAGGATATTTCTAAAGGTGAAACAATGATCTGTACAGCTTTTCTAGGTGACGGTCAACAGAAGACAAGCGAGATACAAGATTTACCGGAAGCTCTTATTTCAGGAAATAACGTGGTCTTGACTATCGGAAAAGAAAAGAAAGTAATTGAGCTACCATTTACTCGATAATTAGAGGAGAAGACAATGGAAAGAATGGATGACTATTTAGATAAAATCACCGCAAAGGTGTTAAAAGAATCTGCAAGAAATGAAGACAGTATCCCCTATATTCCTGAAAATGGACGATACACAGATATGGGCCAAGAAGATATCGCTTGGTGGACGAATGGCTTTTTTGGTGGGTTGTTATGGCAGCTTTATCATTATTCGGGAAAAGAGGAATTAAGGACACATGCTGAGCGGATCGAAGAAAGACTTGATCAAGCGCTCGAGGAATTTGTTGATTTACATCATGATGTCGGGTTCATGTGGCTGCATACAGCAGTAGCCAATTATCGTAAAACTGGAAATGAAAAATCAAAAGTTCGAGGCTTGAAAGCAGCGTCTGTTCTTGCTAGTCGATTTAATAGTAATGGTCAATTTATTCGAGCATGGAATGAGGATAAAACAGGCTGGGTTATTATCGATAGTATGATGAACATCCCACTACTCCATTGGGCAGCCGCAGAGCTTGATGATCCGCGGTTCAAACAGCTTGCAATTGCTCATGCAAATACGATTCAGCACTATTTGATTCGGAAGGATGGGTCATCTGCTCATATCGGCAGTTTCGATCCGGAGAGTGGCGAATTTATCGAATGGATTGGTGGTCAGGGGTATAGCGCTGATTCTGCGTGGTCTCGAGGGCAAGGCTGGGCAATCTATGGTTTTGCATTGAGCTACAAGCACACAGGAGATACGAGCTATCTGAATACAGCGATTCAAGTGGCTAATTATTTTCTGGCAAATTCGGCCCAAACTGATTATGTCCCTGCTATTGATTTTAAAGCACCGTTGATTGAAGAAGACACGGATACAAGTGCAGCGATGATTGCTGCTTGCGGTCTTATTGAACTGAGTCGGCAGTTACCTAAAGAACAAGGCAAGCTCTATAAGAAAGGCGCTGAGCGTCTACTGATAGCTGTTTTGGAAGAGTATACGGATTTGTCAGTAGAAACAGATGGATTGGTAAACGGAGGTGCGGTTGATTACCATAGCAAAGAGGGAAAAAATGTTGGGCTTGTCTATGCAGATTACTTTTTAATTGAGGCATTATTGAAGCTAAAAGAGGCTGAAATGGATCTTTGGTAATTTTGTCTTACTCTATCGAGAGAGAGGAGAACTAAATGAAAAACTATCGACTGTTAGTGGTGTTTTTGGTTGTTTTCCTTTCTTCTTGTGGGAGTCAGGAACATATAGATGCTTTTGACCATCAGGTGGAAGAGAAAGTAGAAAAAATATACAAGCAGTATTCTGCAACAGAATTTCAAAATGGAGAAATACCACCTAATACCCTTGTTCAGCTCCATGGAATGATCACAGTGACAGATAATGAGGATGGCCAATCTATCAAAAAAAATGATCGTTTTATCTTGGAGGCTGAGGGAGAACGGTATCAAGTAATCAATAGCTCTGACAGTGAGTGGCAGCTATTGGACCGGGTAACGGTTTACGGAGAATATTACGGCTTTATCAAAGCAGAGGAAATAAAAAAATGAACTTTAGTAAGGAGGGACATGTCTAAAGCATAGCTTTGGCATGGGAAGCAATGGAGTCTGCCAAACAGCATCATTCAAAAAGCTTAAAAAGAAAAAATTTATTGACCGCTTATTCATTTATTGCACCAAACTTTATCGGTTTTTTCCTATTCACATTGATCCCTGTTGTGTTTTCGTTAATTTTGGCATTTATGGAGTGGGATTCGTTTTCAGCGCCCAAGTTTGTTGGCATAACTAATTTTGTAAAAATGATAGGAGATGAAACGTTCTGGATTTCCTTTAAAAACACAATACTGTACACAGTTGGTGTGGTACCGTTGACCCTGTTATTTTCATTAGGGTTAGCTATTCTATTGAATCAAAAAATCAAAGGTATGAAATTTTTCCGGACGGCCTTCTTTTTTCCCTATGTTACATCATTAGTGGCAATTGCTGTTGTTTGGAACATGTTGTTTCATCCAACCATGGGGCCGATCAATCAGTTTTTGAAGCTGATCATTGATAATCCTCCGGGGTGGACCTCTAGCTCTCAGTGGGCCTTATTTGCAATTATTATTGTTAGTGTCTGGCGTGGAATGGGGTATTATATGATTTTATATCTGGCTGGTTTACAAAGTATCCCGAAAGAGTTGTATGAAGCAGCTTCAATGGATGGAGCAACGAAATGGAAGCAATTCATGAATGTGACACTGCCTTCGTTGAAACCAACTACTTTCTTTGTAACAATTATGTTGGTAATCAACTGCTTCAAGATTTTTGATTTGGTTCAGGTGATGACAGCTGGTGGACCGGGAAGATCCACCAATGTACTCGTATATACGATTTACAATGAGGCTTTTGTGAAATTTAATTTTGGCTATGCTTCAGCGATAGCATTGGTCTTATTCATTATAGTTCTGACGATCACGGTCGTTCAGTTCAAATGGAATCAAATTCAGGAGAGAGCTTAGCGAAAGGAGAGAGGCGAGATGCAAATGACTGCAAAATCAAAGACGTTGCCTGTGCAGGAAAAACAATTGAAAAAGAAACGTAGTGTAGCTAAAAAAACTCTTCTATTCGTGATCTTAACAGTTTTGGGTTTAGTGACACTCGTGCCATTTATCTGGATGGTTTCAGCATCTTTCAAGGCGAACAATGATGTCTATACTGTGCCGATCCAATGGATTCCCAAAGAGTGGCATCCGGAAAATTATGTGAAGATTTGGGAACGCGTACCGTTGCTGACCTTTTTTAAGAATACTGGTATTTTAAGTGTGTTAATTACCTTGATTCAGCTGTTTACCAGTAGTTTTGCAGCCTATGGGTTTTCCAAAATGTATTTCAAGGGCAGAGATTTACTATTCTTGGCATATATTGCGACGATTGCTGTTCCATGGCAATCATATATGATTCCTCAATTTATTATGATGCGCAAGTTGGGTTTGACTGATACGATCTGGTCTCTGGTTCTGTTACAGGCTTTCAGTGCATTTGGTGTATTTTTACTGAAACAGTATTACAGTAGTATTCCAGACGAATTATGTGAAAGCGCCCGTATTGATGGATTGTCGGAATGGGGAATTTATCGAAAAATTATTTTACCACTAACGAAGCCGGCCATTGCCAGTTTAACAATTATCACTTTTGTGAATACATGGAATGATTACATGGGCCCCTTTATCTATCTGACTTCTACTGAAAATAAAACGATTCAGCTGGGGTTAAAAATGTTTGTTGGTCTGTATGATGTTGAGTATGCCTTGATTATGGCTGCTTCAGTTCTGTCTATTCTACCAGTAGCTATTGTTTTTCTTGCGATGCAAAAATATTTTGTGGAAGGAATTGCGACATCAGGGATGAAGGGATAGGTGAAAATGATGAAATCAATGCGTACCTTTGAAAATAATCTCTATATGAAAGCATTTCGCTGGGCGTATAATTTGCTCATATTTAATGTATTGTTTACATTGCTGAATTTACCATTATTCTTAGCTTTCAATTTGTTAGCTGTAGATCCTCGCAATACCTTGTTCTTTCTGGTAGCGCTGTTGCCTTTTGGCGGAGCTTTCGCGGCGTTATTAGGTTCTTTGGAACAGTTTTCCTTGGATAAAGAATGCGAACCAGTTACCGTTTTTTTCAACCAGATACGTAGTTTTTGGTTGAAAGGAACGGCCTACTGGCTTGTGACACTCGCTTGTTTGATCGTTATCTTTACTGACTTGTTATTTTTTTCAGCTACGCCATGGTTTCAGTGGATCAGTCCTTTACTCTTTATTGTTGGTGTGATCGGACTAGGGGTCTTTTTAAATAGTAGTTATTTTCAAATCCGGAATCCGCTAGCGAGCAGCAAAGATATTTATAAAATCAGTTTTTTTTATACCCTCAAAAAATGGTATCTGACTGGACTGAATGGTTTATTACTTGTAGCTATTCTTGGGTGTATGCTGTTAAAACCACAGCTTGGCTATTTGCTTGCACCGTCTCTGCTTGGTGGTCTTATCTATCTGAATAGCAGACATCTTTATAAAGTTAAAGCTGTAGATCCGATGGAGCGGCATCCATAAAGTGACACTTAAAATAGTTGAAAAAAGACAGTAAGAGCTAAAGCCTTGATATGTAAGGACTTAGTTCTTTTTTGTTTTTAGACTGCCATTTTATTCAATGCTATAGTTTGATATTTATTTCTTTAAAAAAATATTTTTAAATAAATATTAGTATAAAAATAACAAAATATATTTTTATGAGGTATAATGAACGTGTATTATCCATTTTGATAGAATAAATAGGAGGACAAAAAATGAAAATAAGTAAAAAATTGATTTGCTTAGGATTGGTAACAGCTTTTGGACTAGTTGGATTCGGCAAGAAGGCGGAGGCGCAAGGAAACAATGTTCAGGTACCCAACTCAACGTTAAATCTCTATTTGAATGACAAGCTGTTAGAAACGTATGTTCCAGAAGGTGACGAAAATCCAGAAGAGGATCGTTTATTTGGCGGTGTGCCAAGCTACCTATTTAATCAGGAGTTTGAATCTTTTGAACCCAGGGTAATGATTTACGATTCATCTAGCCTTGAGGGATTACAATTCGTGAATACAAAAAAATTGACTTTGTATGGGCAATTACTTGACTTGAATCCAATTTCAGAGATTCATGAGCTAGAAGAGCTAGATATGACTGTTGTTCAAGGAAGCGGTTATGGTGGCTATGCAAAAACTGGTTCGAGTGATTTATCTTTCATGAGAAACAAGCTTACTAAATTGAAAAAGTTTACTTATAAACAAGACGGTTTTCATGATGGCTTATCCACTTTAATGGACATTTCTGAGTTATCCGAGCATCCTTTGTTAGAGGAAGCGACGATTCAATCCTCTGGTGGACTGCAAACTATTTCTATGAGAGCTGGTTATAGAAAGTATGAAGTCTTCAATCCAGTGATTTTA
This sequence comes from Enterococcus sp. 9E7_DIV0242, assembly GCF_002140975.2. Taxonomy (NCBI): domain Bacteria; kingdom Bacillati; phylum Bacillota; class Bacilli; order Lactobacillales; family Enterococcaceae; genus Enterococcus; species Candidatus Enterococcus clewellii. The sequence continues at coordinate 90,242 of NZ_CP147247.1, forward strand.
TCTTCTCAATTCGATGGTGCTGAAATTAGTTATTCTTCACCGGATGCAAACTTTACAAACACAGATGGATTATTGAAATGGAATGCTGTGCCACAAGATACAGAGTACCTTACTTTAGAGTGGACAGTAACGCAAGGAAAATTTCATTTTGAAGGAAACGTGCAAATTCCGATTGATTGGAAATAGAGCCAAGTTGTTTTATATGAATGGAATATAAGCTAAGCCCTCCAGCAACAAAACTGCTGGAGGGCTTGCTTCGCGTTTTTTCTATTTATATAAGTTTTGGCAACTAAAAATTGAAAACCTTGTCCAAATTAACTTGATTCGTGATTATAGCCGGTGATCACTGAAGTAACAAGTACATTCTTTGAATCAATAGTCAATTCACTAATAAGCAGTAATTTTACTTCTTTTGCGGAGTTGATTGTATTTATTCGATACAGCTTAGACCCGTAATCTTGCCATTCGCCAAGCTGCATTAGTTTCTCAGAAAAAAGTATATCTGGTTTCCCTTTTTCGAACAAGACAAGATAATCATTGATGTATTGACCATCAAGTGTTCTGAATGGGTTATCAATAGAACGCTCAATTGTTTTTCCAAACTTTTCATAATGTTTTTTCGGCGTACTTAAATACCGTTGATTACTAGCAGGGACAATCATTTTTTTGAATAAGTCTATTTCTCTTTTGAACATAAACATCCCTCCAGACGAGTCATCTTACTTAAAGTATAGCGTAATAAAAAATTAAAGCAATTCAGCTCAATGTAAGGAGTAATAGATGTCTGATAAAAAAAGAAAAAATAGAAAGGTTCAGAGGGATCAAATTATCATTTAGTGAATTAGCAGTTACTAAAGACATCAGTGTACAATCCGTCCCCAAATTGAATTATTGCTATGATAGAATGAAAATGAGAAGAAAATTCGTGCGAAATAGTATCTAGCTGCTACTCGCTGAAAGGGGAGTAAAATAAAAATGGAGTTTGAGGCTACTATTCCTGCTGTTGACAGTGGTAGATTGTTGATGGAAATACCGTTAAAAGCGACAACTGGATTAAAAAAAGAACCTCTTCAAAAAGTAACCGTTACTATCGATGAGAAGGTGTACCTATGCAATTTATTCTATAAAGAGAACAGCTTCTGGCTGCATATTATAAGAGGAATAAAAAGAGAAGTGGGTTTAGGCGTAAAAACTACTTTTATAATGGAGCCCATTGTTCATGTGGAAGCAAAGAAAGAAGAGATACACGACCAAGTATTGCAATGGGAAACAACAACATGCAAGTCACTTATGAAACAGGTGGGTGTAAAGCAAGAGGACTATGTTGTTGATTTTGGTTGTGGGTACGGACATTATACGTTAGGTTGCGCTCTCGCGTTGGAACAGTCCGGAGTGGTTTTTGCTGTTGATTGTGATGCAAAGGCCTTGAAATGGATCAATAAAAAAGAGCAGATGTATAAGATCGATAACATAAAAACAATACAAACGAATGGTATGCCTGTTATTGATTTTCCTGATAACAGTGTAGATGTCGTTTTGCTATACGATATAGGGCATATTCATGAGAAAGGAACAAAGAAATCATTAGCTCCGAACTTGTTTAAAGAAGCCTATCGAGTCCTAAAGAAAGGTGGGATTCTTTCTACTTTGAATTTTAATAGTGATATAAAAAAGATGCGTTTTGAAGATGAGAAAACGAAAATAAGTAGGGAAGATATTGATGCTGCTATTGTTCAAGTTGGGTTTTCTTTTAGCCATATTGTAGCTAGTGGTGTTCACTTCGATTGGTATCATAGTAGACATAGATTGAAAAAAGGGCTATTATTTGCTGATTTAGAAAGAGAAAAAATTTATAATTATGTAAAATAACGAGGGTGTTAACTAGTCAAATTAAACGGCTTCTTTCTACTTTATAACATTACGTTTTTGTATGTGGAACAGGAGCTGTAAGTAACCAAGAGGCCTTTAGTTTCGTAAAATGAAACCCTCAGTCCCAAGGCACAAAAATAATCAGACCTGAGACGGAAGTAATTCAATAGTGGAACTGTTAAGATTAATCTATAAAGAAAACAAGTGGAGGAAATGAATATGTTAGCAAATAATAGTTTAATAAAAAATATTTTGATTATCGTTTTAGTATTGATCGTAGGTGGTTGGGCACTTGGAATCGTTGGAAGTCTGTTATGGTTCGCTGTTCGTCTATTGATTCCAGTAGCAATCATTTATGCGATTGTTCAATGGATTTCAGATCGTAGTAACAGCAGACGACGTAAATTTTAAAAATAAAGGAATCAGAGGCCAAAATAAAGCCTCTGATTCCTTTTTATATTCAAGTGAAATGCTGTCAGTAAGTCATAGTTTGTCATTCACAGGATGAATGAGCTGGAAGCAACCGGATTTCACTGAATAAATTCATAAGGAGTAAAAATCAATAGGATACTCTATTGCTAAGAACGAATAACCGTTCCACTTGCTCCGTTCAACGCATCTGCGGCTTTTTCCAGAGAAGCAATGATAGCTTTTCTGCCTGATTTTGAAGATGCAAATTCCATTGCTGCTTGAACCTTTGGCAGCATGCTACCGGGGGCAAACTCACCGGCATCAGCGTATTCCTGTGCTTGCTCCACACTGATTTCTGTCAAATCCTCCTGCTCTGGTGTACCGTAGCGAATGGCTACATGGTCTACAGCAGTTAGAATGAAGAAAAAGTCAGCGTCAACAAGATCAGCGAGCTTGGCAGAGGCGATATCTTTGTCAATAACGGCTGGTATACCGTTGTAATCTCCATCATTTTTCTTGATAACCGGAATGCCGCCACCACCACATGCAATCACAATAAATTCATTGTTCAATAGATTCAAAATGGATTTTCCTTCAACGATGTTGACTGGAATAGGGGAGGCTACCATTTGGCGATAGCCTCTGCCGGAGTCTTCCTTAAATACTAGTGCAGGATTTTCTGTTTGAAGCTGCTCCGCTTGCTCTTTCGAGTAGAAGCTTCCGATTGGCTTGGTAGGATTTTTGAATGCCGGATCATTTGCATCGACTTCTACTTGCGTAACGATTGTGGCAACATTCCAAGGCATATTTTCTTTTCTCAGCTGACGAAGAATGCAATTCTGTAAATGATAGCCTATGTAGCCTTGACTCATCGCAGTACATTCAGGCAGTTCAAAATGAGCAATACTGTCATCCAGATCAGCTGCTTTATTTAAGGCTTTTTCAATCATGCCAACCTGAGGGCCATTTCCATGACTGATAATGATCTCATGGCCTAGCTTGATCAAGTTGACCAAAGCAGGTGCTGAGTTATTGATTTGCTCCAATTGTTCTTGTGGCGTATTTCCTAATGCATTTCCACCTAGTGCTATAACGATTCTTGACATAGAATAGCTCCTTTTAGCAACGGATATTCAAGAGTTTGACAGAAATTTCAGCCGTATTCTTGAAAACCGACATCCTTATCTCTAAGTAAACAGGAATACTCAGAGATAAGGTGCTGACATATTTTAGTAATGAAACTAGATTTTATTGAAAGAGTAGCGCTTAGCGTTTTGGCTGTTGTTGTGTAATACAGTGAATATTTCCACCACCATAAACAACTTCTACAGTATTGACTCCAACAACTTCTTTATCAGGGAAAATGGCTTGGATTTGTTCGATTGCCAAGGCGTCATTTTCGTCTCCATATTGAGGTACGATCACACCATTGTTTGTAATCAAAAAGTTCATGTAAGAAGCAATACAGATATCACCATCTTCACGAGGCATGGTTCCTTCTACGTAGTCGATCTTGAAGCTGCCTTTGATTGTTACGTTGTTTACAGGACAACAAATTTTATGAACACGTAGTTTTCTGCCTTTTGCATCTGTCATTTCGCTTAAGCGTTTGTAGCCATCTTGAGCTGCTTCATAGAATGGACTGTTTTTATCGTCTGTATAAATACAAGCAACCTCTCCTGGTGCAACAAAGCAAGCCACATCGTCAACGTGTCCATTGGTTTCTTCTGGATCGATCCCATCTTTTAGCCATAGGACTTTTTCACAGTTTAAGTAGTCGCATAATTTCTGCTCGATTTCTTCTTTCGTCATGTGAGGATTGCGCCCTTCACTTAGTAGACACATTTCCGTTGTCAATACAGTTCCTTCACCATCAACATGGAAGGAGCCGCCTTCTAAAACAAAGTCGTCTGTACGATAAGAAGCAACATGCTCGATTTCGCAAATTTTCCGTGCAACCAAATCGTCTTGATCCCAAGGGAAATAGAGTCCATCTACCAATCCACCCCAAGCGTTGAAGGCCCAGTCAGCACCACGAAGCTCACCTTGATCATCAATCAAGAAGGAAGGGCCGCAGTCGCGAATCCACGCATCATTATTTGACATTTCATAAACAGTGATCTCTTCCGGAAGCTGTTGGCGGCAGTTCGCGAATTGCTCACGAGAAACCACCACATTCATCGGTGTAAAACGACTGATTGCTTTTGCGACATTTGAAAAAGCTTCTTGTGCAGGTTTTCCTCCGTCGCGCCAATTGTCCGGACGTTCCGGCCAGATCATCCAAACCTTTTCCTGTGGCTCATATTCAGCCGGCATACGAAATCCGTCTGCTTTTGGTGTAGTTGTCATTCTTTTTGCCATGTCTTAACACTCCGTTTCTATTTTTTGATTTTCTTTATAATGATGATTGCTTCACCAATAATAATGAAAACAATTGTGCCAATTGTAATCGGTAACTGTTCATTTAGTGTCTCTGCATCAAACTGCAGAGGAACAGCTGTAAAAATCAAGGAAATAATGATCATAAGCATTGGCACAACAACCAATACTTTCAAGAAGTTATCACTGCCGCCGACCTTGAAGGGACGTGGTGTATCTGGATCGATTTTCCGAAGCTTGTAAAAAGCCGGAAAGACCGGTACATAGGACAACAGGAACATCACAAGGTTTAGTGAGAAAAAGGCCCAGAATAAATCTTGGTTTGGTAAAATCGGGGCAATAACAACCACAATCGAAGCTACGATTCCATTCATCAGGGCTGAGCCGATAGGCATCCCATTTTTCTTACTACGTAGGGCAAAGAATTTCGGCATATCGCCATTTTCCGCTGCATAACAAGCGGTGTTGTTTACGCCTAGTGACCACGAAATCATGTTTCCAAAAAGCGTTAACAAGAATAGAAAAGCCATAGCTCCAATAAAGAAGCCGGAAGTAGAGTTGGTCAATAGCTTAAAACTGTCCATCAAGCCGCTACTCGTACTGATTTCACTTGTTGGAATGGCTGCGCTGATCCCAAAAGCAGAGAAAATATAAATCGCAGCAATCACAATCCCAGCTGCAATGATGGATTGTGGAATTTGTTTTTTAGGATTTTCCATATCATCTGCAAAGGTACAAATCACTTCAAAGCCTAAAAGATTGAAGATAATAACTGAAATAAAAGAGAGGCTGTGCAGGTCAAAGCTTGGCAGTAAAGAGCTCACTGTGTATTCGTTAGCAACACCCTTCGTTACTGCGCCATAGATACCAAGACCTCCAATAAGAAGTGCCAACAACATTTTGATGATTGCCGCACCATTCAAAATCCAGATGCTGTCGCTGACTGGATAGAAGCTGATCCAGACGATGATCCAGATGAAAATCAGCTCGATAACAACTGCTCCGATCGTGGAAACTTCAATACCTGTGATCGTTGTGATCAGCTCAGGGCACATAACCGCGAGAGAAGCGAGCCATAAGGGGTAATTGATCCAATAGAACCAAGAGACACGAGAACCCCAGCGGTGACCAAAGGCTTTTGTGACCCAATCATAGATACCGCCGTCGCCGATATAAGTTGTTCCAAGCTCCGAAGAAATCAAGCCATAAGGGAGTAAAAAGGCGATCAGTAAGAAGATCCACCAAAAGAATTGCGAGTTGCCGATTGCGGCAACAGGGGCCGCCGCTTCAGCAACAAACACCACGCAAATAACTGATAAAATAGCACTAAATAGACTGAACTTTTTTCGTTTTCCTTCCATTTTGGACATCCTTTCTTTTCTGTCACATGGAAGCAAAAACAGCAGAGAGTGGGTGGTATATGCAGTTCTCTGCTGCTCTTACTACAACATTTCTATAATGCAGTGTTCAGAAGAACCTCTAGGTCTGCTTTGGCTTTCGCTTGAGCAGCTTTATCAACAGGGTGCTTATCTGCAAAATCATTCATTAAATAAACAAGTAGTCCACGAATAGATGTTAAGCGATTTTCTGCTTCGTCAAAACAAATTGAAGCTGGTCCATCAATGACTTCATCTGTGACTTCTTCTCCACGACTAGCAGGTAGACAGTGCATGAATTTTGCGTTCTTTCCGGCTTTATTCATCATGTCAGCATCCACTTGGTATTTAGGATAGAAAGTACGCATCCGTTCTTCTTCAGAAAGCTCTGCTTCGTAAAGACCATACCAAACATCTGTATAAACGAAATCAGAGCCGACAATTGCTTCTTCATCATCTGTTACTGTGTAGCTACCACCAGAAACTTTACAAATAGCATCTAGTTTTGCTTTATGGTCATCATTTAATTGGAAACCTTTTGGACCAAAATGAACAAATTCCATGCCCATTTTCGTTACGACTAAACCTAATGAGAAGCATACTTGTGTTGCATCACCAATGAAGGAAACTTTACAGTCTTCTAATTTCTTGCCTTCTGGCAGATGTTCGATCATTGTACATAGGTCACCCATTTCTTGGGTTGGATGGTTGTAATCAGACATGCCGTTGATTACCGGAATCGTTGCATGTGTTGCTAAATCATTTACACTATGATGACGTTCCACACGAGCCATCAAGATATCTACTAAACGAGAAAGAACACGACTGGTATCTTCAATTGTTTCATGTCCGCCTAACTGAATTTGACCAGGAGCCAAATATTGTGCATGTCCACCTAATTGAGTCATTGCCGTTTCAAATGAAACTCTCGTCCTAGTAGATGATTGCTGGAAGATCATACCTAATGTTTTGTTCTTTAATAATGGTGGATAATAATTGTTTTTGATACACGCTTTAATCTTTAAAGAAAGATCAACAATGTCCAAAATTTCCTCTTTCGTATAATTTTCTGTAGTAATAAAATCGCGTTTGCTCATATCTCTTCCTCCTCGGGAATTTTTTTTTACACCCTTATTCTATAAATCAATAGGGGAGTTTACGATAAACCGGAGGAACTAAACACGAAAAGAAAGCGCATACAATTTGTGTTTGAAAAAAACCTCTATTTTACAGGATTTAAAAACGTTGTTATATCAAGGGTTTAGAAAAGTTTAGGTAAAGGGTTTAGAAATTTTTTTCGCCAAGAGAAAAAGTTGATGTTATAATTTGAGTAGATGACAAGGAGCGGTAAAGGTTTATCACTTAAACCAGCACTTCTAAATGAAAGGGGTTTCTTTTATGATTGCAGTATTTCTTTATAATATTCTGTTGATTGTTCTCTATGCATTGACTATGGCACTGTCTATCCATTTCTTTTTACGACGGAAACAACCACTTTTTTTATTCCTAACGATTTATCTGCTCTTCTTCATTTTTGATAATGCGATTATTTATATGACAGAATTCATCAATAGCTTTGCTTCGAGTTACAACGAAACCTTCATGAGCATTCCTGTAGCAAAAACGATCATTTATGTCGCAAATGCCTATTGCTCCTTATTAATTATCAACCATCTCCTCAAACGAAAAACTTCTTTTTACCAATATGGTTTAGTCGTAGTATTGACCCTCTGGATGTCTATGGTTCCTTTATTGCAGAATTCAGCAACAAAAGTCTGGCTGTATTATCTGCCCAATCAGTTGTTTCTAATTTATTTAGGGGTATATGGCTGGATTCACTTGAAAAAGGCAGTAGACTTTTCAACTGCTCGCTATTTTTACACAAAATGGATAAGTTTATGCTCTATTCTTTTTGGGTTACTTATTCTTCTTGAAGATTCCTACGTTATTTATTGGGTGGATCAATATACGATTTTAAATGTAAAAATCAACAATCGAAATATCTGTGAGGATATCTTTTCTATGTTGGTCTGTTTTTTACTGTTGCATTTCTTCTTTAAAACGGAGGTGCAGGAAGAGCAGCAGCCTATTGAAGAACAAGAAGATCTGCAATTTCAACTATTTTGCCAACATTATCACTTCACCCAACGCGAGCAGGAAATTTGTCAGCTGCTATTGGAACACAAGTCCAATCAGCAAATTGCGGATGAGATATTTTTATCACTAGGGACAGTCAAAACTCATATCCATAATATTTTTATAAAGTTAAATGTCAAAAAAAGAAATCAAGTGATTGAAGCATATGAAGCCTTTAATAAATCTGGGAAGCTGCAGGCGGAAGTGTCATCGGCTGTTTGAACCAATGAAATGCTCTTCGATTAGAACTAGTGAAATACTGTAGAATCAATAAAAAAGTTAAAAGTGCGTTTCTCGAATGAGAAAACGCACTTTTTACTAGAGCTGCTTCTAGCTATTCTTGGTGTTGAATAAGGGTATCGCTTTACACGATACCGAGCGCCTGAGCGATAAGAACGAAGCCAACGCATAGTATGATCCAAGCCATAGAGATAATAAAGCCGGGTTTCATCATGTCCCACATTTTCCAATGACCATAGTGATATGTTGTCAATGGAATCGGATCTAGCGGCATCAGAAAGACGTCAGAAGCTGTAAAAGCGATAGGAAGTACTAAAAGTGCCGGATTTATTCCAATATTCTGAGCCAAAAGAGCTACCATAGGGACAGCAACAACAATGACGGCACTTGATACTGGAATCAGCAAATGAGAAAATACGCCAAATGCTGTCACAGCAAACAAAACGACAAGAATCGGTGAATCTACTAATCCGCCTAATATGGCGTTTGCTAACCATTGTGACCCTTGTGTGCTGGAAATTGCCATTGCTAAGCTATTGGAGCCGCCGACTAAAAGAAGTAACTCCCAGTTGATGGATTTGTTTGCTTTCTCCCATGTACACAAATCGACTCCGGGAATAAAGAACAGAGAGGTTGCAATGATAGCTACGACCGCTGTGTTGATTCCGTTCCAAGGCTGAGTTAACCAGAGAATTAGTTCAATTGAAAAGATAACTAAAAACTTTTTCTCAGCGGTAGTTAGTTTACCCAGTTTTTTTGCTTCTTCTTTTACATCATCCAGTCCTTGAACGATATCGATTTCTGATGGAATCATTTTCATGATGATGAACCATGCAATAAGCGTCAAAATAATCGCCATTGGAAAGCCAACCATTGTCCATTGGAAAAAGTTGATCGTAACACCAGCAGTGCTTTCCAGTAAAGAAATAGCTAAAACGTTCAGACCGCTTCCCGCCGGTGTACCAATTCCACCGATTGCTGCTGCAACAGGAATACCGATCATCATCTGTTTTCCGAAATTGGATTTTCCAGGGGTGCAATTATTTTTTTTCAGTAGGGTTGTAGCAACACCAGCGAAAATGATTGCTGCAGGAATGCTAAGCAATACACCGGAAATCAAAGAGGTTGATAGCATATAGCTTAAAAGAACGCGACTTGATTTTTTTCCGAATAACGTACTGATAAAAAGAGACACTCGTTTTCCTAATCCAGTTTCCACGAAGACATGTGCGATAATAAAGGTCGACATAATGAAAAGCACCGTAGCAATCATGAAGTTCGACATCGCTTCCTCCATAGAAACGATACCTAGGGTTGGCATAATCATCACAAATAGCGAGGCTGATAATCCAATAGGGATAACCTCAAATATCCAAGAAATAACAGCAACTGCCATAAGTGCTAAAGATTTTTTTCCTTCAACGGTTAAACCATCCGGTGTGGGAAACATAACGATTGCAACATACAATAAAATACAAACAATAATAACAACAAACTTTTTTTTATCAAAAACGGCCTTTTCTTTCATGATTTCCTCCTTGTGTCGATTGAGAGGGTAGCTAAATAGCAGTTTACGAAGTAAGATAGATAGTTACCTAAAAGGATTCTCTACTACCAAATATTGAACGCTTCAATAAACAGCTTTTGTAACATAGTTAATGCTCTCTATTAAAAAATCCGTGGTGCGTGTTTTGTTTCCAATTAGGTCTCTCTTTTTTTCATCCAGTAATAATCATGTTAGAACCATCTATTTAATGATGATAAGTGCAGGTTGAATAGAATAGCTTCCGCTAATTATGGGTTTCTAGTCAGAATTTTTGAGAGAAACATATAGGTATATTACTTAGATAACTAACGAGATAGATGGATAATGTAAAACAATCGGCTTCTTTTAGTAGTCATTTATCCCTCTCTTATGTGATTTTTTTCACAATATAATAATACTACTTTTACCTTGACAAACAATCGTGGAAAAACTATCGTAAACATAGTGATTTGATTATGGAAAAAGGAGGTTGGAGATGAATATTAGACAGATGGAGTCCTTCCTTGTTTTGAGTGAAGAGTTACATTATGGAAGGGCCGCAGAGCGATTGGAGATATCACAGCCTTCGTTGAGCCAACAAATCAAAATATTGGAAAGTGAATTAGGTGTTTCTTTATTTAATAAGCAGGGGAGAAACATTGTACTGAGTAAGGCAGGGCAGCTGTTCTTGCGACATGTCATTACGATTCTTCATGAAGTGCATGAAGTCAGAAGAGATATGACTTATTTTCAAAATATTGAACGAGATGCCATCGTACTTGGCGCATCAGGTAGTCATTTACTGCATCATATCTTTAAGCAGTTTACAGAGGTCTTTCCCGATGTCATGTTACAAATAAAAGAATATCCGAGTAGTATAACGATCCGAAAGCTACTGGATCAGCAAATAGATATAGGTGTTACTTATCAGGCGGAGGACATTGAAAATCTAGTATCTGAGCCATTGTTTGAAGACCAGTTCTTAGCTGTTATTCCTAAGGAACATGAGCTGGCTGAGAAAGAGAAGATTTATTTGTGTGATTTGGAGAATCAACCGTTGATATTACTGGAACAGGAGCTTTTTTTGCGAAAGGTGATCGATCGAGAGCTGCAGAAACGGCATATATTACCGAACGTGATTTGTGAGCTGGGGAACCATTATGCTTGCTTGGAATATTGTAAGTCGCAATTAGGAATAGCGATCATCGTTTCCTCCTTTTTCAGTGAAGTTCCAGATTCTGTTGTATTGAAAAAGATAGAGGATTTGTCTAAAAAAGAAACCATGATGTTGATGTATCGTAAAGAACTAGTCATTGATGAGCCAATCAGATATCTCTTAGATAATTTTCGACATTCTGAATGGGTAAAATCAGCTCAATCATACGAATAAAAATAAGAAATAATGAATCAAAAACCGCAAGTGTAAAACAACGGGTTTTTGATTCATTGTTTGCTGTTTTGCTCGAGAAAGGCAGAATATCAGTTGTGGTATGTGCATCTATGAGCAAGATGAAAAAAGTTCCTTGTAGCTATTGAAAATACCATAATAGAAATTCTTGATTAGAGCATATTTAGCTGTCTCTTCCTCTTCGAAGCGCATATTCTTTGATTTAAGAATCGCTATTTTGCAATCGTTTTTACGACTTTTTGCATTTCATTGTTGACTCATTTGTGAGAAAAAAATCTCACTAAAAATAGTGAGATAGAGGCGCAAGCCACCTAGATTTTTATATTATTACAATGATTTTAATGCTTCTTTATGTAAAATGTATATTTTCTTGTACTACTTAAAAAAATTTTACACAGATGTTAATCGACCTGTATGGTATTGATTGTAGAATTTTCTGCTCCTCGGAAGTTTAGAGTTAGAACTTCTACTTCTTTCTCAATCATTTTTGACTGTTGATTTTCTCCAAGGTCATCAAGAAAATGGATATAATCATAAACTTTTCTGATATATTGGTAGTTTCCTTTAGTAAGATAACTATATAAATTGCTCAAATACTCAATATTCATTCGATATTGATAATCTTGATTTTTAACATTCTGCTTATTAGCAAGATGAAGATATTTTTTAGCTTTTTCATAATCTCTATTATATAATTTTACAGTTATTAAGTTGGTTATTAGATTATAGGCAAATTGTTTTGTTGTTGTATTACGATTTTCTTCGTCTTCTAGAGGAATCGCTTTGCTAATCAATATATCTGAGTGAGTTTCATTCATTAAAAAAATCGTATTAGACATTAGTGCATAATCATATTGAAGAAAATAGGATTTTTGATCCAAGTAGTGGAAGATTTCCTCTAATTCAATTGTAGATACTTCGCTGATTTCTTCCCAGTGTTGAGAGAAAAATATTTTTATTGCAATATAGTTTGATAGGTCTTTCAATTTTTTTTGAGAATTATTATCTAATTTATTGTAATAACGGCAAAGTTCATTTTTTTTCGTTTGATTATTAAGGTGGTTGGCACAGTACTGAAATAAGCTTCTAAATCGTTTTTGCTCTTCATCAATGGAAGAATAAAGAAAGAACTCTTCAGGTGAAATAGACATTTGGTCGAGGACCGATACAAGGTCCGACATTTTGATATCCTGTTTGCCATTTTCAATTCTCGAATAGGCAGATGTATCGTGACCAGGCCACATTTCTTTTTGTGTCAGCTTTAATTTTCGTCTGAAAAAGAGTAAAGTCTCACTGATATTCATAAATTAAATCCTCGTTATTTTTTGCTAAATTATATCACATTTGCATTAATTTGCGAAGATAATGATTAGAATTGATTTCAAAGTATCGTAATTTTTGATACTATGGAAGTGTAAATAAAAAGTAGAAGGAGGTGTAGATATGCTTGCTTTAGGGCTAATTATTGTTCCATTGCTTCTTATTGTTGCACCATAGCTAGAAAAACTAAATCATTGACTGAAAGAGAACAGGGCAGGGGGCTTCTGTTCTCTTCTTTTTATATAATTATTTAGAATGGAGAAAATTTAAAGTAAAACATTTCATTTTTTGACCATTCTCCAAAAATAAAAAAACTGATTCACTAGGGCGTTAATAGTGCCTTTAGTGAGTCAGCTTTTTTGCAGAGTTGTTATGTATGTTATACCAGCACACAAGTTGATGCAGTAAATACATAATGCTCTTCTGCCTGATCCTTGTTGAACAACAAGTTTATTTTTCTTTATCACTTTCAGAGTAACAGTTCTGCAAAGTGATGATGTCAGTAAAAAGATGTATTCGATTGCTTTCGATCTATATGTAAATCTGAAAGCAAATCACCGCGAAATGTTGAAAACTCTTGCAAGGAAAAACATTTACAGTGGTTTCAAATGGACTTATACTGACTACTCCTTGACTTACCCCTTTTTTGAAAAGAATTCAACTGCCGACTGGATAGGACTACAGCCTGGTTAAACCATAGAGACAATTAGTGATTTGGTGTAATGTCTAAAGGTACTATTACAGTAAGCATCTGTTCCTTTTCATAAGTCAACTATACCAAGCAGATGATAGGAAATAAATAGGTGCTAAGCGATTGGGTAAAAGGTGCACGAATTAGATCGCATTAATAACGATCATTGTAAAATAAATGAAAATGTGCTATATTTTGTGCTAAATTAGCACGTTAAGGAGTTATGGTATGGTAAAGGAGTTAAAAATGAAAATTGGTGACACGCTCAGGTTTTTCAGAACGTTGAAAGGGTTTACTCAAAAAGAAGTATTGAAATCTTCTACAGATCATTCGATTTATTCTAGAATAGAAAATGGGAAGAGAAGTGTTAGGCTAGAGGAATTACAAGAAATTTTGGACACATTATCAGTAAACATAGAAGAGTTTATTTCATTTAGTGGTTTTGATACAAACCAAGGTGTTTTTCGCAAAAATTTTTATGGTGCTGCTGCTGATTTAGAGGATTTGGAAAAGAAAGCAATTGTAATAAAATACTATAGAGAAATTTTGGCAACGCCAAAGAAAACAACTGTCCAGCTATCTAATCTAGTATCGATCAAAGCTTTTTTCTCACAATTTTGGTCAGAGGTAGTTCCTGTGACGCAAGAAGAGATACAAGAAGCCTATGATTTGTTGTCCAATACAGATTATCTATCGCAGTATGATTATGCTCTACTGGCTAACATAGTATTTCAATTTCCTACGGAACAAAGAAAAGTATTGATGAAAAAAGCTTATCCAATTATGGACCAATCACTGAGAGATCCTGAAACGTTAAAGCTAGCTTATAATGCGATTCCAAATGCTATGACTGCTTGTATACAGGAAAAGCAATATGATGAGGGCAAGGAATATGCTAAGATGATTGATACTATTGAAAAATCTGCTAAAAATGTTCATATAATTATGAACATTAAGTATCTGGAAAATTTGATTTATCTTATTACTACAGGTGATCGTTCTTATCAAAAAAAAATCAACAGATATATTGATATTTTGCAGGAACATGGCTTTACGGCTATTGCAGAAGCTTCTGACAAAGAGATGAGGATACTTACATTTGGAGAGATAGATAAAGGGGATGTCCCTATCAACACAATGTAAACTGAAAAAGTAACTCAAATAAAAGTATACTCGTCATTAAAAAAATTTTAAGCTATGTTTAAGCAATCAGGTGTATCCTAAATTCTTGTTAAGAGAGGGTGGATACATATGCAAAAGAAAATAAATAAATGGATGATCAGTACGATCGTTGTTAGTGTATTGTCAGTCGGCATCATTTCGTTTCTAAGTTATAAATTAATGTCTCAACCAAGTATGGAAATGCCGAACGGTCAAATGATGGACGGGGAGATGCCGGATGGTGAGAGACCGCAAGGAGGCCCTCCTGGCATGGAGCAGGATTCCGGAACGGAAAACAGCCAAAACGCTGATATTTAGTTCGAAATAAAAAAAGCAAGAGCGAGAGGATGCTGGTATCTTCTTGGTCTTGCTTTTTCTGCAATCTGCATCTGTTCTTCTTATGCTATAATAGAGAAACTTTAATCTAAAGGAGGGCTTAACATGATTATTCCTAAAAAACTATGTGCTGGTGATGAAATTAGAATTATTTCTCCGTCAAGCAGCATAATGCGAACAGGTGGCATAGAAGCGAATCGAGCTGCGGAATCTACGTTACGCGGTTTGGGCTTTGAGGTAAGTTTTGGGGAACATATTTTAGAGAATGATGTGTTGGGCTCCACCACGATTGAGAGTCGAGTAGAAGACATCCACCAGGCGTTTCTTGATGAGAACATTAAAGGAATACTCACAACCATCGGCGGTTTCAATTGTAATGAGCTGTTGCCCTATTTGGATTATGACCTAATCAAGAATCATCCAAAAATATTTTGCGGCTATAGTGATATCACTGCATTAAGTAATGCGATATACGCTCAGACGGGTCTAGTAACATATAGTGGCCCGCATTATACCAGCTTCAAGATGCGTATGCACCAAAAATATCAGACGGCTTGTTTTAGAGATGTAGTGATGCACACAGGTGTCCATCGATTATTCGCTTCAGAAGTATGGAGTAATGATCCTTGGTATTTACCAGAGTATACCCCGCGTGTTTTGCAAGGGAACTGGAAGAGTTATTCAGAGGGACAGGCATCGGGAATCAGTATTGGCGGGAATATTGGCACCTTTAATTTACTTCAAGGGACAGTGTACCAGCCGAGTGACGATGAGGTTGTTGGCTTTGTAGAGCTAGAAGAAGAAGGGGATTTTCGTGACTTTGCTAGAGGGCTAGCTTCTTTTTTACAAGCATACACACCCAAGGCCTTATTGATTGGCAGATTTCCAGATGAAACAGATATGACAGAGGAACGGCTTCTGCTAATTTTGGATAAATATCCGTTATTACAAACAATTCCTGTTATATATGATATGGATTTTGGGCATACACAGCCAATCATGACATTTCCTATTGGTCAGACAGTAGAAGTAGATACTTTCGCAAAAACAGTCATTTTTACGGATGAATGATCTTTCAGAACAAAGCGATTCATTGGAAATAGTTATCTAAACACCGCATTATACCAACTTTTTCATTCTACTTTTACTTGGGTTCGTGTGATAGAATCTGATAGAAAGTGAGTGATAGAGTTGGTAAACAAATTTGAGGAAATGTTAGAGCAGCTTGCTGCTGGGGAAATCGAAGAAATCAGCGTTCAAAATGACGAGTTTTTCATTTTCAGAGAAGCATGGCTGAAAAGGGCAGATCGTACGTTGTTTGTGGGTGAAGCAGCGCATGGTGGTCATGTCATTTACAGGTATGAACCGGTTGAGGTTGCAGAATAACGCAACTGATGAGCGTATTTAGAGAAATGAAAAAGGAAACGCGCAAGTCCGTGGTTAGGCTCTGCGTGTTTCCTTCTTCGTTAAGATGAGCTAAAACAATTTCTGTTAAAAGTTAATAAAAATGAGCAATAGTCCTAAAAGTGAGGCAGGTGCGCCTGCATACAAGTAGGGTTTTGTTAATCCCAACCAAGCTTTCTTATTATAAAAGGCTCGAATTTGGTAATTGATACTGCCGGCAGCCAACAAAGAAATCCCTGTAAACCAAAGAATCAATGCAAAAATCAACACATTCATCGTCATCAACCTCCTTATTTTATTATACCGAAGAACGATCAAAACATACAGCGACAGCTCTTTTCATAAAAGGCACACATGTTTATTCAACCTTTACGTCCCATTGCTGAGGAAACTAGTTTGTGTGAATAGGGAATAAAAAAGCATGTCGAGTTGAAACCAACTTTAAGCAGCTTCTCTATTCAAAATCTGTGATTAAATGATTACACGGATTTTTTCCATGCTTCTTACTTTTGTAGGAAGACAATAGGAAATTATCTTTTTTTATGGAATCAATTGCGTTAAGGGGAAAGAAATAGTTATAATAGAGAACGTCAGGTTTAAACATGTATGAGTATGATGAAACAAACGACAAAGGAATGGCTATTAGCGTTTATCAAGAAGCGAGTGGCAGCTTTTGTGTAATACCTGATTTCATGCAATTTATATATATTTATAGTAATGATCGATTATTGAGTAAAATGATTATAGAAGAGAATGGAGTAGTTTTGAATGTATACATTTTGTTTACTGGATGAAAACGAATTTGAAGTTTTCGCAAACCAGTCAAGTTCTGGCAACTATCTGCAAACCAAAGAGATGGGGAAATTAAAAAAGCTTAGAGGAGCGGAAGTTTTTTATCCTGCATTAAAAGATGAGCAAAATACTGTATGTATGGCTTCTTTGATGACAAAGACTAAACTAGGCGTCGGCTATGTTTTTGATATTGACGGCCTAGAGCTACCCGCTAAAAGTGAGCTCGCGGTGGATTTTCTTTCTCAGCTTAAGGGATATATAAAAGAGAATGATGGGCTTTATTTGACTGTGACTCCTAATCGCGCTTATGGAGTTTATGATTATCGTGGCAATCTGTTGACGGAAAAGGATCAAGAAATTATTCCATTCTTTTCAGCCCAGAAATTTGAACATGAAGGATTCTCTCAAGGATATTCCTCAGATGGAAATCCGCAATGGATCTATAAAAAAGACCTAAGTGATCTTTCAGAAGCGACTTTAGTTAAGTCTTATAATAAGGATGCTAAATACAGTTTAAATAAGGCGAAAAGCTTTGGTATTACGACAAGAGAATTATCGTATGAAGAGCTATCTCTATTCAAAGAAATTACTGAGCGAACAAGTATTAGAAGGAATTTCACAGATAAAACATTGGAATACTATCAAGCAGTGTATCAGGCGTATGGTGAGCGAGCAAAATTTGTGGTAGCAGAAGTCAATTTCAAAGACTATTTAGAAAGCTTAGAGCAGCAAAAACAACAGCTAGAGCAAAAACTTGCGGATATAGAGGAATTCTTGGTCGTCAATCCGAACAGTCGGAAGAAGAACAATCAGAAGCGTGAGTTTACTGATGAGCTATCCACCTATGAAAAGAGAATTACAGAAGGGAAGCAGATGTTGGCAGATAATGGGGAACAAGTATCCTTGGCCTGTGCGTTATTTCTAACAGGACCTCATGAAACAGTGTATCTGTTTTCCGGCACAGAAGAAAAATATAAAAAATTATATGCACCATTCTTGATTCAAGATAGGATGTTGAAGTATTCTGTAGAGAAGCAAATTCCTTTATACAATTTTTATGGAATCGAAGGGGTGTTTGATGGGTCAGATGGTATTCTGAAATTCAAAGAGTCATTTAATGGCTATGCAGAAGAGAAAATAGGAACATTCAAGGCCATTTTGAACCCTGGAAAATATCGAACATATATGGTATTAAAGCATGTGCGGGAATTTGTAAACAAGCTGAGAGGCAGAGCGTAGGAAAAAATGGGTCATATATGAAATAAGGAGAATTTGGCTGTTTTTATCAGTATTACTCTTACTTTATAGACAGGAAAAAATCATTTTTCTCAATTATGATAAGGAAATCTTTTTTTATCAAAAACTATAAATTTATGAAAGGAATAGCTTGTTCAAAATAGTTGGACAGCTATTCTTTTTGTATTTTTTCTAATTCCTTAGGGAAAAGATGGAGATAATTTGATTTCGTGAAAAAAACATGTAAAAACCTTTGTTTCCAAGGGTTTTATTTGAAAAATTGTTTTTATAGCATAAAAATTTGTGGTTTTTGCACCGTTTTACCCTTTTTTTGAGATAATTGAAGTTATTTTTGCAAATTTCACAAATTTGAAGCGTGGCTCTTTATTTCTTCATATTTGTTTGTTATTCTTTACTTAAGAATTGGATGTACAAAGACATATTCTTTTCTTAAATAATTGAGTAAGGAGGCCATGATTCACAGGGGATTATCGAATTGATTCCGCTAGATCAAAACGATAATATTATATTTCTAAGAACAAGAAATTTGAGCAACAAATAAATGAAAAAAGAAACAAAAATAAGAAAGTGCAGGATAAGCTATGACGTCTGGGGAGGCATTATAGCTTATTTTTTTGAATAAAAATATTTCTTTATGTACAATTATGGGGTAAACTAATACTTTGACTTAAAGAATTAAAGGGGAGAATGAAATGAATAAAGATGAATTGATCAAGCAAGCGAAAGAATTGATTAGCAAAGGGAATGTTGAGAAAGCAAAGAGTTTTTTAGACGAACATAAAGATGAAATCGGGGAGCATTATGATAAGCTGAAAAAATCACTTCCAGACTTAAATATGGATGATATTGCGAATCAGGTAAAAGGCTTTTTCAAAAAATAAAAGAAATAAAGTATACAAAAAAGGGTATCAGTTCTATTCTCTAGACTGATACCCTTTTAATCTGTAGTACTACTCAAATCATCCATTTTAACTGTTTAGCTCCTTAAGCAGTTTCTTTTAGTTGACGTACAGCTTGTTTAATTGTGATACCGTAAGCTACTTTGTTATGGTCATTTGCATCATAAACCATAAAAATGTTGTTCTTTGTATCAAATGCTACACGATAACTAACATTGTTTGTTTTGAATGTCATACTATCATCTCCTTTCATTAAGTGTTTCAGTGAAAGGCAACGAATTATAATAACGAAATCCTGAAATAATATTACCACAGTTAAGATAATTTAGCAATATTCTTGCTAAGAAATCTAGAAAAAATGTCCTAGTTTCTGTATTTTTTATGTCGCATAGTAACTCTTACTTATCTGCAAAAAGTTGTTTTTCAACCTATCATTGAAGTTTCTTGCTAAAAACAAGCACGTCAGATGCAAAAAACAGAGAATCCTTTGTGTTTCTGCCATTTCATAGTAAAATAAAAGTGTAAAGGGAGGGATTCATTATGGAAAACGAGTATCAAAATATTTTAGTTGCAGTTGACGGTTCACCGCAAGCGGATCAGGCGTTTGAAAAGGCGATTGAGATCGCAAAACGTAATCAGGCAAAGCTGCATGTTGTCTATGTAATAGAAGAAATAGGCAATTACTTTGGTGAACTGACCATATCCGTTACCAATGCGATGGAAGATTTGAGAAAAAAAGAAGAAGAGAAGATGCAGCAGCGTGTGGATTTTGCGCATGCAGGGGGTCTCGATAATGTGGCAACCTATGTCGTATATGGTTATCCTAAAACCCTATTAGCAAACTTTTCAGAGATAGAAGACATCATCGATTTAGTGATTATCGGCAAAACAGGACTAAACGGTTTAGAAAGAATTCTCGTTGGTTCAACGACTTCTTATGTAGTCAATCATGCGTCTTGTGATGTGTTGGTTGTGGCCGCAGAAGATGAAGCATAATTAGAGAATGAGGAGCAGGACTGGTTCTATCTGGTTTTGCTTCTTTTTTTCTGGAAACATTACATTAGTGAGTAGATAATGTAAAGACAGTAGTTGGCATATTACTTATAATATAAGAAAAAGAAAGCTGGTGACTTAATGGAACATCTCGTATATACGGACGCAAAATCAAAGGTATTCGATAAGATCATGGCAGGTGAAAAAACATTGATCGTCAGAGGAGCAGCGGGTAGAAAACTGCCCCATAGCCGTGTGTTTGTTGGTGAAACCCTCTATTTTATTGAAAATAATGGTTCAGGTGAAATCAAAGGAACAGCGATTGTCAAAAGTGTGTTTAATTCTGAAAAAATGACTGCAGAAGAATCAACAGAGATTTTAGAAGGGAAGCAGGACCAATTGCAATTGTCTGCTGCTCAGAAAAAACGGTGGTATGGAAAGAAAATCCTCTGCTTAATTGAGATTGAACAACCGAAGCTAATTGAACCAATGTATCTGGACAGACAAAAAAATATGGATGACTGGCTGATTATCGAAAATATAGGAGATATAACAGTAGAAGGGAATGCAGAAGAATATAAAAATATCCGATTAAATAAGTAAAAAATAGGCCTGTAGGTAGTCAATACGCTAATATGTATTTGAATTTCTGCAGGCTTTTTGCTAAAATAACGTTATGTGAATTAAGAAACCAATGGTTGGGCGGAAGCTTCAAGGATCATGTTCTTCAAGGGGTGAGAAGAACTGTTTTTTGAGTTCGGTCTTTTTTTCTTATTTCATGGAAGAGAAAGATAGGTTTTTTCTCTTGGTTATGCGTGTTTCTAAAACAAATAAAGTAACGCTTTGTTGGAGGTGAAATAATGGTTTTAGATGCTTTAGAGCAAATTCGTCAGGCTGAAGATCAAGTACAGCAAATGAAAAAGGATGTACAGCAGGAAATGGCTGATTTTGAAACAAAGAAAAATCAGGAAAGTTTACAACTACAAAAGAGCAGTCAGGAAAAAGTAAAAAAACTGCTTCAGGAAACAGAGCATTTCCAGCAGGAACAGCTGAAAAAGGAAAAAGATGTTTTATTGAAAGATGCGGAAGAACAGAAAAAATCCTTCCAATCCAAATATGATCGAAACAAGAATCAAATGATTGAGTATATCGTAGAAAGGGTGAACGAACTTTATGGCAGTCAATAAAATGGAAAAAGTAACATTAATAGCGGCTGCTGAAAAGGAAGAAGCGATTCTTCAGTCGATACAAGGGTTGCAGGCTGTTGAGATCAAAGACTTCTATCACTCAAGCGTGGATCAATCCTATCTCGACAGTTACTTTTCTTCTAGTCAACTGACCGGGAACGCTTTTGACAAAAAATATTATGAAGACATGCTTTTGCGCCTTCAGGATGCGTTGACATTTATGACTCATTTTGCAAGTAACGAAGGTAAGAAGCTAGGTATCAAGCGTCAAGTTCAAACCTTAGATTTTTTAGAATCATCTTTTGATCGTGAACAGACGATGGCGTATCTGAATGAGATTGAACGTTTGAAAAAACAGTTGAATGATGTAGAAAATCAACGAAAAAAGTTGCTTGCTGATGAAGATTGGTTGGCAAGATGGCAATCTTTAGATGTGGTCCCTCAGGAAGTTGCGCTAAACGAGGCTTCATTGATATCGGGTTCGTTGAATACAGCGAATAATTCGGAGTTTCTGCTTGAATTGGAAGAGCTGCCGTTTACTTATGCCGAAGAGATCTATCAAAGCACGAATCATGTATACTACAGCTTGATTTTCTTGAAGAAAAATGAAGAATCAGTCAGTGCGCTATTGAATAAGTTTAGCTTTGATAAAATGAACTACCCGTACGATGTTCTCCCAAGAGAAGCTTACGAGCAGACAAAAAAAGGCCTGGCTTCTTTAGTCGAAGAAGAAAAGCAGATAAAAAAAGCTTTAGCTGCTTATCGAGAGCATCAAGAAGAGCTATATTTTGCAGAGGAAATGGTCTATGCGCTGATTTATCGTGAGGAAGCGAAAAACCATTTACTGAATACAGCCTATTTTACCTTGATACAAGGATGGATTCCGGAAGATGAGAAACAAAGTTTTCAGGAAACATTATATAGTGTTGTTCCTAAAACGGAGCTTTACATGGTATTTGAACAGCCGACCTCAGAGGAAATTCAAAAGGATATTCCAGTTAAGCTAAAAAATAATAAGCTGGTTGCACCGTTTGAGATGCTGACAGAAATGTACAGCTTGCCTCAGTATGAGGAAATTGATCCAACACCGATTATGACCCCTTTTTATATGGTATTTTTCGGTATGATGGTGGCAGATTTGGGTTATGGACTTCTAATGCTGATCGGTACAGTGATTGCTAAAAAAACAATGGTGTTGCCAAGAGGGATGAAACGATTCACTGATTTCTTCTTTATCCTGTCGTTTCCAACGATTATCTGGGGCTTTATCTATGGTTCCTTTTTCGGTGCTTCATTCCCCGAAACGCTATTGGGTATCAACTTACCGTTTCCGATTCTTTCGACAACTGAGGACGTAAACACGATTTTACTTCTTTCTGTAGCCTTTGGTTTTATTCAATTGATGACTGGTTTGATGGTCAATGGGATTGAATTGACGAAGCGGAAGCAGTATTTAGAAAGTATTGGAAGCAGCTTTGCTTGGCAAGGGCTGCTGTTGGGGATACTGATTGCAGTATTGGGTACGATCGTATTGAAGAGCAATGGATTCCTGATGACAGGGGCGATCGTCGCTGTTATATCAGCGCTATCAATTGTGGCTGTTCCTATTATTCAGTCGAAATCCAAAGCAAAAGGAATTGCCAAGGGTTTGTACGAGCTATATAACCTAACTGGATACATCGGTGATTTGGTCAGCTATACTCGTTTGATGGCATTGGGGATTTCCGGCGGTAGTATTGCCGCTGCATTCAACATGCTGGTAGAGTTTATGCCGCCAGTTGCCCGATTCACTGTTGGGATTGTATTGATTATTGCGCTGCATGCTTTGAACCTGTTCTTGAGCTTGTTGAGTGCCTATGTGCATGGCGCGCGTTTGCAGTATGTAGAGTTCTTCGGAAAATTCTACACTGGTGGCGGACGTGCTTTCCAACCGTTGAAAACAGAAGAGAAATATTTAAATATTGAAAAGATGAAAATGAAGAAATAAGTGGAGGAATATAAACGATGATTGATTACTTGATTAATGAAAATGGTGGCATACTTTTTGCAGTATTAGGAATGGCAATGGCAACAATTTTAGCAGGGATCGGTTCTGCAAAAGGTGTAGGATTTACCGGGGAAGCAGCAGCAGCTTTGACAACTGAGCAGCCGGAGAAATTTGGTCAGGCACTGATCTTGCAGCTTTTACCAGGTACACAAGGACTTTACGGCTTCGTTATTGCCTTTTTGATCTTTATCAATTTAGATAATAGTATGACTATGGTTCAAGGATTGGATTACTTTGTGGCATCATTGCCGATCGCTTTCGCAGGCCTATTTTCAGGGATTTCTCAGGGACGTGTTGCGGCAGCCGGTATTCAAATCTTAGCGAAAAAACCTGAGCATGCGACTAAAGGGATCATCTATGCAGCGATGGTAGAAACATATGCAATCTTAGGCTTCGTTATTTCATTCTTACTTGTATTGAACGTAAAATAAGAGGTAAAAAACAATTACTTCAAGTAGGAGGAAAAACATGGATGCAATCGGAAAAATCGTTGAACAGATCCTTGAAAAGGGAAAAGACGAGATAGCAACCTACAAAAGTGCTGAAAAAGAGCGCATCGAAAAGAATTTTGATGAACAGGTTGCGGCAATAGAAATTCAAGAAAAAAATCAGATTGATAAAAATAATGAATTAACTAAAAAAGCGTTTAAGCAAAAGCAAAATCGCCAACAGTTGGATGTTAGACAAGAAACATTGAACAGGAAACAAGAGTTGTTGACGCAGCTTTTCAAGGAAACTATTGAAAAAATGAATGAATGGGATAGTGAGACCTTTCAGTCATTTGCTGCTAACGTGCTGTCTACACTGCCGTTAACTGGAGAAATCCAGCTAAATGCAGGTGAATATTCACAAGACAAAATTAGCCAAGAATGGTTGCAGCAATTCAATACGGAAAGCTTAAGTGTTCAATTGTCTGATACAGTTGTTCCAAAGGAGAGCGGTTTTGTTATTGTGAAGGACGGTATTGAGTACAATTTCCTGTTTTCAACATTAGTACAGGAAATCCAAAAGGCGGAAAGCTTTAAAATTGCAGAAATGCTATTCAGATAGGAGCAGTTGGAATGAAAGATACAGCATATAACCAAATCAATCCTCTGATTCGAATAAAAGAAACTGAGCTTTTGAGTCCTGCCCAATATGAACAGCTGTTACATGCTGAAACAATCGATGAGTTGCGCGATCTTTTAAAAAACACGGTGTATGGTGAGTATTTGCGTGAAGATTTCGAGGATAACTTTGAGTATATTTACTCGAAGGAGCAAGGAAAGCTATTTGAATGGTTTTATCAAATGGCTCCGGAGCCGGAGATCATTTCAATCTACACCTCCAGATTTACCTTTCATAATTTGAAGGTGCTGACAAAAGCTGAGATTACAGGACAAAATCTAGATCACCTTTTTGTGGAAGACGGACATTATTCCTTGGCAACAGTGAAAAGTGCGATCCATACAAGAACGTCCAGTGAATTGCCGGAAGCCTATATGGAAGCGATCAGAGAGGTTCTTGATTATCTTGAGGAATCAACTGTTCTACAGGCTATTGATATTATCTATGACCGTTCGTTTCTGACATATCAGCGCCAGCTTGCTGAAAAACTTGGGTATGAGGATGTCATCAAGGAAATTACATCATTTATTGATTTAACCAATATTTCGACAACAGCAAGAGGACTTGTACAGGGACAGACAGAAACTTTTCTTTCTACCGTCCTTTCCAGTTCCGGCAGTATACCAAAAGCAGAATTTTTACCATACGCCGGACAAACGTTGGAGACTTTTACAACCTTTGCTGTTTCAACGAAATATGGAGAGATATTGGCTCCGCTAGTTGATTCCGACACGCATGAATTAAATTTGGTGGCTTTTGAAAAGATCAAAGATGATTATTTGACAAATATATTCAATAAATCGAATGTCGTTGCGTTCGGCCCATTGCCACTACTTTCTTATCTTAATGCCAAGGAAGTGGAATGGAAAAATTTGAGGATGCTTGTTGTGGGCAAGAAAAATCATTTTCCGGTGGAACAGCTGAAGGAAAGGATGCGTTCAGTCAATGGCTCATAAAATTGGAGTAATTGGAGATAAGTATTCTGTTATGCCGTTCAAACTTTTTGGCTTTGATGTGCGCTATGGTATGTCAGCACGCCAAATCAGAGACAGTATCGAGCAGATGGCAGACAATGATTATGGTGTGATTTTCATCACGGAGCAAGCTTCTGAACAGGTCACTGAAACCATTGACCGATATAAAAGCAAAATGAAGCCGGCGATTATTTTGATTCCAAGCCATGATGGAACAAAGGGCATCGGGAAAAAAGCCGTGCAGGAAAATGTCGAAAAAGCGATTGGGCAGAATATACTATAGTTGTATGAATACGGCAAAGAAACAGCATAAATTTTTGAAAAAATGCTTGTTAATTCAACGTAATGTGCGAATGGTTCTGTGGATCATTTATAGTTACTTACGTACGATTCATATATTTAATATTGAAAATCGGGTGTGGGATTACTTTTCAGTAACACACAGGAAATCAGAACTTGCTGAAGCAGTATCAAAATTAAGGTCTGTTTGAATTGAGCAGTTGGATTTCTATCGATTTTGATTCTCGGAACAGGAGGAAAGTTAGTGCAAAAAGGAAGAATCGTTAAAGTATCCGGTCCTTTGATTATGGCGGACAACATGTCCGATGCCAGTGTGCAGGATATCTGTCATGTCGGAGACTTAGGAGTAATCGGAGAAATTATTGAGATGCGCGGTGATGTTGCATCTATTCAGGTATATGAAGAAACAACAGGGATTGGGCCCGGTGAACCGGTAGTGACTACTGGTGAGGCACTTTCTGTAGAGCTGGCACCAGGTTTGGTCTCTCAGATGTTCGATGGGATTCAGCGCCCGCTGGATACCTTTGCGGAGGTTACACAAAGCAATTTTCTAGGAAGAGGAGTAAAAATCCCTGCCTTGGATCGTGAGAAAAAATGGTTATTTGAACCGACTGTCACGGTTGGAGAAGAAGTGTCTGCAGGCGATATCGTAGGGATTGTTCAGGAGACATCTGTTATCAAGCATCAAATTATGGTTCCTTTTGGTATCTCAGGCACCGTGAAAGAGATAAAAGCCGGGGAATTTACGATTGAAGAAACTGTTTATACAATCGAAACCCAACAAGAGACAAAGGAATTCTCAATGATGCAGAAATGGCCGGTACGTAAAAGCCGTCCGATTTTTGAAAAATTGAATCCTGATGCGCCAATGATTACAGGGCAACGAGTGATCGATACCTTTTTCCCAGTAACAAAAGGTGGAGCTGCCGCAGTTCCCGGACCTTTTGGTGCTGGAAAAACCGTTGTTCAGCACCAAATTGCCAAATGGGCAGATGTTGATTTGGTTGTTTATGTTGGATGTGGAGAACGTGGAAATGAAATGACCGATGTACTGAATGAATTTCCTGAATTGATCGATCCAAATACTGGAAAATCATTAATGGAGCGTACGGTGTTGATTGCTAATACGTCCAATATGCCGGTAGCAGCGCGTGAGGCTTCTATCTACACAGGGATTACGATTGCAGAATATTTCCGTGATATGGGTTATTCTGTGGCAATCATGGCTGATTCTACCTCGCGTTGGGCGGAAGCCTTGCGTGAAATGAGTGGACGTCTCGAAGAGATGCCCGGTGATGAAGGGTACCCGGCCTATCTGGGTAGTCGTTTAGCAGAATACTATGAGCGTGCAGGTCAGGCTGTTGCTTTAGGGAAAGACCATCGTGAAGGAAGTATTACAGCAATCAGTGCGGTATCGCCTTCCGGAGGGGATGTTTCTGAACCGGTAACCCAAAATACACTTCGTGTTGTAAAAGTTTTCTGGGGACTGGATTCTATTTTAGCGCAAAAACGTCATTTCCCATCAATCAACTGGCTGCAAAGCTATTCGCTGTATAGCTCTGAAGTAGGAAAATATCTGGATCAGCAGCTGCAGCAGGATTGGTCTGGAATGGTTGCCGAAGGAATGCGTATTCTACAGGAAGAGTCTCAACTGGAAGAAATTGTCCGTCTAGTCGGAATCGATTCATTGTCTGACAAAGATCGTTTGACATTAGAAGTTGCGAAATCTTTCCGTGAGGATTACCTGCAACAAAATGCGTTTGATGATGTGGATACATTTACATCAAGAGAGAAGCAGTTCAAAATGATGAACTTGATTTTGACATTCTTCGAAGAAGGAAAGAAAGCATTGGAGTTAAATGCTTATTTCTCAGAAATCATCAACGGTACTGCTGAGATTCGTGACAGAATTGCTCGGAGCAAGTATGTGCCGGAGGATGAAATCAGTCGTTTAGACGATTTAGCAGAAGAAATCAAGACAACAATCAAACAAATCGTTGCAGATGGAGGGATGACAAATGATTAAAGAGTACCGCACAATCAATGAAGTTGTTGGTCCCTTAATGATCGTAGAGAAGGTTGAAGGCGTAAAATACGAAGAGCTGATTGAAGTTCGCATGCAAAATGGCGAAATTAGAAGAGGCCAGGTACTTGAAGTCAATGGCGATAAAGCTATGGTTCAGATTTTTGAGGGAACCAGTGGGATCAATATTCGCGATTCAAAGGTTCGTTTTTTGGGTCATCCACTTGAATTGGGTGTTTCAGAGGATATGGTTGGGCGCGTTTTCGATGGCTTAGGGCGTCCAAAAGATAACGGTGTTGATATTCTTCCGGAAAAGAAGGTCGATATCAATGGAGAAGTAATCAATCCTGTCAGCAGAGATTATCCGGATGAGTTCATCCAAACAGGGATTTCCGCTATCGATCACTTGAATACACTTGTTCGTGGACAAAAACTACCTGTGTTTTCTGCTTCTGGTTTGCCTCATAAAGAGTTGGCGGCTCAGATTGCCCGCCAGGCCAATGTATTGAACAGTGATGACGATTTTGCCGTAGTGTTTGCGGCGATCGGGATTACCTTTGAAGAAGCGGAATTCTTTATGGAAGATTTTCGTCAGACTGGGGCTATCGACCGTTCTGTCCTGTTTATGAATCTTGCCAACGATCCAGCGATCGAACGGATCGCGACGCCTCGAATGGCACTGACAGCAGCAGAGTATCTGGCCTATGAAAAAGGCATGCACGTGTTAGTTATCATGACAGACATGACCAACTATTGTGAAGCTTTGCGAGAAATCTCGGCTGCTCGACGTGAAGTACCAGGTCGTCGTGGCTATCCAGGGTATTTATATACAAATCTGGCAACTTTATATGAGCGTGCCGGACGTATTCGCGGGTTGAAAGGGTCGGTTACGCAGATTCCGATTTTGACCATGCCAGAGGAAGATAAAACCCACCCGATTCCCGATTTAACTGGCTATATCACTGAAGGGCAGATTATCTTATCCAGAGATTTATATAAGAAGGGGATTCAGCCGCCAATCGATGTATTGCCATCACTTTCTCGTTTGAAAGATAAGGGGACTGGTGAAGGAAAGACACGTGTCGATCATGCGCCAACGATGAATCAACTGTTTGCTGCATATGCACAAGGGAAACAAGCCAAAGAGTTGGCGGTCGTATTGGGAGAATCTGCTCTGTCTGATGTAGATAGAATCTATGCGAAATTCGCCGATCGATTTGAGAATGAGTATGTCAATCAAGGTTTCCATGAAAACCGTTCAATTACGGAAACGTTGGATCTTGGTTGGGAGCTGTTATCCATGCTGCCAAGAACTGAGTTGAAACGAATCAAGGATGATATGCTGGATGCTTATTTGACTGAGGGAGAGTGATCACAATGGCTAGACTAAATGTGAATCCGACTCGTATGGAGCTCACTCGTCTGAAGAAGCAGCTGGGAACAGCCAGTAGAGGACACAAGCTTTTGAAGGACAAACAGGATGAGCTGATTCGTCAATTCATTTTGTTGGTTAGAAAAAACAATCAGCTTCGAATTGATGTAGAAGAGGAATTGACCGGTGCGTTATCAAGCTTTGTGTTGGCTAGTAGCACATTGAATGAGGCTTTTATTGAAGAGCTAGTCTCTATACCAGCGAGTGAAGTAGCAGTAGATGTCATCGAAAAGAACGTGATGAGTGTCGCTGTTCCGATCATGAATTTCCATTATGATGAGGAGATTATTGAATCCCCTTTAAATTATGGTTACTTGAACTCTAATGCGGAGCTGGATATCTCTTTTGACAAAATTTCATCGATTCTTCCGAAGTTGTTAGAATTGGCAGAGGTCGAAAAGACATGTCAGCTGATGGCAGAAGAAATCGAGAAAACCCGTAGACGTGTAAATGCGTTGGAATATATGACGATTCCGCAACTGGAAGAGACGATTTACTATATCAAGATGAAGCTTGAAGAGAACGAACGTGGAGAAATCACTCGTTTGATCAAGATCAAGGATATGGGTTCTTAGGAGTCTATAATTCAAAAAATGAGTGCAGACAAATTACTTTTGTTCTGTGCTCGTTTTTTGTTGTCCTAATAGAGATTTAGACGACTTCTATTGCTTAGATTATGTGCACGTTACTCGTGTTAAGATTTTTCAATGTTACTTAATTATCCTTAAAGAAAAAGGCAGATATTTTCTTTATCCATGGGATTGGGCTATGATAGTGTAAAGTGACAATTCATGAAAAAGGTGGCTATGATAATGAAAATAAAGAATGCAGCACTAGCAATGACGGCGATGCTAACGATCGGGATAACGGGGATGATACTTCCGGTAACTGTTCATGCGGATAATACAGATGCAGTAATCGATGAACGATGGGGCAAACCGACATTTGTTGCAGGTGCGGGTTTATCTGATGCACAAAAAGCAGAAACAATGTCCATTTTAGGAATCACAGCAGATAATGTAAACACACAGACAGCTACAGGAGCTGACTTAATCAAGTATCTAGGTTCTGGCAGCGGGGATGATTCAGCGATGTTGAGTTCGGTCGTTGTTACAAGAAAGAATGAAGGGGCTGGAATCACTGTAGATATCGTGACACCGGAAAATATTACATTGATCACAGCGGATCAGTATAAAAATCCTCTGGTAACAGCCGGGATCAGCGATGCTTCAATTAAGGTCGGTAGTGTGGTACGAGTAACGGGTGAGAGTGCTCTGACTGGTGTGTATAAAGCGTTTGAAGCGAATGGTGATGCAATTGATTCTGACCGTGCCCAACTCGCACAAACAGAATTAACGACAACAACCGATGTTGCAAACGAAATCACTCAGGAAGCAGCAGAAAATAATTCAGATATGACAGAAGAAGAAAAACAGGCAGCGAATGAAGCCTATCAAACACAGCTGAACCAAGCATTAGTTGATATCAAGAAAGAGCTGGCTGATTTAAAGGAACAGAAGGGTGATTCTGTTACCGCAGCAGAAGTAGAAGAGGTCGTAAATAATGCGATAAAAAATAATGATTTGTCTCAATATATTTCCCAAGACAGTATCAATCAACTGATTTCATTGGCTCAACAATATCTTGATACTGAAGGTGTGTTGTCCAAGGAATCAATGGCTCAATTAGATAAAATCAGTGAAGGCTTCCAAAATACCTTGAACAGTATCGGCGATAAATTTGGTGATTTGACGAATGCGGTAAAAGCCAATGAAGGGTTTTTCCAAGGGTTATGGAACTCCATCACAGACTTTTTTGGTAATCTTTTTAAATAAAGAATAATAACAAGTAAATAAATTCAAATCAAAAACCGCGTTTGCCCCTTTTTGTTAGAAGGGCAAACGCGGTTTTAGTGTACATAACGTAGTTTCGGTATCAGGAGAACAGCCAATAGCTGATCAATAGAACTCCGAGAATGATACGATACCAGCCGAACGCTGTGAAATCATTTTTCCTGATATAGTTAAGCAGGAATTTGATAACAATGATTGAAACAAAGAAGGCTACAACTGCCCCCACCAATAAAATAATGAATTCTGAAAAGACAAATGGATTGCCCTTCATCAAGAATTTCACGATTTTCAGGAAGCTTGCCCCAAACATAACTGGAATCCCCAAGAAGAAAGAGAACTCAGTGGCAACAAAACGAGAAGCACCAATGATGATCGCCCCCAGAATCGTTGCACCGGAGCGTGATGTCCCGGGAATCAAAGATAAGACTTGAAAGATCCCGACAACAGCAGCAGCTTTATAAGTAAACTTATTCAGGTCTGTACATTTTGGTTTCTTATTCTTATTTCTCTTTTCAATAATGATGAACGCGACACCATAAATGATCAACATCAGAGAAACCGTGATGAAATTATGAAAGCGGGCATCGATTGCATCGTCGAATAATAATCCGATAACAGCAGCCGGTACGCAGGCGATAATAACTTTTTTCCAAAGCTCCCAGGTATTTTGCTTTTCTTCCTCTGTCTTTGTTGGTGAAAAAGGATTCAGCTTGTGGAAGTATAAAACAACAACTGCCATGATTGCTCCTAGCTGTATAACAACATTGAACATTTCCATGAAGTCGGAGCTCAAATTCATCTTGATAAACTCATCTGTCAGGATTAAGTGTCCTGTACTACTGATAGGCAGCCATTCCGTAATCCCTTCTATAATACCAAGAATAATTGCTTTCCATAAATTTGATAGCATAGATCCATTCCTTTCCATGTAAAAATACATACAGTAACAGTATACCGTTAACTGACAAAAAAACCAACTAGCTATAAAAATCACCTATGAAAAATTTAGGAAACTGAGAGTAGAGGTAGTTGGCTTCAAGGATTAAGGAGAACCACAGCGGCAGTAAATAGATTTGTTGTAGGCGAGAAGCCATAAGGAGGAATTCAGGAAAATTGCTGTTGCGAAACTTATTTCACTTTTTGACGTACAGAGTAGCCCTATCCTATTACTTATTTAAGTGTATGGGAAGAGCGATAAGTAGAGGCTTTATCTATAGGTGTATTGGGAATTTGTTTATCTCTATTTAAAATTAAATTTCATATTAAATAATATTTTAAGTTTATAGTTGAAATTTTATTTCAATCGAAGTATAATGAAAGCGTATTAAACAGGAGGTGGATCTCATGTATGGAATTTCAGTATTTTTAGGTCAAGAAATGACCGCTGAAACGAAATGCTATATAAGGCAAATGAGCGGTACAGGATTCAAAGGAATTTTTACCTCGCTTCATATACCGGAGGAGGATGCTTCACTCTATCTGGAAAGACTGAGAAAATTGGGGGCTATTGCTAAATCAGAAAAAATGAAGTTAATGGTCGATATATCAGGGGATGCATTAGAGCGCGCAGGCTTTTCTTTTGAGCGTATCAATGAGCTTCTTGAACTTGGTGTGACGGGTCTGCGAATGGATTATGCGATCACGAATGAGCAAATGGCCAAATTGTCCCATGAGCTGACTATTGGCTTGAATGCAAGTACGTTAACGGAGGCCGATATCAGAGAGCTGCAAACAGCAGACGCGAATTTTGATAATTTCGAAGCTTGGCATAATTATTATCCGCGACCGGAAACCGGCTTAGATCAAAAGACTTTTGACGAAAAAAATGGCTGGTTGAAGGAAAATAATATACGTGTGTATGCGTTTGTTTCAGGAAACAAGGAGCTACGGGGACCTTTGTTTGAGGGACTGCCAACTGTAGAACAGTATCGCTATTCAAACCCTTTAGCGGCTGGACTTAAGTTGAAGAAATTGCAGGTTGATGGTGTCTACATTGGTGATCCGCAAATCGATCAGCGGACGATTCGTCAATATGATTTCTATTTGAATCAGAATTTATTAGTCCTTGAAACCATAGATATAGGGAGTCAGTATTATGCATATGTTTTAGGTGAGCATAGCAATCGCTACGATGATGCGAGAGATGTCGTAAGGAGCGCAGAGGCACGATTTAGAGAAATCCCAATGATCAAACCTGAGTTTATTCGTGAACGAGCGATAGGGAGTGTGACCGTTGATAATGTCGGGTATAGCAGATATATGGGAGAGATCCAAGTAGTAAAAAATGTTCTTCCGAAAGATGAAAAAGTGAATGTCGTTTCTGAAATTGTAAAAGAAGATCTGATGTTGATCCAAGCAATAACAGGTGGAACTAAATTTAAATTAGTAAAGAAAGGGTTTTTTGAAAATGAATCTGGAAAATCTAACAACTGAAAAACGAAATATGAATACGATGAATTTGGATCAGCTGTCTGTAAAAGAGGCGTTGATTCGAATGAACGAAGAAGATCAGAAAGTAGCCTTAGCGGTTAAAGAAGCATTACCAGAGATTGAAAAGGTTACGACACAAATTATTGAGAGCTTTAATAAAGGTGGCCGTTTGATCTATATGGGAGCTGGCACAAGTGGACGTTTAGGTGTCTTAGATGCGGCGGAGTGTGTGCCAACATTTGGTGTTTCTCCTGAAATGGTTCAGGGATTGATTGCCGGTGGTGAACAGGCGATGACACTTGCCGTTGAAGGAGCAGAAGATTCTAAAGAATTAGGAAAACAGGATTTGATTGATCTGAACTTACAAGAGATTGATTTTGTTGTTGGGATTGCTGCGAGTGGTCGAACGCCTTACGTTATTGGCGGTTTGGACTATGCACGAGAAATTGGCGCAGGAACAGCCTCTCTCTCTTGTAACAAACAGGCAGAAATTAGCCAACATGCTGATACAGCTATCGAAGTGGATGCTGGACCAGAATTTCTAACAGGATCGACACGATTGAAATCAGGGACAGCACAGAAGTTGATTTTGAACATGTTATCAACGATTTCCATGATCGGCATTGGTAAAGTCTATGGGAATCTGATGGTTGATGTAAAACCAACCAACGAAAAGCTGGTCGAGCGTTCAAAACGAATCATTATGGAAGCAACAGCGTGCGACTATGAGACAGCAGTAGTCTACTTTGAAAAGGCCGAGGAAAACGTCAAGCTGGCAATTGTGATGCTTTTGACGAATTGCAGTAAAGAAGAAGCAGAAGAAAAACTAATCAAGGGCAATCATTTTATTAAAAATACAATTTCTAATTAAGGAGGAAATGATGATGGCAGATGAAAAGATTCAACGTTTGGCTAGGGAGATTTATAAAGAAGTTGGTGGGATGGAGAATGTAGAGAAGCTGCGCCATTGTATGACACGTGTTCGAATGGATGTCCGTGATTATGATAAGGTCGATTTGGAGAAATTGAAAGCAATCAACGGCGTGATGGGCGTTGTGGAAGATGATACCTTACAAGTTGTGATTGGTCCTGGAACTGTAAATAAGGTTGCACAGGAAATGGTTGATATGGCTGGGGTCAAGCTAGGGGAAGCTTTCCCAACTACTGAAAAAGACGTGTCAGTAGAAGGGAAAAGCGGCAAACAACTAGTAGAAGAAAAAGCCGCTCAGATGAAAGCAAATCAAAAAGAAAAGCATAAAAATAATTCACCATTTAAAGCAATTTTAAAATCAATTTCTAATATTTTTGTTCCGCTGATTCCGGCATTTGTTGGTGCAGGTATCATCGGAGGGATTGCTGCTGTTCTATCAAACTTGATCGTAGCCGGTAATATTGGTGCATCTTGGCAGCAATATGTTGATGTATTAAATATCATAAAAAACGGAATTTTTGCTTACCTTGCGTTATATACCGGGATCAATAGTGCCAGTGAATTTGGCGCAACACCTGCATTAGGTGGAATTATTGGTGGTGTGACGATGCTGACAGGAATGAATCCAGAAGCCCCGTTACCAAATCTTTTCACCGGTGGTAATTTATCTGCAGGACAAGGAGGGATCATCGGTGTGATTTTTGCTGTTTGGTTACTCTCTTTAGTAGAAAAGCAATTGCATAAAATGATTCCAGATTCTATTGATATCATTGTTACACCGACGATTGCCTTGTTGGTTATTGGATTGGCAACGATCTTCCTGATCATGCCGATTGCCGGCGTGATTTCAAACAGCTTAGTTGGCGTGATTAACACAATTCTTGAAAAAGGTGGTATAGTTGCCGGCTTCACATTGGGTTTGACTTTCTTGCCGATGGTCATGTTTGGCCTGCATCAAATCTTGACACCGATCCATATGGAGATGATCGCTCAAACGGGTCAGACACTCCTGTTGCCGATTCTAGCTATGGCTGGTGCGGGTCAAGTTGGGGCAGCGCTTGCTTTATGGATTCGTTGTAAAAAGGATACGCAATTAATAGAAATGATCAAAGGAGCCTTACCAGTTGGTATCTTGGGTATTGGGGAGCCCTTGATTTATGGTGTTACGCTGCCTTTGGGACGTCCGTTCATTACAGCGTGTATTGGCGGCGGTATCGGGGGTGCAGTGATTGGTGCCTTCGGAAATGTTGGTGCAATTGCAATCGGACCAAGTGGGGCAGCGCTGATTCCGTTGATTGCGAATAACCAATGGTTAGCCTATGTATTAGGTCTATTGGCTGCATACGCAGGTGGATTTGTAGCAACTTTCTTCTTTGGTATTCCGAAAGATATGAAATGATAATTAAAACAAAAAAAGACGAGAAAATTCTTGTCTTTTTTTGTCAGTCAAGAGGATATAAGTCCACATTTTGCGATATAATAGTGTCATGAAACTACGCAGAAAGAAACAATGTCGATTGGATAGGGAGAGTGATTGGGATGCAGCAGAATATTATTTTAACCATTCAAGATCATCGGGAGCAGCTGCCGAAATCTGAACAAAAAATCGCTGATTACATCTTGGGAAATGCAAATGAAATCATTACGATGAGTGCACAAGAATTAGCTAAACGTGCTGGCTCAAGTCCAGCGGCAATCATTCGGTTTTGTCATTCTCTACAGGTAAATGGATTTACAGAACTGAAACTACTTATTTCGGCGAACCTCGGATCAGCTGTAGATACGGATATGCATACAGAGGTAGAAAAAGAAGAAACAGCAGAGGCTATCAAACAAAAGCTAAATGTTCGTTTTGTTCATGCTTTGGAGCGGACTGCGGATTTGCTGGATGAAAAGGATTTGGAAAGGATTTTACCAGAGCTTGAACGGGCAGAAATTATTTATGTGTATGGCTTAGGTGCCTCCTCGCTGGTTGCACAGGATGTTTATCAAAAGTTTACGAGGTTAGGAAAAACTGTCTTTTATTCTTTAGACCATCATCTTTTAGCTTCAGCCTTGGGGACTGGAGAAAAGGAAAGCTTGTTTATCGGTATTTCCAATTCAGGAGAAACCTCAGAGCTGATTGCTCTGTTGGATATCGCAAAGGAGCGAGGTATTTATTCCATTGGTATCACTGAAAATTGTGATTCTAGGTTAGCGCAAAAAAGTGATCTCGTCCTTTTGACTGTGAAGGGAGAAGAAGCCCCTCTACGGAGTGCGGCAACTGTTTCTTTGATCTCACAGCTTTATATCGTAGATGTTTTGTTCTTCTATTATGCTTCGAATAATTACGATGAGACGTTGAAGAAAATCCAACAATCAAGAACAACTGTCGACTATTTGAAGCAATAGGGCAGGGAAATAAAAAGGAACCCGTGTGAGATATTGATTGCACGGGTTCGTATTGTCTATAAAAGATGTTGCTGTGTTTGATAGGATTTACCTTTTTCTATATAATTCGTATCGTTCACTGTATCGATCGTAAATTCTCCGTGTTCATAAGTGACTGTCGTCACGCTACCGTTTATTAAATCAAACTGAACAGGGCGGCTCGCATCGATCAAGGAAAGGAAAAAGGCAATGGTGTAGCCATGAGAAACAATCAAAGTATTTCCGCCAGCATTCTGTTCACGTTTTTGAGCAATATCCTCAAACCCCGTCCACACACGTTCTTCAATTTGCTCATATGATTCGGCCCAGCCCGTTGTATCAGCAGCGAGAATCGCTTCTGCCAATTCTTTATAAGTGACTGAAACCTTTGAAATATCCTCTAAACTATCAACATTCAAGAGTCGCGCTAAAAGTGCCCAAAGTGTATTGTTGTAACCACCATCTAACGAACCAAAGCCCCATTCCCTAATCCGTTCATCCATTTCATAGGGGATCGTTTCTTTTTGTTCATGCTGCTGTAGGATGATCCTTGCTGTCTGGATCGCTCGTCCGCTGTAACTGGAATAAGCCTCTTCGAACGGAACTGACTGAAGTCCAACACCTAAATGCTGAATGACTTGTTTCCCTTCTGGTGTTAGAGGTGTATCTGACCATCCTTGTACTCTATCGATGGTATTAAACATTGTTTTTCCGTGGCGAACAAGATAAAGTTTTGTTTTTGTCATTTTTCTACACCTCATTTTCATTTTTGATCAATCGGATCCATGCCCATTGACTTATCTAAAGAGAAGTCATGTGATGAACTATTCTTAGTAGGAGCTGATCGCTAACTATGATTTGCCAGAGCAAGTTAAAGCTTGAAACTGCTGATTACTTTTTCGTACACAGAATGTGAATAAATCGGTTTTCAGCATAGTTTTCACAACCTTTCCTTTAGAATGGTATTGATTATACTGCCGAAAGGAGAAAGAAAACAAAAATTTGGATTTGGGTTTCTGAAAATTGCTAGCGTCATCCCTTTATTATAAAGTGATGAGTAAAATATTAAGAATTGGTAAAGCAGAAGCTGAGATAGTTTGGAAGGTGAAATGACTTCAGTTATTTCATAATTAAAGTTGGCAAAATAAAAAGGATTGCTTTCAAAAGATAAGCAATCCATAGAGAAGTCTAGTGTGGAAACGTTTAAAGAATACTTCTATACTCCAGTTCCTTTTTTCCTTCTTCGATATACTGAAGATCATTGATTTTGTCGATTGTAAATGTCCCGTTTTTATAAATGAGTGTTGTTACGCTGCCGTTATCAAGCCCCATTTGCATCGGTAATGTTTCGTCAATCAAAGAGAGCAGAAAAGAGATGGTCAATCCGTGCGAGACTGCCATGACATTTCCACCGCCAGCACGTTCGCGTTGGTGGGCCATATCCTCAAAGCCTGACCAGACGCGTTCTCTGATTGTTTCATAAGGCTCTGCCCAATCAGCCGTATCGGCTTCGATGATTGCATTTGCAAGGTCTCTATAGCTAATGGTTTTTGACATCATATCGTCGTAGTTATTGAAAGCCAAAATTCGAGGAACAACGCCCCATAATTCACCATCATATCCACCATCTAAGGAGCCGAAACACCATTCTCTGATGCGTTTATCTGTTCGATAAGGGATTTTATCTCCTTGATTATGTTCCTGCAAAACGATGCGAGCAGTCTGCATTGCTCGTCCACTGTCACTTGAATAGGCTTCTTCAAAAGGAACGGCTTTTAATCCGACACCTAGTTGTTGAATAACGTTCTCGCCTTCTGTGGTCAAAGGAGTATCTGACCATCCTTGTGTTCGTCCAAGTGTATTGAACATGGTTTTCCCATGTCGAATAATATAAAGCTTTGTTTCTGTCATTCTTTTCACCTCAACTAATTTATTATTGAAAGAAAGGGTTGGTCCTTTTTTCATGCTCAATGGTTGTCGCATCACCGTGTCCCGGATAAGCAGGAAATTCGTCTGGAAGAGTAAATAGGTAGGTTCGAATTCCATCAAGTAATTGCTCTAAGTTGCCGGTATAAAGATCGGTCCGTCCGACACTACCTTTGAAAAGGGCATCGCCCGTTACAACGAAATCATCAAAAATGAAGCTGACACTGCCAATTGAGTGGCCCGGGGTAGGGACAACAGTAAAAGACATGCCGCCAATTTCATAATCTTTCATTTCAAATTCGTATTCTGCCGGCTGTACAATAATGTTTGCCATATCATCATGATGAGCAAGACCGGAGAGGTTCAACGTTGGATCGCCTAGCCATTCTTGTTCCAATGGACTCACATAGACTGGGATATCAAACTGTTTTCTCAAGCTCTCTACAGCACCGATGTGGTCATAATGTGTATGTGTCAGAAGAATTGCTTCAGGCTTTCTACCGGTTTTTTCGATTTCATGAATCAATCGTTGGTCTTCCGCACCTGGATCTACGATCAAT
Organism: Enterococcus sp. 9E7_DIV0242; assembly: GCF_002140975.2. Lineage (NCBI taxonomy): Bacteria > Bacillati > Bacillota > Bacilli > Lactobacillales > Enterococcaceae > Enterococcus > Candidatus Enterococcus clewellii. The sequence continues at coordinate 129,618 of NZ_CP147247.1, forward strand.
AAGGATTTTTCATTAAATATCAGGTAACAGTTTTCTTGTATTGCTCCTGTTCTAAGTTGTTCAATTGTCAGCATAATTTTTTATACCTCGCCTTCATTTTTTCACTGTCTAAACCGTATGCAATGCTACCTTTTTTAGATGCTCCTTCACTGAGAATAGAGAAATAGAGGAGCTGGGTTGCTCGTTTACAAGACAGGTTTTATACAACAATTATACATCACTTGAGTGGAGAGTCCAAAAAAGCAAGATGATTTTTTCGGGAGGATAGTTGCAGTTATGAGATAAAAGGAAGTCAAAATTTCGTCAAAAACAATTTTCGTTCGGGTTTTAGTGTGTGTCAATTAAGAATTTCTAAGGGAATATTCGAAATAACGCAAGTTTTATTAAGTTCCTTTTGACATTTCCTGTAAAATGATGTAAATTATCATGGGCATGAAAATTCCGAACGTTTTATTCTTTTGACGTTTGTTTTTTATGTGTTTTCCAAAATAATTTTAATTTGCTGGGAGATAGTGATTATGAAAGTTTTTGATTATGAAGATGTACAGCTGATTCCGAATAAATGTATCGTTAACAGTCGCTCAGAATGTGACACGACTGTCCGTTTAGGTGCCCACGAGTTTAAAATGCCGGTTGTGCCTGCGAACATGCAGACGATTATCGATGAAACAATTGCAGAATTTTTAGCTGAAAACGGCTATTTTTACATCATGCATCGCTTTGATGAAGAAGCACGGATTCCCTTTATTAAGAGAATGAAGGAAAAAGGGTTGATTTCATCAATCAGTGTTGGCGTGAAAGAAGGCGAATATGCTTTTGTGGAAGAGCTAGCAAAACAAAAGCTTATTCCTGATTATGTAACGATTGATATTGCACACGGGCATTCTAATGCTGTGATCAACATGATTCAGCATCTGAAAAAATTCTTGCCGGAGACGTTTGTGATTGCAGGTAATGTTGGAACACCTGAAGCAGTGAGAGAATTGGAAAACGCCGGAGCAGATGCAACAAAGGTTGGGATCGGCCCAGGGAAAGTCTGCATCACGAAAATCAAGACTGGATTTGGTACCGGCGGCTGGCAATTAGCAGCGCTTCGTTGGTGTGCGAAAGCTGCTCGGAAACCAATTATTGCTGATGGCGGCATTCGAACACATGGCGATATTGCAAAATCTGTTCGTTTTGGGGCAACGATGGTTATGATCGGTTCGCTATTTGCCGGACATGAAGAATCACCAGGTGAAACAAAGGTAGAGAACGGTGTTGTATACAAAGAATACTTCGGCAGTGCTTCTGAATTCCAAAAAGGAGAGAAGAAGAATGTAGAAGGTAAAAAAATCTGGATCAGATATAAAGGGAAATTGTCTGACACGCTGATTGAAATGCAGCAGGATCTCCAATCGTCTATTTCTTATGCCGGTGGAAAAGATTTGGAGTCTGTTCGAAAAGTAGATTACGTAATTGTGAAAAACTCTATTTTTAATGGAGATACAATATAAGAGTCAGTGAGGATACTCCTCAAAGCTAAATACATTTAAAAATAGTCGGATGAGAAAGAGTTAGTAATAACTTCTCATTCGATTTTTTTGTATTTTTATTTTTTTACTTTACCTGTCGTAGTAATCGTGCTATTATAATTACAACGACAGACGTAGTACGTTGGATGGAGTAATTTTGGAGGTGGTTGAATGATTGGAAGCGATGCGATCCGCGGATACAATGACACGTTTATCCTGACCATTCTCTCTGAAGGTGATTCCTATGGTTATGAAGTCTCTAAAAGAATACGAGAGGTTTCGCAAGAGAATTATTCGATAAAGGAGACGACATTATATTCTGCATTTACACGTTTGGAAAAAAATGGCTTTATTGAATCTTATCCAGGGCAGGTCACTCACGGAAAGAAGAGAACCTACTATAAGATTACTGATACAGGGCGCAATTATTTACAGGAAAAGGTAGAGGAATGGCAGCTGACAAAACAAGTTGTGGGATGCTTTATCAAGGAGGAAGAAGAATGAAGACAATTCAAGACTATATAGAAAGCCTATTTTTGGGGATTCAGGAAACTCCTCAAATTCGGAAGTTGAAAGAAGATCTGTTAGCAGGAGCAGAAGATCGCTATGAAGATTTGAAAAGTGAAGGGAAATCAGAGAATGAAGCAATTGGTGCTGTGATTTCTGAATTTGGTAATATCGATGAGCTATTAGAAGAAATGAATATGAAAAAAGAATACAGTGAAGAAATGGGCAGAGAAATCGACGAGATCATGGTTGATGAAGCAGAAACGTTTCTTAGAGTTCAGAAAAGAGGGGCATTTTTCATCTCAGTTGGTGTAGCAGCCATCATTCTTGGTGCGGCACTGATGTTTGGAGCACAAGCATTTTATGGGGAACAAATGGGTGAAGCGATCGGTTTGGTCTTTCTGTTGATAGGCGTCGCAATTGGGGTGCCGTTGTTTATCACTGCAGGAACAAGTATGTCGAACAATCGTCAATCGCTGAATGATCGTTTGATTCCTGTTCAAGTCAAGAAAATGGTAGAGTTGAAAAAAGCAGAATTTCAACGTTCTTATGTTTTCAGTATTTCAACAGGTGTTGTTTTCTGTATCATTGCAGCAGCTCCGCTGATTTTCTTTACAACCATAAATGATAGTGAGCGTTCTGAAATGCTCGGATTGGCACTTACTTTGTTATTAACTTCTGCCGGTGTATTTCTATTCATTTATGCTGGTGTGATCATGGGTAGCTTTACGCAATTGCTGAAGCATAAATATTTTATCAGCGATGAGGACAAGCTAGGCCCAAAGGCAAAAGCAGAAAAGAATAAAAAAAAACCCGTTTTTTGGCTAATTATTGAAAAAGTCTATTGGCCGATCGTCGTCGTTGTATTTCTTTCTCAAAGCTTCTTATTCGGTAATTGGGGAACCTCGTGGATCATTTTTCCGGTAGCTGGTATTTTGTTTGGGATTTTTGAAAGCATTTTTACATCAAATGAATAGAAAAACACCTTGGAAGATGAGAAATTGTAGTTCTCTGATTCCAAGGTGTTCTTTTTTATATTATAAGAGTATAAAAAGATAAAGGCAGGAAAGCCAATAGTTGCAGCCGTAAGCAAAATTCACTCGTTTATTGACAATCAAAATGAGCTCACTGCACTTTTTTACTATTGTTCTCTGAAAATTGTTCGCATTGCCCTTTTCAATGGGAAATAGGCGAAGGAGACAATGATGAGTGTTGTAACCACATTCAACACTGTAGCCAGCAACATTGAGAATGCGCCGGAAAAGGCCAGATTGAAGCTGCTACCGGCAATCATTGCCAATGCAGTATTTTTCAATTGTGTCATAATGATTTTTGTAACGCCGGCTGCAACGGCGACAGTTAACAACTTTTTCAATGAATCAATGTTGTTATGGAAGGCGACGATCGCTAGTGCAGCTGCACCTCCGACAATGAAACTTTCGATAAGAAAATAGGGCGCTTCTGCTGCAAAGCCGTTCATCAAATCAAAAATTGCAAAGCCCAGACCTCCGGCAAGAGCTCCTTTCGGATAGCCTATAAGTAATACAGCCAAAAGCAGTACAGCATTCCCCAAATGCGCAAATGCTCCTGTGGGTAAAGGGATTTTTATCATCGTTCCAAGAATAGTCAACGCAGCAAACAAAGCAATTAGTACGATGGAAAGGGTGGAATTCTTTTTCATAATTTATGCTCCTTAATTGTTCAATAATAGCGGTGTATCTATAACTTGCAGAAGAATCTATTTTTTTAGAAGTCAAACGGAAAACACCGTTTATTTGGTTCATAAGACAACCGTTATGACGATAGGTTCCATAAAAATAGTAAGTAGCTCCTGCTGAAGATTTCAGACACAACCTATTCAGTCATTCGTTGTTCGGCCTGATTGTATGCTCCGTGCCAAACATGACCTAAAAACGGGTTGATTCTTTGACCGTTTTCAATGGCTGCTGCAACGAACTCTTTAGCACGACGAACAGCAGTTTCAACAGAGTATCCTTTTGCAAGTCCGGCAGTGATGGCTGCCGCGAACGTACAGCCGGCACCATGGTTATAATCAGTCGCAACTTTTTCATGCTCTAGCAACGTGAAGTCTTTGCCGTCATAGAATAAGTCGATTGCTTTTTCAGTTGGCAGACGATGACCGCCCTTGATGACCACGTACTCAGGGCCCAATAATACTATCTTCTTCGCGGCTTCTTTCATCTGATCAACAGAGGTCAAATCACCCATTTCGGAAAGAATTCCGGCTTCTACAAGGTTTGGTGTTGTAATCGTTGCTCTAGGGAGTAACTGCTGAATCATTGCAGCAACATTTTCCGGCTGTAACAATTCGCTCGTTCCCTTGCAGGCCATCACAGGATCGATCACAATATTTTTCATGTCAAAACGATCAATATAGGTTCTTGTGAGTTCAATTGCCTCGATCGTTCCTAGCATACCGGTCTTCATACTATCAAGTGCTCCACCGGCAAAGATCGTTTTTAGTTGCTTATCTACTAAGTCAGGATCAATCGGCGTAACCGTGTGACTCCAACCCTCATCAGGGTCCATGGTAACGATGCTGGTCAATGCGGAAAATCCGAAAGTACCATATTCTTGAAATGTTTTTAAATCAGCTTGAATTCCAGCACCACCACTGGAATCAGAACCGGCAACAGTTAATACTTTTTTGATCATACTAATTTCCTCCTTCGATCCATTTAGATGAATAAATAGTATTGTATACCAGTTACTCATTGACAAAAACAGCCAATTGGATTATTTTTAACTCATCCAATTTTGATCGGAGGAAATTATGTGGTATTTGCATAAAAGAAAAGGCGTTCCTGTATATCAGGAAATCTCAGAGCTGATCCTTTCGGCTGTAAAGAATGGGGAACTAAACCCGGGAGACAAGTTGCCCGCTGAAAGAAAGTTGGCGACTCAATTAGGCGTCAATCGGTCCACTGTTGTTCATGCTTTGGAAGAGCTTGAAGACATGGGCTGGATTATTAGAAAGCAAGGAAGTGGTTCGTTTATTGCGGAAGGGAAATGGGGCGTTACTTCCGCTGCCAGAACAGATTGGAAGCGATATTTGGAGCAAAATGCCTTCAGCAAAACAGAGCCCTTTATAGAAGATACGAAGCAGCTGTTGCGTGAAGCGGATGAGCAGCTGATTGATGGTTACACAGGAGAGCTTCCTTTGGAATTGATTCCAAGCTTTGATATCCCGTCTTTGACATGGAAGCATTTTTTAGAAGAAGAACAGCAGGATGATTTTGGCTATTTCCCATTAAGAGAATCAATCAGCCGGATGACAGAAGAAGAATACGGGTTTGTATTGGAAAAGGAGACACTATTGATTACTTCCGGAGCTCAGCAGGCGTTGTTTATGATATTACAAGTACTTCTGAGCGCTGGAGACAGTGTAGCTGTCGAAGACCCATCGTTTTTATATGCGCTTCCTGTTTTTCAGGCAGCGGGGATTCGTCTATATGGTGTTCCAATGGATGAGGAAGGTATAGAATTGAAGCAATTGGAGCAAACAATCAGACAACATAGAGTGAAAATGGTGATGGTCAATCCTTCCTTTCAAAATCCAACAGGAAAAGTGATGGGGCGTGAGCGACGAGAGCAGCTTGTTCAGCTTTGTCAAAGCTATCAGATTCCGATTGTTGAGGATGATGTTTTTGGTCAATTGCGACAGGTAGCGAGTGACCAAATTCCGCCCTTAAAAAAAATCGATCCGGATAATGTACTCTATATTGGTTCATTGTCTAAAATACTGGGCTCCACGACGAAAATTGGCTGGTTGAGTGCTCCGCTATCTGTCAATCGACAGATTGCCGAAGCGAGAAAAGTGATGGACTTTTCCTTGAGTATTTTTCCTCAGGTGCTTGCGACTATCGCACTAAACGATTCTTCCTTTTATGAGAAACTAACAGAACTAAAACAGGAAATCAGGAATAGAGGCAAAGGTGTCTGTTCGATCCTAGAAGCATTAGATGCATGGGAAGTAGAGATGCCCCAAGGCGGTTTTTATATTTGGGCAACTTTTTCTGAAGGGAAGCTGAAGCAACAGGAATGGCAGTATTTTCTGAAGGAAAAGCTGTTGGTAGCGCCTAGTTTTCTATTTAGTGAACACAAAAATAGTATTCGAATCAATTTTTCGAGGATTTCTGAAGAACAGCTGCCATCCTTTCAAGAAAAAATGAGTAAGATCACTCAACGGCTTATGCAAAATAGAAGGAAATGAATACTATTGCTTTGAACGAGAGTATAGGCTCCCCACTAAAAAGAGAATAAAAAATATCTGTTCCTCCAATTTTTGTACTCCAAGTTGGGAGGATTATGATAAAATAATAAGAAGATGGAGGGATTCATATGAATGATACAATGAACTTATTACTGAGTCGCAGATCCTATAGAAATTTTGATGAAAACTATGAATTGCCTGAGGCATACCTTCAGCAAATACTAGATGCTGCAAGACAAGCACCTAGTTGGATGAATGGCCAATTCTACAGCATTTTTGTTATTAAGGATAAGGCAACGAGAAAGCAACTGGTAGACTGGAATCCGAGAAATCCTCATATGCTCAAAAGTTCTGTTTTCTTGATTTTTGTTGGAGATTTACACCGTACGCAGTTAGTCAGTGAGGCCTACGACCAGGAAAATCACACAGGAGACAGTATCGAACCTGTTTTAGTCGCTACAACAGATGCTTCGTTAGCACTGGAAAATGCGGTGATTGCTGCGGATAGTCTAGGTTTGGGTTCCGTTGTTGTCGGTAGTATTCGCAAGCATGGAAAAGAGATTGGTGAGCTGTTGGAACTGCCGGAAGGAATGTTTCCTTTATTCGGCTTAAGCATTGGAAAGCCAGTTGTTGAGATGCGGGTGAAGCCACGATTGCCGGAGTCGACAGTTGTTTATTATGAAAAGTTCAAACCTTATGATATCTCTTTAATTGAAGAATATGATGCAACAATGGAGGCATTTGCAGAGGCGCGAGAAAGCAAAAAGTGGAGTATCAAGTTTACAGATTACTTTGCAGCGCAACCATCAATGATCATCGATCAAATGCTAGCGATGAAAAATCTATTTCCTAAATAACTCTATATAAGAAATGCTTTTTAACAGATTGCTTCCTTATGTAATTAAGGAATGCTATACTATTAAGGAGAAAAAAACAAAGATGAGAAGAGGGGTTTCATTCATGTCTTGGGAGCAAGTTTATGAGCAATGGATAAACGAAGAAAGTTTACCGGAAGAAATGAAAATAGAATTAAAAGAACTACATCAGGACTCAGAAAAATGTGAGGATGCTTTTTATGCACCGTTAGAATTTGGTACAGCAGGAATGCGTGGTATCATTGGTGCGGGAATCAATCGAATGAATATTTTTACCATTCGTCAAGCGACCGAAGGGTTAGCTCGTTTTATCGATTCACAGGATGCGGAAACAAAGCGTAGAGGGGTGGCAATCGCTTACGATTCACGCCATATGTCTCCGGAGTTTGCGATGGAAGCTGCGAAGACCTTGGCTCAACATGGTATTCCAGCGTATGTCTTTGAAAGTCTACGTCCGACACCTGAGTTGTCTTTTGCGGTTCGTCATTTGAACGCATTTGCGGGGATCATGATTACGGCTTCTCATAATCCTGCTGCTTATAATGGCTATAAGGTCTATGGTGCAGATGGTGGACAAATGCCGCCGGCTGATGCAGATGCATTAACTTCTTATGTCCGCGCTGTTGAAAATCCTTTGAAAGTTGAAGTTCTTGCTGAAGAGCAAGTGGAAAACAGTGGGTTGATTTCAATTATCGGTGATGAAGTTGATACTGCGTATTTAGAAGAGTTGAAATCAGTAACAATCAATCAAGCCTTAATCGATGAAATGGGTGGCGAGTTGAAACTGATTTATACACCGCTTCATGGGACAGGAAAAATGCTTGGAGAAAAAGCATTGAAGCAAGCTGGATTCAAACAGTTCATGCTCGTTCCGGAGCAAGCGATCGCTGATCCGAATTTTACGACTGTAAAATCACCAAATCCAGAGGAGCATTCTGCTTTTGAATATGCGATTCGTCTAGGTGAAAAAGAGAACGCAGATCTTTTGATTGCGACAGATCCTGATGCTGACCGTTTAGGCGCCGCTGTTCGTTTGCCAGATGGCTCCTATCAAGTTCTTACTGGTAACCAATTAGGTGCGATTATGATCCAGTATATCTTGGAGGCGCATAAACAAGCAGGAACACTACCTGAAAATGCTGTTGTCTTGAAATCAATCGTATCAAGCGAGCTGGCAACAGCTATTGCTGAAAAATACAATACAAAAATGGTTGATGTACTGACAGGCTTCAAATTTATTGCTGAAAAAATTGAACAGTATGAAGAGGATCATTCTCAAACCTTCATGTTTGGCTTTGAGGAAAGTTATGGTTATTTGGTTAAATCCTTTGTTCGTGACAAAGATGCGATTCAAGTCTTAGTATTATTGGCAGAAGTAGCTGCTTACTATAAAAAACAAGGGAAAACCTTGTATGATGGCTTGCAGGATATTTTTGCTGAGTATGGCTATTATAAAGAAAAAACGATTTCTGTGACATTGAGCGGAATCGAAGGTAGCCAGAAAATCAAAGAACTGATGGCGAAATTCCGTCAGGAGGCACCAAAAGAATTTGCGGGAACGGCAGTTATCAAAACAGAAGACTTTAAAGAATTGATCAGTCGATCAGCGGATGGTCAGACAGAAAAATTAACGACACCTCCGTCAGATGTATTGAAATATTATTTGGAGGATGGTAGTTGGATCGCAATCAGACCTTCTGGAACAGAACCGAAAATCAAGTTTTACGTAGCAACTAAAGCTGAATCAGATGAGGAAGCAAGCGAAAAGCTTATTGCCTTTGAAGAAGCAATCAATAAAATTACCAACTAAGCAGGTAACGATGGAACGGGAAAGAGCGCTGGATTATTTTTGTCCCACGCTCTTTCTCTTCGATTTATTAATCAAAAAAAGAGAGGAGCAGTAAAATGGATATCGGATTTATCGGAGCAGGACATATGGGTGGAGCAATGATCGAAGGGCTTTTGAAAGCAGGTGTCGTATCCGGCGAGCATTTGTTTGTAAAAGGCGGCTCTAGTGGGACTGCGGAAACGCTGCAGAAAAAATTAAACTTTCAATTAATTACGGACTATCAATCGTTAAAAAATTGTAAGGTCGTCTTTATTGCGACTGGAGCAACAATTGTTTTAGACATTTTGAAGGAACTGGCTCCCTTTCTTTCTGAGGATACGATTCTGATTTCTGTTGCGGCTGGACACACAACGAAGGAAGCTCAGGAGGCGCTTGGTAAGGGCTATGTCGTCCACGCAATCCCTAATACACCGGTTAGTGTCAATGAGGGAATGATTGGGGTTCATTATGCTGAAGCTATTCCTGAAAACGAAAAGAAACTCGCTCGTGAGCTTTTGGAAAGCCTGGGGAAAGTTACGGAAGTACCAGAAAAGCTGCTAGGCACAGTGGGTACTGTGGCTGGCTGTAGTCCTGCGTTTGTTGATATTTTTATGGAAGCTTTAGGAGATGCTGGTGTAATGGAGGGCCTGCCACGAGCGCTTGCTTATGAGATCGTGGAACAGATGGTACTGGGCTCAGCCAAATTGGCAATTGAGTCAGGAAAACATCCGGGAGAATTGAAAGATGGCGTGACCTCACCGGGCGGCAGCACAATCAAAGGGGTAGCCGCTCTTGAAAAAAATGGTTTCCGTTACGCATTGATTGATGCAGTGAAACAAGCAAACAGTTGATTCAAAATAGACACAAGAATCCTTGTTTTTGGTCGAATCAATAAATTCTGATTTTAAGTCTAAGAAGAGCGTTCCAAGCTTTGAGACATAGAGAAATTTACTCTGGCAGCTATTCAGCATATATGATGACTGACCTTGATACAGTATCTGTCTCATGAAAGTTTCACTACCCTCATAGAAAGAGTTGATTTTATGGAATTAACAGAAGATATTCAAAAAGTAAGTCAGCTATACAAGGTTTTGAGTGATCCTACGCGATTACGAATTCTTTTGATTTTGCAGAGAGGCGAACTGAACGTAACGGCAATTGCTGAAGAGCTGTCGATGGAGCAGTCCGCTGTCTCCCATCAATTAAAGCTGCTTCGTCAAAATCGCGTAGTCAAATCGCAAAGAGAAGGAAAAACAATCTTCTATTCTTTGGATGATGATCACGTGATCGATATTCTGACTCAGACATTCAAACATATTAGTCATCACTAATAAAAAAGTAATCCTACATCTCGTACCGACCCCCAAGGGTTAGACCAAAAAATCTAACTCTTGGAGGTCGGTATATCTTTTAGGATTACTTTTTTTCAGAAATTGAAACCTATTTGCCTTTTGAAAATACGGTATCTAGAAAATAGCGACATCTACCAGTACTGTCTTCTCAATAGTTGAATATACTGTTGGACTAGCTAAGTAAGGAACTGGATATGAATAGGAATAAGTTGTCAAAATACTACCATGCTTCTCAAGGTTAAACGTCCCATCGGACTTTAATGCATTTTCTGAGGAAATATCCTCGTATACATATTGCCGAGAGGCCTGATCGTACTTAATAAGTTGATAGGTTACTTCAAGAGCAGAAAAATCAACAGAGTTTCCTCTGGCATCGGTGATACTCTTGACAATGTGTTCTGGCTTGATTGTGTAATTTCCGTTGAAATCTTCTACGATTTGAACACTGGAATAGAGATCTAAACGAGCGTTATCAACGGATTCATATTGCAACTCTGCGCCATTAGGAAAATTAATCCAACCCCAGCTTGACGCAAGAGCCATAGTTCCTCCAAACAAAAGGCTGGCACCAACAACAGATCCTGCAACTATAGATGTTAATTTCTTTTTCATAGTAAACTCTCCTAACTTATGTGATGGTTAAAGTATATATTGGTAAAGAAAAACATTCAATTTGATTTTTAATTCCTTTTAGTTTACTTCGTTTCACAAAACTATCGATTAAAAGAAATAATCGTTTCTTTGCGACCGAGATTTTTTCACTCGATCAGCTAAATTGATTTCATCATCAGGATTGATTAGTAGAGTTGAAGCCTATAATCAATGATTAAGATTAGACAATTCAGAATGAGTAGTACATTACTGAAATTATAGGGGATTGCCTGATCATAATAAGATTTTGCAAGAAAAGGGTAGTTTTTTTCCGATGGGTTCGGTATACTAGATACATGTTTTATGAGAGAAAGATGATAAAGTTCTCATTTTTTGTTTTTTTTAATAGAGAATCCTGCTATCATCAGGTATAGATAAATCAAACAGTTGGAGGAAGCAGAATGAAGGAAAAGTTAAAAATCGGCTTATTAGGTCTGGGAACAGTAGGTTCTGGTGTTCCAACGATTTTGGCGGAGCATCGCGAAAAAATTTCTCAAGTCACTGGAATGGATATCGTGGTAAGCAAAGCCCTTGTTCGTGATGAGAAGGAAAAACAATACCAATCCGAAAGGTTTGATATTGAATTGACGACGGACATTGAGGACATCATCAATGACGAAGAAATCAGCATAATCGTAGAACTGATTGGGAAAATTGAACCTGCAAAAACCTATATCACTAAAGCTTTAGAAAGCGGAAAACATATTGTGACTGCGAATAAGGATCTGCTTGCACAGCATGGCGGTGAGTTAGTGGCGTTGGCACAAAGAAATCATTGTGATCTGTATTATGAAGCAAGTGTTGCCGGAGGGATTCCTATTTTGCGGACGATTGCCAACAGTTTGGCAGCAGATGACATTCAAAAGGTTCTGGGGATCGTGAACGGAACGACGAACTACATGTTGACGAAAATGGTTTCGGAAAAGCAAACATATGAAGAAGCATTAGCAAAAGCACAGGAGTTGGGCTTTGCAGAATCAGATCCGACCAATGATGTGGATGGAATTGACGCTGCTTATAAAATGGTTATCCTTAGCCAGTTTGCTTTTGGAATGAATATTGATTTGAAACAGGTAGATATTAGAGGGATTCGCGGTATTTCATCTGATGATGTAGCCATTGCTTCACAGTTAGGCTATGAAATAAAATTAATTGGTTCTTCAGAAAAGAATGATGGCGGTATTGCTGTAGAAGTTGCTCCTATGCTGGTGGCTGCTGCGCATCCACTTGCTTCGATTCGTGACGAGTTCAATGCCGTGTTCATTTACAGTGCAGGTGTTGGCGAATCAATGTATTACGGTCCTGGGGCTGGTGCAAAGCCAACTGCAACTAGTGTGGTCAGCGATATTATCACTATTGCTAAAAATATCCGTTTAGGTACGACTGGGCATATGTTTAATGAATACCAACATGATACGAAACTAACAGCGAATGATGCTATTTTTGGGAAATACTACTTCTCAATCGAAATGCCGGACAAGCCCGGACAGATATTGAAATTGACGAAGCTGATGGCTGAAGCAAATGTGAGCTTTGATCAGCTGCTTCAACAAAAATCAGATGGCATGCGTGCGAAATTTGCAACGATCACTCATACAATCAGTAAGGCGCAAATGCTTGAGGTTACAAAGCAAATTGAAAAGATTGCTGATTTTGAATTATTAAATACACTGAAAGTCTTGGAGGGGTAAACAATGTACGAAGGATTATTAAAACAATACAAACAATACTTACCGATAACAGATAAAACACCCATGATTTCTCTTGCTGAGGGAAATACACCGTTGATTCCATTGAACAGTCTATCAAAGGAACTGGGTATCACATTATATGGAAAATACGAAGGCTTAAATCCAACAGGTTCGTTTAAGGACCGTGGTATGGTTATGGCCGTTGCCAAAGCAGTAGAGGATGGCGCCAAAGCAATTATTTGTGCGTCAACTGGGAATACGAGTGCCGCAGCAGCAGCTTATGCGACACGTGCAGGTATCAAAGCATATGTAATTATTCCTGATGGAAAAATTGCAATGGGTAAACTGGCTCAAGCAATTATCTATGGTGCAGATATTATTTCTATCCCGGGGAATTTTGATGAGGCATTGAAAGCAGTAAGAGATATTGCAGAGACAGAAGCCGTTGCTTTGGTAAACTCCGTAAATCCATATCGCTTAGAAGGGCAAAAAACTGCTGCGTTTGAGGTGTGTGAGCAGCTAGGACAGGCACCGGATGTGTTGGCGATCCCTGTAGGAAATGCCGGCAATATTTCTGCGTATTGGAAAGGCTTCAAGGAATGGCATGATTTGCAAGGAACGTTCTTGCCTAGAATGCACGGGTTTGAGGCAGAAGGGGCAGCAGCGATTGTAAAAGGGGAAGTAATCGAGCAGCCTGAAACAATTGCCACTGCAATTCGTATCGGAAACCCAGCTAGCTGGAAGCTTGCTGAGGCTGCAAGAGACGAATCAAAAGGTCATATTGACAGTGTAACTGATGAAGAAATCCTGAATGCTTACCGTAAGGTTGCTGCACAGGATGGCGTATTTATTGAACCCGGATCGGCTGCTTCTTTGGCAGGAGTGATCCAGCATGTGAAATCAGGAAAAATCAAACAGGGAGAAACAGTTGTTGCAGTATTTACCGGAAACGGCTTGAAGGACCCTGATACAGCAATGAGTGCTGTAGATGTATCCATTTCGAAGATGAGTGACCTTGAAGAAATGCGTCTACATCTGCGTAACGGAGTGGCGAAGCTATGAAAATAAGAGTTCCGGCAACCAGTGCAAATCTGGGACCTGGCTTTGACTCGTGTGGAATTGCTCTTTCTCAGTATTTGAGTATTGAAATAATCAAAGATACAGAGACTTGGGAGATACAGCATTCACTTGGTGAGGATATTCCAAAGGACGAAACAAACTTGTTGCTGCAAACGGCATTGACTGTTAACCCGAAACTATCACCAAAGCTACTGAAGATGACCTCAGATATTCCGCTTGCGAGAGGTTTGGGTAGTAGCTCAAGTGTGATTGTGGCAGGGATCGAGTTGGCCAATCGTTTAGGTGGTATGCATCTTTCACAAAAAGATAAAGTGCAGATTGCTACGGAAATGGAAGGACATCCAGATAATGTTGCTCCAGCAATTTGTGGTGATTTCGTTGTAGCAAGCTATGTGGACGGAGAAGTCCGTTATGTGAAGCATCATTTCCCAATGTGTGACGTGATTGCTTATGTACCGGATCATGAACTGCTGACGCAAGAAAGTCGGAGTGTACTACCACAATCAATGGCTTATCAAGAGGCAGTGCAAGCTAGCTCGATTGCCAATGTGATGATTGCAGCTATTCTAAATGGTAATCTACCTTTGGCAGGCGTTATGATGGAAAAAGACCGTTGGCACGAAGCACATCGAGATCATTTGGTACCACATCTTAAAACAATTCGTGATATGGCACATGTTCTAGGTGTTTATGGTGCATTTTTAAGTGGTGCCGGTCCGACAGTATTAGTGCTTTCTCCAGAAGAAAAAACGGATCAAATGATACAGGAGCTCGAAAAGCTTCCAGGAAAAGCCTCCATTCATTTGCTATCTGTAGATCAAGAAGGCGTACAGGTGTTTTAGATAAGAAGCAAAAAACAGTGTTTGGGTAAAAAGCCCAAACACTGTTTTTGGTATTTATTAGTCATCGGTAGTGAAGTAGCTGTGATCTTCTAAATGTAACGCATTTAGAATCATTGCTGCCGTTTCCTCGATCGATAAGGAAGCAACATTAATTGTCACGCAACCAATTTTTTCATAAAGCTCAGCAGCATAAGCTAATTCTTTACGGATTTTCTCGATATCTGAATAAGAAGTATCTTCCGGCAGGCCGTAAGCTCTCATCCTTTCTTTCCTGATGCCGTTAAGAATATCCGGATCATTGGTCAGACCAACAATTTTAGATGCATCGACTTCCCACAGCTCTTTTGGCAAATGTGCTTCAGGAATCAGGGGCAGGTTAGCAACCTTTAGATTTTTATTCGCCAGGAACAGGCTTAACGGTGTTTTTGACGTCCGTGAAACACCTAGCAAAACGACATCTGCTTCAAGGAAGCCTCTTGGGTCTTTTCCGTCATCATATTTTACAGCAAACTCCATTGCTTCGATCCGATTGAAGTAGTTTTCATTCAGATGATGAAGGGCACCTGCTTCACCAGAGCGTTGAACTCCTGTGAAGCGCTCGATTTCCTCAATAGGAGAGGTAAGAATATCAAAATGGTAAATGGCATTTTCTTCGAAAAAGGCTAATGCTGTTTTTACCAGATCCTTGCTGATGATTGTATGGAGTACCATTGCGTTTTCGCGTTTAGCATCTTCCAAAGCCTCTTTCAGGCGTACTTCTTCCTTTACAAAGGTTTTTCTGTACAAGGAGAAATCAACTGAAGGGAACTGTGCCATAATCGCTGCAGCAAGCTTTGAAGCAGTTTCTCCAGCAGAGTCTGAGATGACGAAGATAGTAATAGTCTTAGTTTCATTATTTTCCATTAAAAACGACCTTTCTTGATTTTTTGATGAGTTTATTATACCATACCAACAGAGAAGTTATTCGTAATTATTTTGATTTGAGAAGGAGCAGGGAAAAAATGGCGCAAAGTAAATCCAAAGTCGAAGAGTCACTGGAAGTCATGAAAGCCAATGGATTGAAGTACACAAAGAAACGAGAAGCGATCATTACCTATCTGATCAAACGCAATCGCTATATCTCGGCAAAAGAAGTCTATGAATTTATGAATGAACAATATAAAGGTGTCAGCTATGATACAATTTATCGAAATCTCCATGATTTTGAAAAAATGGCGTTACTTGAAACAACAGACTTGAACGGTGAAAAGAAGTTTCGTTTTCATTGCAGTCATCATTTAGAGCACCATCATCACTTCATCTGTATGGTATGTGGGAAAACAAAGGAAATCCATATGTGCCCGATGACTTATTTTGAGGATCAATTGACAGGTTGCAGTATTGAAGGGCATCGATTTGAGATTTTAGGTCGATGTGAGAATTGTCAATAATTTTCAGAAAATGAATGTTTGATGTGCATAAAATAAAATATTTTCGACTAATTTTCATTACAGAGGTTGACGTTAAATTTACCATTAGATATAATGTAAAAAGGACAGTGTTCTATTTATGAAGGAAATAATTTTATAAATAAGAAAAACGGTTACTTTTTAAGCTCGGAGGGAGGGAATTACAATGTCAAAAACTGTCGTTCGTAAAAACGAATCTCTTGATGACGCTCTTCGTCGCTTCAAACGTTCCGTTTCAAAAGCGGGTACTCTACAAGAATCACGTAAACGTGAATTCTACGAAAAACCAAGCGTAAAACGTAAGAAGAAATCAGAAGCTGCTAGAAAACGTAAAAAATTCTAGTCTCTGATGAAGTGGAGCTGGTTGTATGTCATTACTGACAACTTTGAATGACGATATTAAGACTGCTATGAAGGCAAAAGATAAAGAAACATTATCTGTCTTGCGCATGCTGAAGAGCGGCATTCAAAATGAGCAGATCAAAATGAACCGTGACTTGAACGGAGAAGAAGAGTTAGCTGTTTTATCCAGAGAAATGAAGCAGCGCAAAGATTCTTTATTAGAGTTTGAAAAGGCGGGACGAGAAGATCTTGCAGATAAAGCAAAAATTGAAATTACAATCGTTGAGAAATATTTGCCTGAACAGCTTTCCGAAGAAGAGCTTCGTGAAATCATTCAGACAGCCATTACAGAAGTGGGCGCTACTTCTCCAGCTGAGTTTGGAAAAGTGATGGGCTTAGTGATGCCTAAGATTAAGGGCAGAGCAGATGGTAATTCAGCGAATGCAATCGTCAAGGAAATGCTACAAAAGAATTAAGACTAAAAGGCTGGGGTCAGATTGACTCCCAGCCTTTTCAGCTTCTATCGGAGTGGGGGAGTGTGCATTTATCCTAGAAATAGACATAAAAATGCAGAATTTTTTTGTTGTACATAGAGGTGAAAACGGTGCTGTTTAGAATGAAGTGAAGAAGAGCGTGCATGAGCTGATTTTATGCTTAAACGATCACTCGTTTTAATAATTGGTTTAAATAGGGTTAAAACAGAATGATAGGGTTTTTAATCATTTGCGGCTGCTTCTTTTTTAAAAAAGAAGAATATGGTATCATTACATGAATGAAAATAAAAGGAGCTGGACTTTTTTTGACAGAAAATGAAAATCAGGCAATATCTTTAGAAATTAAACTGACCGATTCCGATGACGCAAGTATGCTATTTGGAACACATGATAAGCATTTGAAATTTTTGGAAGAAAATGGCGCAGTTGTGATCAACACTCGTGGGGAGACAATTCAGATTATTGGTCTGGAAGAGAACGTCCACATCGTAGAAGCAGTTTTTCGTGCGCTGCAGGAACTGATCAAGCGTGGCATTAAGATCGGCACACCTGATGTTGTAACTGCGTTGAAAATGGCAAAGAGCAAGCAATTGGATTCATTCATTGCTATGTATGAAGAAGAAATATTGAAAGACCATCATGGTCGTTCGATTCGAATCAAGAATGCTGGACAGAAGCGATACATCGATGCCGTCAAACAGCATGATGTCGTCTTTGGTGTGGGCCCGGCTGGAACAGGGAAGACCTATCTGGCTGTTGTGATGGCTGTCGCTGCGTTGAAAAAGGGTGAAGTGCAAAAAATTATCCTGACTAGACCAGCAGTAGAAGCAGGAGAGAGCCTTGGCTTTTTACCTGGTGATTTAAAGGAAAAAGTTGATCCGTACCTTCGCCCGGTTTATGATGCTTTGTACCAGATTTTTGGATCAGAGCATACCAATCGTCTAATGGAGCGTGGTGTTATCGAGATTGCACCGCTTGCTTATATGAGAGGACGTACGTTGGATGACGCATTTGTCATTTTGGATGAAGCGCAGAACACCACTGTTGCTCAGATGAAAATGTTTTTGACACGCCTTGGTTTTCAATCAAAAATGATTGTCAATGGCGATACAAGTCAGATCGATTTACCTAGAGGCGTAATAAGTGGTTTAGTCCATGCTGAAAAAACATTACGATCGATCAAGAAGCTTTCGTTTATCCATTTTGAAGCTGGCGATGTTGTTCGACATCCAATTGTAGCAGAAATAATTCAAGCGTATGAAGAACAGAAAAAAGATTCTTGATGCCTTTTGAAAAGGAAGGAGCACCATCATTCTTTTTAGATGTAATGGGGAATGAACCTTCAAAATGGGAAATAGGACAGTTTTCTGCCCTGTTTTTCAACACTGGAAAGGAGTGATATTCTTTTGAAGCAATGGTTGTTGAAGATACGAGACAAACTGGGGAAAGCATTCATCCCTGTTTTGTTAGTTAGTTTTTCATTACTTATATTTGCGATTATTTTTAATAGTGTCTATGAAAAGAAGGTAGCGATCAAAGAAGGTCAACTGGCAGACACAACGATACGAGCGAATAAAAACATTGAAAATACCTATGAAACGAATCAGAAAAAACAGCTGGCTGCAGAAGCAGTGACTCCGGAGTATACATTTCAGGAGGATACAGCTGAAACACAGCATGAACGAATCGAAAAATTATTTGATTTGATTGGAACCGTTAATTCCAAAATAGATAAGGATTATGAAAAGCAGAAATCAGAAGCAAAAAAGGATGAAACGATCCCACAACCAACCAATGAAGAGCGGGTTGCGGCGTTGAAATCGGCATTTGAAAAGCTGGATCAAGATGAAGTCACATTGTATCAGTCATTTCCAAGTGTGTTTTATCAAAACATCTTCAACTTGACCGCTGAACAGATTTCAGTTGTTGAAACAGAAAGTCTAAAATTGGTTGATGAAACAATGCAAAACCACGTTCGTGAAAATGAACTGTCTGAGGTTCGCCAAAAAGCAATCAACAAGATTCAGTTTTTGGATGTTAGTTCAACGATGCAGCAGCAAATTCGTTACGTTGTGAATGCGGGAATCGTTGTGAACGATCTTCCAAATGAGAAGAAAACAGCAGAGCTTCGTCAAAGTGCACAGGATGCTGTACAGCCGGTCATGATTTATCAAGGGGAGATCATTGTTCGTGAAGGGACCCAGATTGATTCTAAAGCGATCGAGAAATTGAAATTGCTTGGTATGACCAATCAAAATCCATCCGTCTTTCCAATCGTTGCCCTGACTTTGACCATCTTGTTTCAAGTCGCAGTGCTGATATTCTTTACGAAACAGATGAGTCATGAATATACCAGACAATCATTTATTCTATTTTATGTCAGTGCAATGTCAGTAAGCATCTTATTAATGAAGTTTTTCCAGATTTTTCAGAGTGAACAATTGTTGTACATTCCGTTGTTCTTCCCAGCCGCATTTGTGCCTTTAGTATTGAGCTATTTCGTCAATCGGCGAGCAGGCATACTATCTGCTGTTTTTCAGGTGATATTTGCCTTGTTTGTCTTCTATGATACGATCGGGACAAACACCCTGACGATTATTTTGGTCACCTATTTATTTTCTGGAGCACTCGCGGCTGTGGTCAATCGTACGCGGATCAGCCGACAGGGATGGAATGCCGCTGTTTGGGTCATCATTTTTCCTGTTGTTCTCGCATTTATTCTTGCGATTTACCAAGGAATGAGTTTGTTAGACAGTAAAACAATTACCTTGATCATCTCAACCTTTGCCGGAAGTATTTTGGCGTTTCTTTTGACGATTGGTCTTCATCCGTATATCGAGTTAGTGGTGACGGATGATAGTATGATTGTATTGAATGAGCTTAGTAATCCGAACCACCCGCTATTGAAGCAATTACTGGAGGAAGCGCCTGGGACCTATCATCATAGTATGATGGTAGCCAATCTCAGTGCCAATGCAGTTGCAGAAATAGGCGGTCGCTCTTTATTGACGCGTGTTGCCTGTTACTATCATGATATAGGGAAAATCAAGCACTCAAACTTTTTTGTTGAAAACCTTCCTTCTGGTGCAGAGAATCCGCATAACTTTCTTTTGCCCGAGGACAGTAAGCAAATTATTTTTGGTCATGTGATCGATGGGGCAAAAATATTAGAAGAGTATAATATGCCTCAAATGGTGATTGATATTTGTCGTCAGCACCATGGAATGACGTTGATGAAATTCTTTTATATGAAGGAAAAGGAGCGTAACCCTGAGACGAAAGAAGAAGATTTTCGTTATCCGGGTCCAAAACCTCAAACGAGAGAAGCCGCAATCGTTAATATTGCAGATACCTGTGAAGCGGCGGTTCGTGCAATGACAGACCCATCCAATCAGAAAATCAAAGAGTTTGTTCATTCCGTTATTCAAGAACGGATTTCAGATGGCCAGTTGGATGAGTGCGGCTTGACAATGAAAGAGATTCGTTTGGTCGAAAAATCATTGATCAACGGACTATGTAGTACATTCCATTCCCGAATCAAATATCCAAAGATGAAGGATGAAGCGGAACGAATGAAAGATGAACAGGAAAAGAGAGATGTTTAATGGACATTACTTTTATTGATGAAACGGAAAAAGTCTCTTCTGAGCATATCAAAGAGGTCGAAAATCTGCTGCAATTTGCGGCAGATTTTCTGGATATTTCTGATGATGCAGAGCTGTCAGTTTCCTTCATGGACAATGAGGGTATCCGAGTGATCAACCGCGATTATCGTGGAAAGGATGCTGCAACTGATGTCATCAGTTTTGCTATGGAAGAAGAAGGCGATGGTGAAGTGCCGATCATCTTTGATGAAGAGGATGAGGTTGTGTTTCCGAGAAATCTTGGCGACTTGATGATTTCTACTGAACGGGCGAAGGAACAGGCTGTTGAATACGGTCATTCCTTTGAAAGAGAGCTGGGCTTTCTAGCTGTTCATGGCTTCTTGCATTTAAATGGTTATGACCACATGAATGAGGAAGACGAGAAGGAGATGTTCGGGCTGCAGAAAGAGATATTGAACGCTTATGGCCTTGAAAGATAAACAGACAGAGAAAAATAAGCATTTTATCGCTTCTTTGGAGTTCGCTCTTCAGGGCGTTCGAACCGTGTTCAAGGAAGAAAGAAATATGAGAACCCACGTATTAATGGGCGCATTGGCAATTATCGCAGGCTTTCTTTTTCAGCTGAATGCAATGGAATGGTTGTGGCTGTTGCTTGTGATTTTTCTTGTGCTGATCATAGAAATCATCAACACAGCTTTTGAGAATGTCGTTGATATGTGTACCGATTTTCATTTTCATCCAATCGGAAAAAAAATCAAGGATATGGCTGCCGGGGCAGTATTGATTACTGCATGTTTCTCGTTGCTTGTCGGCAGTATTCTGTTTTTACCGAAAATTTGGCGGTTGATAACCGAATATTTATTTTAACATTGATAGAAAAAAGAGAAACATGACAATCGGTCTCATTGCTAAACAGTTTTTTGTAAAAGCAGGCCGATCAGAAGGAGGAACTAATGACTGAAGCACATAAATCTGGATTTGTTGCGATTGTCGGGAGACCAAATGTAGGGAAATCTACATTACTTAACCGAATCGTCGGACAAAAGATTGCCATTATGAGTGACAAAGCACAGACAACAAGAAATAAAATTCAAGGTGTTTACACGACACCGGAAGCACAATTGATTTTCATTGATACTCCTGGAATCCATAAGCCTAAGCACCGTTTAGGTGATTTCATGGTAGAGACAGCGTATAGTGCAATCAGAGAAGTTGATGCCGTGTTATTTATGATCAGTGCGGATCAAAAAAGAGGCAAGGGTGACGATTTCATCATCGAACGCCTAAAAGAACAAAACACTCCTGTTTTTCTAGTGATCAATAAGATTGACAAGGTTCATCCAGATGCGCTTTTGGCAATTATTGAGGATTATGCTAGTCAGATGGAATTTGCTGAGGTTGTACCGATTTCAGCGACTGAAGGAAATAATTTTGATCGTTTAATGGAGATTTTAGTTGATCGCATGCCTGAGGGTCCTCAGTATTTCCCGGAAGATCAAGTAACAGATCATCCGGAATATTTTATCGTTTCTGAGCTTGTTCGTGAAAAAGTCTTGCTACTCACGAGAGATGAGATCCCTCACTCTGTCGCTGTTGTGGTTGATTCGATGAAGCGAGATGAAAATGATAAGGTGCGTATTCAAGCGACGATTATCGTCGAAAGAGACAGCCAAAAGGGAATCATCATTGGTAAGGGCGGAAAAATGCTCAAGCAGATCGGAACGAAGGCACGACGTGACATCGAGCATTTGTTAGATGATAAAGTTTATCTGGAATTATGGGTCAAAGTTCAGAAAGACTGGCGAGATAAAAAGACCTACCTTCAAGACTTTGGTTATCGAAAAGAAGATTATTAAGAAGCAATAATACAAAGCATGGGAGCTGTTAGATCGAGCAGCTACTGTGCTTTTATTGTATTTATTGATTTTAGAAGGAAAATGATTGGCTCTTCTGGGTCTCAAGCAGGTGATTCGTACAGCTAATCATCTATTACCGAATTTATTATTATATGGAAAGCAGATAGTAGCTGTTCTTTTTTGTATTGTTTGATAAAATAAGTAAGGAAGGCGGTGAGGATATGGTATTAGGTGAAAGCAAAGGCTTGGTTCTTTTTGCAAAGGATTACAAGGAGAAGGACAAGCTGGTAAAAATATTTACAGAATCCTTCGGGAAGCAAATGTTTTTTATTAAGAATGCGCATCGTAAGAACAACCCCCTGACACCTGCGTTATTGCCGTTTACTCAAGCTGTTTATATCGGTGATTTTAGAACAGAAGGATTGTCTTTTATTAATGGTAGCAAGGAGGTTACGCCGTTCCTTGCTATCCAACAAGATATTTTTCTCAATGCGTATGCAACCTATATCCTTAATCTTGCTGACACGGCAATCGAGGATAGAGTCTACGATCCTGGTCTCTTTTCTTTCAGTTTACAAGCATTGGACTTGATCAACGAGGGGAAAGATCCAGAAGTAATAACGAATATTTATGAAATACAAATTTTACATAGATTTGGTATTGCGATTGACTGGCGCAGCTGTCGGGTATGTGGACAAACGCACGGACGTTTCGATTATTCTTCAAAGTATAGTGGGGTATTGTGCGAAGCACATTGGGAGATGGACCAGCATCGGTATCACGGAGACCCGAAAGCAATCCATTTTATTCGTCTATTTTCAGCTGTTTCATATGAAAAGCTAAATAAAATCGAGGTTAGTCCTGAAATTAAAGCAGAGATCAGACGAGTTATTGATGAGCTGTATGATGAATATGTCGGCATCCATTTGAAAAGTAAGAAGTTCATTGATCAGATGAAGACTTGGGAGAATACGTTGAAAGAAAAGAGGGAAGAGCGTGACGACTAATGGCTATTTGAAAAGTGTACTCTATAGAACGCCGGATAACGATGATACCTTCCCTTTTACTTTGCCGATTCTCTCTGACCTTGAAAAGCTGGTTTTTGATCAGCCAGTTACTTTTCTTGTTGGTGAGAATGGAACAGGGAAATCAACTGTGATGGAACTATTTGCTGGTTTGATGGGTATGAATAGAGAAGGTGGTTCACGTAATCAGATATTTTCTACCTATGAGGAATCGAGTACGCTTATTGATGCGTGTCGTCCGATTCGCTATCCTAATCACCCGAGAGATAATTATTTCTATCGAGCTGAAACCTTTTATAACTTGATGACGGACATGGAAGAAGTGGGCTCTCCAGCTTTCGATGAGAGCTTGCATCATTTTTCCAGAGGAGAATCTTTTTATGAGTTACTCTCTAATCGCTTTATGGGAAAGGGGCTATATCTGCTTGATGAGCCGGAAACAGGCCTGTCCTTAAGTACCCAACTAAAGGTAATGGTTTTGCTGAAAGATTTGGTAGAAAATGATTCGCAGTTTATTATCGCGACCCATTCGCCAATTCTGCTCTTTTTTCCGGAAGCAAAAATCTATGAGTTTGCAGAAGGGCAAATTTGTGAAAAAACGCTTGAAGAGACAACTGTTTATCAGGAATGGGCGATGATTTTTGAAAGAAAGAGCTATTTTTTTGAAAAACTCTTTTTAGAGTAAGAAACTATTTGACAACTGATTTAGAACGCCTTATTATTGAAGATAACGAAATACGTATGTTGATAAAGAGAAGTAGGAAGGTTTATGTGTAAGAAGCGATTCCGGGAAGGTGTGAGCCGGAAACCAAATCCTTTTGAACGGCACTTTTGAGTACGCTGAATGAAGCTGCTGATCGCATCGATCAGAAGTAGGGTGGAACCGCGAATGAGTATTCGTCCCTATGTCTCTCTGGAGGCATAGGGACTTTTTATTTTGTCTGCTTAGGTGAGAGAGAGAATCAACTTATACTAGGAGGAGAAAAAAATGAAGCAGAAATTGACACTACAGGATATGATCCTGACCTTGCAAAAGTTTTGGTCATCGAATGGCTGTATGCTGATGCAGTCTTATGATACGGAAAAGGGTGCCGGAACAATGAGTCCTTATACATTTTTACGAGCAATTGGTCCTGAGCCATGGAATGCAGCGTACGTAGAACCATCTAGACGTCCGGCAGATGGACGGTATGGAGAGAATCCAAATCGGTTGTACCAGCATCATCAATTCCAGGTTGTGATGAAGCCGTCACCTGAAAATATTCAGGAGCTTTATTTGGAAAGCTTGAAATTATTGGGGATTGAGCCGTTAGAACATGACATCCGCTTTGTGGAAGATAACTGGGAAAATCCTTCTATGGGGTGTGCCGGTCTTGGTTGGGAAGTTTGGTTGAACGGGATGGAAATCACTCAGTTCACCTATTTTCAACAGGTAGGTGGCTTACCGTGTAAACCGGTAACCGCAGAAATCACGTATGGTTTAGAACGTTTGGCTTCTTACATTCAAGAAGTGGAAAGTGTCTACGATCTTCAATGGACAGAGGATGTGAAATACGGCGAAATTTTCAAGCAGCCTGAATACGAACATTCTAAATATTCTTTTGAGATTAGTGATCAAGAGATGTTGCTGGAGAATTTTGATAAATTTGAAAAGGAAGCAAAACGTTGTATCGACGAAAGTTTGGTCCATCCGGCGTATGACTATATTTTGAAATGCAGCCACACCTTTAACCTTTTAGATGCTCGTGGTGCTGTTTCGGTGACAGAGCGTGCCGGTTACTTGGCACGAATCCGTAATATGGCGCGTGCTGTTGCGAAAATATTTGTTGCTGAAAGAGAAAAATTGGGCTATCCATTACTGAATAAAGAGCATGCTGAGAAGGGAGCTGAATAGACATGGCGAATAATTTATTATTGGAAATCGGGTTGGAAGAACTACCAGCTCATGTGGTAACACCCAGTCGTTTGCAGCTAGAAGAAAAAGTCGTTAAATTTTTAGATGAGCATAACCTTGGCTATGAGTCTGTTCAGACATTCTCAACACCAAGACGTCTGGCCATTTATATTACGAATATTCCTGAAAAACAGGAAGATACACAGGAAGAAGTGAAGGGACCTGCAAAGAAAATTGCACAGGATGATGCTGGGAACTGGTCTAAGGCCGCAGAGGGCTTTGTGCGTGGTCAAGGACTGACGACTGATGCAATCACATTCAGAGAGCTGAACGGTGTGGAGTACGTCTATGTAACGAAATATGTGCATGGAAAAGAATCGAAAGAGGTTCTTAAAGGACTAAAGGAAGTTATTTTAAGTCTGACCTTCCCGGTAACGATGCATTGGGCAGATTACGATTTTGAATATATTCGTCCGATTCATTGGATCGTTGCGTTATTGGATGATGAAGTGATTCCTTTTGAGATTTTAGATGTGAAAACAGGAAACTATTCTCGCGGCCATCGTTTCTTAGGTGATGATACAACAATTGCTCATGCAGACGAATACGAAGAAAAGCTTATGGAGCAGTTTGTGGTTGCTGATCCTGTGAAGCGTCAAGAAATGATTGTTGAGCAAGCAGAGGCTCTAGCTGAAAAAAATAGCTGGTCATTGGATTTGGATGCAAATCTGCTGGAAGAGGTCAATAACCTTGTAGAATACCCGACTGTGTTTATCGGTAACTTTGATGAAAAATACCTGTCTGTTCCAGATGAAGTACTAGTTACTTCTATGAAGGAGCATCAGCGTTACTTTGATGTTCGAAATGAGCGTGGCATGCTGCTTCCGCATTTTATTGCTGTCAGAAATGGCGACAATGTCCATTTGGAAAATGTCATCAAAGGGAACGAAAAGGTTTTGGTCGCTCGTTTGGAGGATGCAGAATTTTTCTTCAACGAAGATAAAAAATTATCGATCGATGCGTGTGTGAATAAGCTGAAAAATGTGACATTCCATGAAAAAATCGGTTCGATTTATGAAAAAATGCAACGTGTATCTGTGATTGCAAGCATTATCGGAAAACAAGTAGGTTTGACGAACGAAGAGCTCACTGATTTAAACCGTGCGGCGCAAATCTACAAATTTGATTTGGTAACAAACATGGTTGGGGAGTTCCCAGAATTGCAAGGAATCATGGGTGAAAAATACGCATTGCTGCAAGGTGAAACACCAGCTGTTGCGCAAGCTATCCGCGAACACTATATGCCGATTTCCAGTGAAGGCGAGCTGCCGGAATCAACGATCGGGTCTGTTTTAGCTATTGCTGATAAATTAGATAGCGTACTTACATTCTTTGCAGTTGGAATGATCCCGAGTGGATCGAATGATCCATATGCGCTGCGCCGTCAGACCTATGGCGTTATCCGAATCGTTGAAGGGAAAAACTGGCAGTTCCCATTAGTTGAGCTGCAAAAGGATATTGATGAACAAATCAATAGTGATATTGATCGGTTTGGTATTCAGCTGACAAGCGGTCAGAATGAAGTCATCGATTTTGTGAAAGCCCGCTTACGTCAGCTACTATTAACGAAAAATATTCGTCATGACATCATCGATGCAGTAATTTCTGCTGAACAAAGAGACATGATGAAGCTTTTCGCAGCTGCCATGATTCTGAGAGAGCATTTGACTGATGCGGATTTCCGTCCTTCAGTCGAAGCACTGACACGTGTATTGAATCTTGCGAAGAAGAGTCGTGATTTATTTGGAGAAGAGCTGACTGTGAAAGAGCAGTTGTTTGAAAATGATTCTGAAAAAGCTTTGCACAAAGCAGTCAATGAAATAGAAGAGACTTTCAAAAACAACACAATGACCGAAAACTATCAAGCTCTTGTGGGATTGAAACCGTTGATTGAAGCGTATTTCGATCATACGATGGTGATGGTAGACGATGACCAAGTGAAAATGAACCGCTTGGCGGAGCTGAATCGTATCGCTCGCATGGTTCTATCCTTGGCAAGTTTAGATTTACTGAATGTGAAATAGGGAGTGAAAAGAAGAAACCGTGTTCTTTTGGAGCAGGTTTCTTCTTTTTTGTTTAAAGCTGAGTTCAACAATATAACGGACACAGAATAAATGATCGATTCATATATTTTGATGTGAAGAGTTATGGTATGATAGTGAAAAAATGACTATCGGGGAACAAAATTATGAAGATAAGAAACTATCAAGCTACCACAGATTACGAAGCTGTACTTGCGTTGAGTGAGCGGCTGGCAGATTTTGAACAGCCTATAAGAATCAGCAAAAAAGAATTGAAAAGGAAGCAAAGAGAGTGGCTTGCAACTGATCTGAATTCGTCGCTACAGTCACCAAAGAGTCATCTTTTAGTGCTTGCAAATGACGAAGGAACGATTCACGGTTTTTTAGAGCTATTGGAAGAAACCGATTGGCTCACAGATCAAAAGCAAGGCTATTTGTCTAGAATCTGTTTGGCAAAGGAAGCAGAAGGAATGGGGAACGGCAAGAAATTGATGCTTCTTGCTGAGGAGTGGGCGCGAGAACAAGGCTATACAGGTCTTACATTAATGGTTATGGCTGCCAATAATCATGCTCAATCTTTCTATCAATCACTGGGCTATGAAGTAGAAACAATGAAAATGCGTAAAGAATTGATGTAACTAAAAGGGACTGTGGCATTTTGGTATGCCTCAGTCCCTTTAAAACGGATAAACGGTGTTCCAGAAGCAACTTCTGTCACGACTTCTTTCGCTTATCTTTTATTTTGTTGTTTTCCAGCATTACGTCCACCTTTAGATGGTTGTTTGCTTAATGTGACATTTTTTTCCTCTGTAGGAGTAACATCTTTGATTGGCGTAATCACTTGTTTTGGTGGATTTTTTTTCATTTCTTCCGCAACTTGTGCTTTGATTCTTGGCTTCAATAGGATATTCGTGATAAATGTTTGGATACAACTGAAAACCCCTCCGACAACCCAGTACAAGGCAACACCTGCCGGGGATTGGAATGACATGAACACAATCATCAATGGAGAAACGATCAGCATAGATTTCATTGTTTTCTTTTGTTCCTCAGGAATCCCGATTGTTGAGATATACCCTTGAATTAGGTAGGCAACCCCAGCAAGAATGACGAAAACGATACTTGGCTGACCAAGGTTGATGCCAAAAAAGTTCGCTTCACTGATACCTTCAGTGTATCTTGCTGCAAAGAACAATGCTGAGAAGATTGGCATTTGAATCAGTAATGGTAAACAACCGATACCGCCCATCATGCTCACGTTGTTTTCTTTGTAAACGCGTTGTACTTCCATTTGTGCTGCAGCTTGTTCTTCTCTTGTTGTTGCTTGTTTCAGTTTTTCTTGGGCCGCATCAATTTGCGGTTTAATGGCTTGCATTTTTTCGGTTTGGATCATGCTCTTACGTGATTGATTCAAGCCAATCGGCAAAATAATCAGACGTACAACAATTGTAATGACCACGATTGCCCAACCATAGTTCCAGTTGAAGTTCTCTACCAGATATGTAATCATGTTGCTCATAGGCTGAACTAAGTAATTATAGACAAACCCTTCACCAGTTGGCAGTCCGTCACTACCGGTTTTCACACATCCTGATAGAAATAACATCAATGTAATAAGTCCTGAACCAAGTAGCCATTTATTAAATTTCTTCATAAACTTCTTCCCTTTTCTAAAATTTGCACAAATTTAACTATACTTCAAATTCATTGTTTTTTCAATAATAATTCAGAAAACTACAGGAATCTTATGGAATATAGGATGATTCTTGTTAAGAACCATCTTTCTCTTAGTCAAAGCTTTTTTTGGCAATGAAAAAACAGAGACTAAGGCAAGAGCTGCTTTAATCTCGTAGCTGTTTTTTTAGAAAAATAATGGTCCATTGTTTTTTTCATAAATACCACTCAATTGGTTACCTTGAATGTTAAATAGTCTTCGATCAATGGGTCATCTTGGATATCAATGTAGGTAACTCGACCAGATGGTGTAGGCGAATCCTTGATTTTTTTGATGAAAAGATCCATCTGATCTAACTGTCCCACAGCTTCGATCGACACAGAACCATCGTCTTCATTTCTGACTGTACCGGTGATGCCGATTTGGTCAGCAACCATCTTTGTCATATAGCGAAAGCCGACACCTTGAACACGGCCTTGTACGTTCATTCTAACTTTTCTCATGTTCATCCCTCCGTGATTTATGTATATAATCAATGATAGCGTTTTTTTGTCCTTCCTTCAAGTTTTGTCTCATGCTCTTAATTGAAGCATGGTATAATAACAAACGAGGTGAGCGCATGAAAGAAATCACATCCAGTAAAAATGAATGGATCAAAAATATTAAGAAGTTACATCGAAAAAAACATAGAGAAGATATGCAGCAATATTTGATCGAAGGGTTTCATTTAGTCGAAGAAGCAATAAACTATGAGGCATCGGTCGATACAATTCTCCTAACGGCACGCGGGAAAAAAGAATGGTCAGAATGGCTTGAACAACAGGACGACGAGAAGATCGTATTAGTCAGTGATGAGGTCATGAAAAGCTTGTCCGACTTACCGACACCACAAGGGATAGTGGCAGTAGTGGATATGCCATCTAGTGAGGAAGAGGTTTTAGCTGATTTGACCGGTTCTTGGTTGGCCTTGGATCAGGTACAGGATCCGGGAAATGTCGGAACGATGGTTCGAACAGCGGATGCTGCTGGTTTTTCCGGTGTGATAATCGGTGATGGGGCGGCAGATGTTTACAGTACGAAAGTCTTGCGTGCAATGCAGGGCAGCCATTTTCATTTACCTATTATTCGTGGTGAGTTGCTGCCGTTGATTGAACGCTTCAAGAGAGAGGGATGTGCCGTCTATGGAACAGAGCTGAACGAGGAAGCTGTTCAATACACAGACATAGAGCCAATGTCCGACTTTTTGCTGATTATGGGAAATGAAGGCAGTGGAGTCGATTCGGAAATATTGAAGCAGACAACGAAAAACCTATATATCCCGATTAAAGGAAAAGCAGAATCTTTGAATGTTGCAATAGCAGCTGGCATCTTGATGTACTCGCTTAGCATAAAGTAGTTCATTAATTGAGTTTGGGACAGAAGCGTTAAGCTTCAAGCAATAAGCTGGAATTCACGAAAATTGCTTCACAAATTTTTGCTGAATTTCAGCTTATTGTCGAAGAAGTTGCTTCTGTTCCACCGTTTATTCGGGTTTAGATACAGAACAAGCGTAGGACTTGAGTTATGTCCCACGCTCTTGCTCATTATTCATGGAGATACTATATATCGACACAGCTTGCTACTGTAGTTACTTCTGTCTCGCGGTTTACTCGACTCTAGAAGCAGAAAGAGTGTAGGATGTGATTTCTGTCTCACACCTATTTTTTTTTGAGTAAAATCAAATGAGTTAACTATTGTTAAATATTCTTTATTATGCTACTATCACGGTAGCAATTAGGACGAATTCTCCGAAAAACCCATTTGGGCATATAAATTGTTAGAACAACAAATTTATGCGTAAAGGGAGAGAATAAGTATGTCAAAAGCTAGTTATAGTGAAAAGAATTGGAAGAAGAATGTAGCATGTTTGCTAACGTCACAAGCGATCTCAATGATCGGAACGATGTTGGTACAGTATGCTATTATTTGGCATGTCACGCTATCAACAAAGTCAGGAACAATGATTGGATTAATGAGCTGTATTGGACTTTTGCCGATGGTTCTAGTTATGCCTTTTGCAGGAGCATTTGCGGATCGTTACAATCGAAAAAGGATCGCAATTATATCTGATAGTTGTATAGCTGTCGCATCCTTGGCTATGGCTATCCTGCTATTTGTGAATGCTAGTATGGAGGATAATATCTTCTTATTATTAGGAGTCACGTTCATTCGCTCCGTTGGGCAAGGATTTCAAACGCCCACTATTTCATCGATCCTTCCACAAATTACGCCAAAAGAGCATTTGGTACGTGTCAATGGAATCGATCAGACGATTCAGGCAGTTATGATGCTTGCAAGCCCAGCGTTAGCAGCTGCTTTGCTAGCTGTTTTACCTCTGGCTGGAATTCTTATGATCGATTTCGTAACAGCGGCGATCGGTATTACTATCATGTTTCTTAAGGTAAAGGTTCCATCGTTGAAATCAGCTGGAGGAAAGAAAATCAATGTTTTCGAAGAAATAAAAATCGGAGTGAATTATTTACGTGCGCACAAAAGTATGATTGCACTCATTATTGCAGGATTTATAGGAAGTGTACTCTCTACACCAGCAGCTAATTTGGCGCCGTTACAAATTACTCGCAAATTTCATGATGGTTTATGGCAGTTATCGGCTATTGAAATTGGATTTGCTTCTGGAATGTTGCTAGGAGGAGTGATCATGAGTGCTTGGGGAGGGCTCAAAAACAGAATAAAGACTGTAGCTCTAGGCTATTCTTTATTGATCATACCGCTTATCTTATTAGGCAGCACATCCGTTTTCTGGTTGTATTTCGCAATGATGGTAGTCATTGGTTTTGTTGTCCCCATTTCGAGAACGGCTATGGTTTCATTCTTTCAAGCAAAAACCGATAATGAACATATGGGACGAGTGCTAAGTATAGTGACGATGGCAATTAGTATTGCGTCGCCAACAACGATGTTGATACTAGGCCCGCTATCAGATACTCTCTCGATTGATTTAATTATGATCGTATTTGGAATTTTGATACTACCACTTGCATTATGGCTACTGCTTGGCAAAAGCTTCCGAGTATAGTCGTTTTTACTAACGATTTTATGAACAAGTTTATTTATTTTATGAAAATAATAAGAATAGAATGCAGTTGGAATCTTTGAAAGCTTGAGAACTAGTAAGTATTTTAGTGACTCAGATATAAAATAGATGGAGGATTAAGAAAATGGAAAATATGACCTTTGAAGAATTAGTGGAAATCAATTGCTACTCTGCAGATCAGCTGAAAAAACAAGAAGCTGCTGATTTATTGGAGAAGTGGTATTGCTGTGAAATAAATTGTGAAGATATAGATCGAAGTGTATTATTTGCCCATCATGCACGTGGCTGTACAATCGTTGCAGCCAGATTATCTCCAGGTGTCGTCATTTATCAGAATGTGACTCTGGGCTCAAATATGCGTTACAATAAAATTCATAATAAATGGGAAAATGTAGGAAGTCCTATTCTTGCAGAAAATGTGATCGTTTCAGATGGAGCTAAAATTTTGGGACCTGTTCTAATAGGCGAGAATACGGTCATTGGAGCAGGAGCTATAATAACAAAAGACATACCAGCGAATAGTGTTGCTTATGGCGTTAATCAATATAAACCTAAAAATCCAGAGTATGATTTGGTTTTTAATAAAAATATGATTTCCGGTGAAGACATCATGGAAATCAATAGAAAACGAGTTCATACATTTAAACAGAAGTAGGTATCGCAATTTATTGCTCGCAGAAGGGGTAAATTGTAAATTCTATTTTAATTGTATGATCGAAAGAGGTAGAGTGGCTTTTTGAATATGAAGTACAAAAAAGCTTTTAGGTGTAATCTGGAAAGAAAAATAATTAGATATGTAAAGCTGTTCGGATAGGGTGAAGAGGCAAGTTTGCATGGAAGAAGAATGGGAGAAACCTTTTCATTATTTATGGAAATAAAATAATTGAATCGATTCAAAAAAGCGGTTGCATTTCAAAAAGGGAACTGCTAAAATATAGTTGAATCGATTCAAGTAATGCCAACTATTTTTTTATTCAATTAGTTAGGACAATAAACTAACTAACGAGATATGGAGGAGTCTTAATGAAATTTATTGACAAGTTATCTGAAAAGTTGTTACCTATTGCTGCGAAAATCAATAATCAACGTCACCTAAGTGCTATTCGAGATGGGTTTATCATCACTATGCCATTAATAATGGCAGCCTCATTTTTCATCCTGTTAAATGCTGTTGTATTCTCAAATGCCTGGGTTCAGCAATTCGTTGATTTGAGCTCTTTGGCTGGCTTGGCTGGGATCGTTAATAATGGAACGATGGGTATTCTAGCTATTTTAGTGTGTTATAACATTGGGTTTAACCTTGCTACATGGTATGCTTCATCTGGAAAAATCGAGAACAAAGGCTTTAGTCCGACACATGCAGGTGGCTTGAGTGTTGCTTTGATGTTTGTCATGAATCCTTTGAGCAGTACAGTAACATTGGCAGATGGATCAACGGCAGAAATCGGAGGTGTTTACCTGCAATCATTAACTTCTTCGTCAGGGTTGTTTCTGGCCATGCTGGCAGCATTGGCAGGTACAGAGCTGTTTGTACGTTTCTCAAAAATCGAGAAGCTACGAATCAAAATGCCTGAAAGTGTTCCTCCGGCAGTAGGAACCTCATTCAATTCCTTAATTCCGGAAGTATTAGTCATCATCATTTTTGCGGTAGCAGTGTTCGTTTTAGATAAAGCGACAGGTCTGACAGTACCGGAAGTGGTAGATGTGATCATCCAGACGCCATTGAAAGGCTTTGTACTATCCGCTCCGGGAATGCTATTTATTCAATTTATCTCTGATACACTGTGGGTCTTCGGAATGCATGGTTCAAGTATCTTATCACCGATAAAATCAGCACCAATGCTTGCCGCAATTCAAGAAAATATGACTGCTTTTGAAGCAGGAAATGCTATTCCTAATATTGTTACAGAGCCGTTCGTAGGAAGCTTTGGCTTGCTTGGCGGTGGCGGATGCATTCTACCATTGATTGTTGCAATCTTTATTGTCTCAAAAAGAAAAGAGCAAAAAGATGTAGCCAGACTTGGTTTGGCACCGAGCTGTTTCAATATTGCTGAGCCGATCATGTTTGGTTTGCCAGTCGTAATGAATCCAATCTTTATGATTCCGTGTGCACTGATTCCATCCATCAATTTGATCATTGCTTATTTTGCAACAAGTATCGGTTTGATTGGCAAAACGGTAGCTGCGGCTCCGTGGATCACTCCGCCCGTATTCCAAGCTTGGATCGCGACAGGTGGAAATTTACCGGCAGCTATTCTTGCGTTGCTACTATTTATAATGGATATCTTGTTGTTCATTCCATTTATCATGGCCAGCAACAAAGCAAAAGGCTTTGAAGTAGCGTAATATTAATATAGTAAACACTGGAAAGGAACAAGTGAGATGAGCTATAAAAATCCTGATTTAACGATTCATGAACGCGTGGAGGATTTGCTGAGTCAGATGACTCTGGAAGAAAAGGTGGGGCAGGTCAATCAACATTTATACGGATGGAAAGCTTATGAGAAGGCACACACCGGGTTTCAGTTAACTGATTATTTCAAAGAGCATGTCCACTGGGGACAGGGGATGGGTGCGTTATATGGTCTGTTCCGTGCCGATCCGTGGTCAAAGGTCAATCATCTGAACGGCATTCCGGCAGAGGAAAGCTGGAAGCTGGCAAATGAGGTTCAGGATTATGTAATCAATCATTCAAGGTTGGGTATTCCTGTATTACTAGTAGAAGAGTGTCCCCATGGGCATCAAGGACTTGGCAGCATCTCATATCCAACAAATATCGGCAGAGGAAACTCGTTCAATAAAGAATTAATTGAGGAAACTGCCAGGCATATGGCAGAGGAGTTGGCGATGAAAGGTGTTCATCTGGCACTTGTTTCTTCCTTAGATTTGAGTCGTGATCCGCGGTGGGGAAGAACAGAGGAGTGCTATGGAGAAGATCCGTATCTTGCAGCAGCTTTTAATCATGCCATCGTTAACGGCTTTCAAGGGAACATGATCAATGCACAGCACTCATTTGTTCATCAGACAGTTGCTGATATTGGTCGGAAGCCAGAACAATTGGGTGTGGTTTTGAAGCATTGTATCGCTCAGGGGGATGGTCTTGGCGGACACAACTCCGGTGCAGTAAATATCGGTGAACGCGAGTTCATGGAAATTTATTACCCACTATTGAAGAGTGCGAAAAACGCCGTGGGAATTATGGCGGCCTATAATGATATAGACGGTGTTCCCTGTCATACCAATCAACGATTATTTGAAGAGCTGCTACGAAAAGATATCGGTTATCAAGGCATAGTTATGGCTGACGGGACAGCGTTGGATCGGCTAAAACCAATCTATGGCTCGGATGAGAAGGCAGCTGGGAAAGCCTTGCAGGCAGGAATCGATTTAAGTCTTTGGGATAACACCTATCTGACGATCGGAGCAGGTATTAAGCAAGCTGTTGTTCAACAAGCAGCGTTGGATCGTGCTGTTTATCGTATGTTGAGTATCAAGTTCATGCTTGGTCTTTTCGACCGTCCTTACACAGAAAAACCGGAAATAGCTTATAAAGAACGATTTTACAGTTATCGAAAAAGGAATCATCAAATGGCCGCAGAAAGTATGACACTGTTAAAAAACGAGGGAGTTCTTCCTTTGCAAGACATTGGAGAGAAGATTGCTGTTATCGGCCCCAATGCGCATGCGCTATATAATCAGCTTGGCGACTACACGGCACCACAGGATGAAGACGTGTTGGATCGAACTATTTTTACAAGTATAAAGCAGGCCTTCTCTCACTCTGATGTTGCTTATGCACAAGGGTGTGATATCCGTGCTGAGGAAAATCAAGTAACGCATATGGAAAAGGCAGTTGAGCTAGCAGAGAAAAGTGATAAAATTATTCTTGTACTTGGCGGTTCCAGTGCCCGAAATTTTGATATGGAATTTTTCGCCAATGGGGCAGTCTCATCCAAAGGAGTGAATATGGATTCCGGAGAAAATGTGGATGTTGCTTCTCTCGCCTTAGGTGGCAAACAGCTGGCGCTATTTGATTGCTTGAGTAAGCTCGGTAAACCAATCGTGACACTCTTGATCCAGGGAAGACCTCATGAAATAGAAGCCATCTGTCAGAAATCAGACGCAGTGGTCGCTGCGTGGTATCCTGGTCAGGAAGGGGGACCAGCAGTTGCTCAACTTTTAGCTGGAGTAGTCAACCCTAGTGGAAAGCTGAGTATAAGTTATCCGCGAAGCAGTGGTCAGTTGCCGGTTTATCATTATCAACGAGCTATCGCAATGAATGAGAACTATTATGATTTACCCGGTTCCGCGTTATATTCGTTTGGATATGGCAAAAGCTTTACACTGTTTTCTTATGAAAAGCTGACCATTTTGAATCCACATCTAACCAAACAAGACTTGATAGATGGTAAGAAGCTTCAGCTAGAAGTGACAGTAAAAAATACGGGTCAAGTTGTTGGAAAGGAAGCAGTTTTGCTGTTTGTAAAGCTGGAAGGTGGAGAGGTCATTCAACGAAAGCAGCTGCTTCGAGGCTTTGAAAAAGTTCAAATCGCTCCTAATCAAACTGAAAAAGTAAGCTTTGCGTTAGGATTTGATGAGCTGTCCTATTTTAGCAATCAAGGTGATTTTGAGCTCTCAGAACAAGTAATTATTAAAATAGAGGAACTGGAACAGTCGATCAGTCTGGGAAACAGCTGATAACAAGGAGGACGTAAACGTGGCCACTATACAGGAAGTAGCAAAGGAAGCGCAAGTTTCGGTAGGTAGTGTCTCTAGATATTTGAATGGGCATACGCTTCGACCGGAGAATATGACGCGCATTCGAAGTGCAATCGAGAAGCTTAACTATACAGAAAATCTTTGGGCAAAGGGTCTGAAAAGTAATCAAAGTTTTTCGATTGGTCTGCTGATGAACAATATGCAGAGTCAGTTCAGCTCTTCTGTAGTGGCGACGATCGAGGATGTCTTTGAACAGGAAGGCTACGGGACATTGCTTTCAGGGTATCGGGATGACGCTGAACAGATCGAACGGAAGTTGGATTTTTTACTTTCACGGGGTGTTGATGGGCTGGTTGTTTTTGGTGCGGAGCAGAGTTGGCCGGGGATCAAAAAAATTAAGGACCTCGATATCCCAGTAATTTCGGCGATCACACCACTTGATTACCCTAATGTTGATTCTATTTTGTTAAATAATCGGGAAAGTACAACAGCTATCATACAGCGTATTCTGGGGCAGGGGCATCAGAAAATAGGGTTCATTGCAGCACCTCAGATTGATTATGTCGCAAAGGAACGTCTAAATGGAATTCATGATGCATTCACACAATCAGGCTTGACCCTAGATGAGCGTTATATTGTTTATGGTGACTATTCTAGAAAAAGCGGCTATATGTGCATGGAAGAATTGCTAAAGCTCGAAGATATTACTGCAGTATTTGTCTGTAACTACAATATGTCCTTAGGTGCTTTAGAAGCAATCTATGAGCATGAGTTAAAGATTGGCACAGACATTTCTTTTGCCAGCTATGATTATTTTGAAGCCAGTGATATTTTTTATCCGAAGCTAACAGTTATCAAACAGCCAGTTGCTGAGTTTGGCACTCTGGTAGCCCAACGTGTTCTTCAGCGAGTCAAGGAAGGACAGAAAATGGCCGGACAACAGTTCACGATTGAAAATGAAATTCTCTGGCGAGATTCGATCAGAAAACGATAAATGGAATAAATAAAGGTGAGACGAGCGATGAAGATCAGGCAAGACATTGAAGAAAATAATGTGACACAGCAGGAAGCTTATAGTGAGCTTCCATCAGAAGTAAGGCAGCAGTTGGAAAAATTTCAAGATGACAAGCTAGGGGTCATTTTCCATTGGGGCTTGTACGCGACTGCGGGGATCGTTGAATCCTGGCAGCTCTCAGAAGAAGATACTTGGGCAAGGAAAAAGCCGTGGCGAACAACTCTTGATCAGCTCAGACAGGATTATTGGGCGTTGGACAAAGTGTTTGACCCACAGAAATTTTGTCCGGAAACTTGGGCATCGGTGTGTAAAAAGGCTGGTTTTAACTATATGCTTTTTACGACGAAGCATCATGATGGCTTCAATATGTATGATACACACTATTCGACATATAAAGTGACGGGGAAAAATTGTCCCTTTCATAAGGATAAACGAAAAGATATTTTTAAGGAAGTCGTTCAGGCATTTCGCAAAGAAGGTCTGTCTACGGGTATCTACTATTCTAAAGCAGATTGGGCAAGTCCATTATACTGGGAGCCGGATAGTAGACCAAAGGGAAGATATGCCAGCTATGATCCGATGGAAAAACCAGAAATTTGGCAGAGCTATCAACAGTTTGTCTTTGATCAGCTACAGGAGCTATGTACCTCGTATGGAAAAATGGATATTCTTTGGCTAGATGGCGGATGGGTAAATTCAGCGAACAATGAGTATTTAGCTATGGATCAGCTTATTCCTCAGCTGAGAAAAGCACAGCCACAGTTGATAGCTGTTGATCGAACAATTGGAGGGCCATACGAAAATTATGTGACGCCGGAACGAAAGGTACCGGATATATTGCCGAAAAAAGTCTGGGAAAGTAATATTCCGCTGGCAAAAAATTGGGGGTATGTTCCTGATGATTGTTATAAAACTTTTGAAGAAATTTTGACATTACTGATTCAGATCGTCTCAAAAGGCGGCAATCTTCTTTTGGGAATAGGCCCTAAACCAGATGGCACATTACCGGAAGAGGCGGTTGCGTTGATGACACAGCTTGGAAGCTGGCTAAATATTTATGGAAAGGGAATCTATGGAACGAGAAAAAATGATGTAACGCAACTCAAAAACTGGTACTTTACGAGAAAGAAGCAGACGATTTACGGCTTTCATTTTAATAAAAATGAAGCAGTTGACACAACACCGGAGCTTTCATTAGAAGCATTGGGAGTGAATGATGTAGTTTCTGTTCATAATATAAAAACCAATCATATCTATTCGATCCAAAATAGGCGAATTCACCTGACTGAGGAAGATCGACAGGCATTTGTCACGGGTATCGAAATTCAAATAGAAACAGAGGGATAGCAGTAATGAGAGAATTCTCGAAAGCATTTTTATGGGGCGCGGCAGCATCGGCTCCACAAACAGAAGGACATAGTCTGAGGAATGGGAAATCCGCTTCTACTTGGGACGAATGGTTTAAATTGGCACCTGAAAAATTTAACGAACAGCAAGGTCCAGAGGATACGTCGAATGTCTATGAGGAGTACCACGAAGACATCCAGCGAATGAAAGAACTCGGAATGAACTCTTATAGAACCTCCATTGCTTGGACACGCCTCTTGCCGGATGGCCATACCATCAATCAGGAGGGAGCAGCTTTTTACAAGTCTTATTTCTCTGAACTGAAAGCCAATGGCATTGAACCGATCATTAACCTTTTTCATTTTGATATGCCTTGGTGGCTGATGGACAAAGGCGGCTGGGAAGTAAGAGAATCCGTTGAGGCATTTGCTTTTTACGCAAAAACTGCGTTTGACTTATTTGGGGATACTGTTACCTACTGGACGACATTCAATGAGCCGCTTGTCCACATTGAATGCGGCTATTTGTACGGGTACCATTACCCAGCGATCGTCGATTTCAAAAAGGCAATTCAAGTGGGGTATCACACCTTGATGGCACATGTCAGAGCAGTGGAGGAATTCCGAAGGTTGCAAAACGATAGTGGGCAAATCGGGATCATTCTCAACATTTCACCTGCTTATCCAAAAAGTCAATCAGCAGAAGACCTCAAAGCAAAGGAACTGGCTGATCTATTCAATACCAGTAGTTTTCTTGATCCGGCGGTTCATGGAACAATTCCGAAAAAGCTGATTGCTGTTCTTAAGGAAAATGGACTGATTCCAGTAACGGAGGAACAAGACAAAGCGCTAATCAAGGCAAATACAGTGGATTTCATCGGCTTGAATTACTATCAGCCGAGAAGAGTGCAAGCTCCGACGGATACTCACTTTCCTGCGGAAACGCCTGAAGATTTCTATCTTCCCTATGATCTTCCGGGAAAACGAATCAATCCTTATCGTGGCTGGGAAATCTATCCGGAAGCGTTGTACGATGTTGCTGTGATGATGAAAGAACACTACAACAATATTCCGTGGTATGTTTCTGAAAATGGCATGGGGGTTGCTGAGGAAGAAGGGTTTATGGATGAGCATGGCATGATCCAGGATGATTATCGGATCGACTTTATGAAGGAGCATCTTCGCGAGCTGCATAAAGGAATTCAGGCTGGCAGTAATTGCTTTGGGTATCACACATGGACCTTTGTTGATTGCTGGTCATGGTTGAATGGGTATCGGAATCGCTATGGTTTTTATCGGGTAGCTATCGAAGATGATTTTAAACGCAGTCTGAAGAAAAGCGGATTGTGGTATAAAGAACTGATTGAAAAAAATGGCTTTTCTGATTAACCGATGAATAAGAAAACTCATACAAAGATTTCCGTTAAGGAAGTTCGTTGCATGAGTTTTTTTGACTTGAATCAGGTCTGACTTTGTAAATATTCAGCAATAGACAGCGCTTTGGCACCATAGGCAGTAGCTGGACCGCCTCCCATCAAGACCGCAACTTCAACAGTTTCAGCCACCTCTTCTATTGTTGCTCCGGCTTTGAGTGCATCTCTGACGTGAGCGAGAATACAGCCTTCGCATCGAATCGAAATAGCGATTGCTACGGCCATCAGCTCCTTTGTCTTCGTGTCTAAATGCTTCGGCTTAAGAGCTTCCTTGGGAATACCTCGGAAGGCAGTCATCAAATCAGGACAATTTTTCATTAATGCTGCATGGTTTTGAGCCAATTCCTTATATTCTTCTTTATAATCCGACATCATATAAAACCTCTCTTTCTATTATAATGGTATCATTTGACTAGAGGCTCTTCAATCAAAGAATCGAATCTAAAGAGAAGGATATTTTTTTCTGAATTGCTGTATGCGAAGAAGTAGCGACGAGGCTGGCAGTACATAAATCAATTGCAGCTGAATTTCCATATACGACAGTGAGAAAAGAAGGGGCTTTCCTCTATCACGGACTGGTTGAATTAATTTACAAGGAATACCAACAGTTTAAGATAATTTTCCTCTTCAATAGCCTTGCGTTTACTGACTTTCTATTGTATACTATCAAAGGTGTTGCTTTTCAACACTAAATCCACATCCTGATTTGATTTATGAAGTGGTGCCGTTTGACGGTTCTTTATAAAGAAGAGAACAGGAGAGGAAACAAAAAAACCAAATTGGAGGAAACAAATCATGGCAGTAATTTCTATGAAACAATTACTTGAAGCCGGCGTACATTTTGGACACCAAACTCGTCGCTGGAATCCGAAGATGAAAAAATACATCTTCACAGAAAGAAACGGAATCTACATCATTGACTTGCAAAAGACAGTGAAATTGGTAGACGTAGCTTACGATTACATGAAAAATGTTGCTGAAGAAGGCGGCGTTGCATTGTTCGTAGGTACGAAAAAACAAGCACAGGAAGCAATCAAAGATGAAGCGATCCGTGCAGGTCAATACTATGTAAACCATCGTTGGTTAGGTGGAACATTGACTAACTGGGATACAATCCAAAAACGTATCAAACGTTTGAAAGATATCAATAGAATGGAAGAAGATGGAACATTTGACGTTCTTCCTAAAAAAGAAGTCGTTGGTTTGAACAAACAACGCGAACGTCTTGAAAAATTCTTGGGCGGTATCGCTGATATGCCTAGAGTTCCAGACGTAATGTACATTGTTGATCCTCGTAAAGAACGTATTGCTGTTCAAGAAGCACACAAATTGAACATTCCAATCGTAGCGATGGTAGATACTAACTGTGATCCAGATGAGATCGATGTAGTTATCCCATCAAATGACGATGCAATTCGTGCTGTTAAATTGATCACAGCTAAAATGGCTGATGCATTCATCGAAGGAAACCAAGGTGAAGATCAAGCTGTAGAAGAAATGTTCGTTGAGCAAGCACCGGAAGAAGCAACATCAATCGAAGAAATCGTTGAAGTTGTTGAAGGTTCTAACGAAGGCGCTGCAGAATAATACAAATAAATGATGGAGCTGTCTCAAGGGCTGGGCGAACAAGCCTGATGCTCCTTTGAGATAGCTTTTTTGAAACAATCGCGACAACTACTTTGAGGAGGATATAGAAAAATGGCAGATATTTCAGCTAAATTAGTTAAACAATTACGTGACATGACTGGTGTCGGTATGATGGACGCGAAAAGAGCGTTGGTAGAAGTAGAAGGCGACATGGATAAAGCTGTAGACTATCTACGTGAAAAAGGAATGGCAAAAGCTGGTAAGAAAAATGACCGTATCGCTGCTGAAGGCTTAGCAAATGTAGCGATTGAAGGGAATTTTGCGGCTATCGTAGAAATCAACTCAGAAACGGACTTCGTTTCTAAAAACGAAATGTTCCAAGACCTAGTGAAGAACATTGCGAAAGATGTTGCAGTGAATAAACCAGCTTCTTTAGAAGAAGCAATGGCTATCAAAACAGAAAAAGGCACAATCGAAACAGATTTGATCGAAGCACAAACAGTTATTGGTGAAAAAATCAATTTCCGTCGTTTTGAATTAGTTGAAAAAGCGGATAACGCTGCTTTCGGTGCTTACTTGCACATGGGCGGACGTATTGCCGTATTGACTGTTGTTGATGGAACAACAGATGAAGATGTTGCAAAAGATGTTGCAATGCACATCGCTGCAATCAATCCTCGTTATGTGGATGAGTCTCAAATTCCTCAAGAAGAATTAGAGCATGAAAAAGCAGTTCTTACTGAACAAGCATTAAACGAAGGGAAGCCAGCAAATATCGTTGATAAAATGGTTGTTGGACGTTTAAACAAATTCAAAGCTGAAATTTCTCTTGTGGATCAACCATTCGTTAAAGATCCAGATATGACAGTTGCGAAATACGTTGCTTCTAAAGGCGGCACAGTGAAATCTTTCGTACGTTTTGAAGTTGGAGAAGGAATCGAGAAACGTGAAGATAACTTTGCTGACGAAGTAATGAGTCAAATGAAAAAATAATTCAACTGAATCAACGGCTAGCGCCGAAGCAGTTTCTTCTTACTTTTTATGAAGTGAATCGTTTCCGTGTTGGCCTTATGGGAACGCAGACACCTGCGCTCCCTTTTTTTAAGATTTATCTGAAAGAGCAGTCATCTTATGATAGAATGGCTATAGAGAATTGTTGGAGGGAAAAGACAAGATGGTAAAACCTAAATATCAACGTGTAGTATTGAAATTGAGTGGTGAGGCATTAGCCGGAGATGATGGATTCGGTATCAAACCTCCAGTGATCAAAGAGATTGTCGAAGAAATCAAAGAAGTACATGAGCTTGGCATTGAGATGGCTATCGTTGTTGGCGGAGGCAATATCTGGCGTGGACAGATTGGTGCCCAAATGGGTATGGAAAGAGCTCAGGCTGATTACATGGGTATGCTTGCTACAGTGATGAACGCTTTAGCGTTGCAAGATACTCTTGAAAATTTAGGTGTACCGACTCGTGTGCAAACATCTATTGAAATGCGTCAAATTGCAGAACCGTATATCCGTAGAAGAGCAGAGCGTCACCTTGAAAAAGGGCGTGTGGTCATCTTTGCAGGTGGTACAGGGAACCCTTACTTCTCCACTGATACAACAGCTGCATTACGCGCAGCTGAAATCAATGCGGATGTTATCTTGATGGCTAAAAACAATGTTGACGGTGTTTACTCTGCCGATCCTAAATTGGATGCCACTGCTGTGAAGTTTGAAGAACTGACACACTTAGATGTGATTTCTAAAGGTCTGCAGGTCATGGATTCTACAGCAAGCTCTTTGAGTATGGATAATGATATCCCATTGCTTGTCTTTAACTTGAACGAACCTGGAAACATTCGCCGAGCTTGTCTTGGTGAAAATATCGGAACTACTGTTAGGGGGAAATAACATGTCGAAAGCTATATTAGCAACTGCACAGGAAAAAATGAAAAAAGCTGAACAGAGTTTACAACGTGAATTGGGTCAAATTCGTGCCGGCAGAGCCAATGCCAGCCTACTTGATCGCATCACTGTTGACTACTATGGAGCGCCAACACCAGTAAATCAATTGGCAAGTATCACGATTCCCGAAGCACGTATCTTGATGATCACACCATTTGATAAAAATTCAATCGGCGACATCGAAAAAGCACTTCAAGCAAGTGATATCGGTATTAGTCCGACAAATGATGGTACAGTCATCCGTCTGGTGATTCCTCAATTGACGGAAGAACGTCGTAAGGAATTGACAAAAGATGTAAAAAAAGAAGCTGAAAATGCGAAAGTTGCCGTAAGAAATGTTCGTCGTGATGCAATGGACGACTTGAAAAAACAGCAAAAAAATGGGGACATCACAGAAGATGAGTTAAGAAATCTGGAAAAAGATGTTCAAAAAATTACGGATGACAGTGTGAAGAACATTGATCAAATTACAGCTGACAAAGAAAAAGAATTGTTAGACGTATAAAAATTTACTCTATTAGAAGTAGATTTTCTGCTGACTGAAATGAAGCGTAATGCCGTTATTTCAGTCAGT
Organism: Enterococcus sp. 9E7_DIV0242; assembly: GCF_002140975.2. Classification (NCBI taxonomy): domain Bacteria; kingdom Bacillati; phylum Bacillota; class Bacilli; order Lactobacillales; family Enterococcaceae; genus Enterococcus; species Candidatus Enterococcus clewellii. Next base: position 174,331 of record NZ_CP147247.1, read on the forward strand.
TTTTTTTACATCAAAAACAATCTATTTCTTACTTTAAGGCTTTTTATATTTGGGCTAAATTTCATTTTTGTTATTATTCTATTCCTTTTTTGCGAAATATGATGATTGATTTGCGGATTGTATTTTATTTTTAATGACTTTATTTCATTCTATTTCTTTTTACCGGGTTTCTTTAGAAAAACCATTGTAAGTCATCTTTGATTATGGAATAATGAAGGGTAAATGGAAAATATCTGATACAAGGAGATGAAAATGTGAATTTTATAAAAAGAGCTCTGTTTAGTGTAGCAAGAAAAAAAGGGAAGTCTATCATCCTATTTTCTGTTATTTTTATTTTGGGAAATGTCATTGCTGGTGCGATTGCGATTCAGCAGTCAACGCAGAATGTTGAAAAGAATGTTAAAAGCCAGATGGGCGGAATGGCTACTATAGAGTTAGACTATGAAAACAATCAAGATAAATTTATGGAAGAAGATCTTAAGATTGAAAATCTCACGGAAGATCAGATCAAAACAATCGGAGAATCTCCTTATGTTAAGTATTATGATTATAATTCTATCTCATGGGCTGAAACAAAAAGCTTGAAAACAGCGACAATGGATGAAGAAAATGCATACGGCAGTAGCGGTCTTAGTCTGAAAGGAACGAACTATCCGAAAATCCTTGATGTAGAAGAAAAGAACATTAAAATTGTTGATGGAACGGTGTTTACACAGGATGATATCGACAATGGGAAAAATGTGGCATTGATTTCTAAGGGAGTTGCAGAAGCAAATGGGCTTTCTGTGGGAGACCAAATGGTGATCGACCGTGTGGCCAATGATTATACAGACAGTGGAGAATCAAAGGAACTTTTCAAAATGGATATTCCGGTTGAGATAATTGGAATCTTTGAGCCGGTAACTGTCGAAATGAAAGAAGATTCTTCTGGTGATGAATCAAACAGTATGGTTCAAGACCAACAGCAGTATATGTCGATGGAACAGATGAATACAATTTATTTACCAAATAAGGTTGTTATTGAAAATGATAAAGCATTTTCAGAGAAGTATATGGAAGAATCACCAACCTATGCAGAAGCAATGGAAGGTTCCGAGCTGGAAAATGAAACGTATGAATACTATACGCCAGTATATGTATTGAATAATGTTGATGATGTTGAAGCTTTTAAGGAAGAAACAGAACCATTATTACCTCCTTTATATGCAGTAAAAGCATCGACCGACCAATACGATCAAATCGGCGGGAGTATGAAGAGCCTTTCGAAGATATCCGGGTATGTTGTGACGATTGCGGTTGCTGCAGCGTTGTTGATCATCTCTCTTGTTGTACTACTCTTTATGCGTGATCGAAAACACGAATTGGGCATCTACTTATCATTAGGAGATAAAAGAAGCCATGTCATGGGACAAATCATTATTGAGATGGTACTGATCAGTGGGATTGCATTGGTTCTATCGTTGATCAGTGGGAATTTCCTTGGGAAAATTGTTTCGGATTCTCTACTGAACAGTGATATTTTGAGTACAGCAAATGAAGCGACAGATATGATGTATTACGCAGGATCTTCTTTAGGTGTTTCAGATCTGACAGCTACTGACATCATGAATTCTTATAAGGTAGAGTTTTCTTTAGCGTATATTGTGACCTATTTGGTTGTAGGTCTGGCAACTACTTTGCTTTCAGCAATTTTACCGTTATTGTATATTGTTCGACTGAACCCTAAAAAAATCATGATGTAGGAGGCCAATGTAATGGCGATACTTGAAACCAAAAAACTAAATTACTATTACCAGGACGGTGATCAGCGCCGCTTCATTTTAAAAGATACAAATGTTGCTTTTGAAAAGGGAAAATTCTATACGATTTTGGGTCAATCTGGTTCAGGAAAAACGACATTTTTATCGTTGATCAGCGCATTAGATACACCACAGTCCGGTCAAATCCTTTTCAAAAAGAAAGACATCAAAACGATGGGCTATGATAAATATAGAAGAGATGCTATCAGTATCATCTTCCAGAGCTATAATCTGGTTCCATATTTGACAGCTGTTGAGAATGTTCTAGTAGCAATGTCGATCACAGATAATAAGCTGCCTGACAATCAAAGGGAGGTTGCTTACAATCTACTTGATTACATCGGCATCACAAAAGCAAAAGCAGATCGCCTTGTCAATCAGCTTTCCGGTGGTGAGCAGCAGCGTGTAGCAATTGCACGAGCGCTTTCTACTAATGTTGATATCATCTTGGCAGATGAGCCTACTGGAAATCTGGACGAAGAAATGGAAAACGAAATCGTTGCAATCTTCAAAAAACTAGCAAGAGAACACAACAAATGTGTAATCGTGGTTACCCATTCGAACGATATAGCAAAAGAATCGGATGAAACATATTATTTGAAAAAAGGTGTGTTGAAACGATATGAGTGATTTTCTATCTAACTTTCAAGGCGGAAACTATGAAAAGACTCGTCAAGATAAGCTTTATGAGAAAAGTAAAGGAAATAAAAAAGCAGCGAGTATTGATGAGAAGAAAGTAACGCCTCAGGAAGAGCAAGTTATGAATGAACCGAACTTGCCTCAGCGTGAGTCAACTGCTCCTATAAATACTGGTTCAACAGATAAATATGCGGATCTATCTGTTGAGGAGCTGCTTAGAATCAAGAAACAAGAGCGAAAAGAGCGACAGGCGCGTAAGGAAGCCGCTGAGCGTGAAGAGATGGAACCGGAAGTAATACCACAAATGCAACAGAAAATTCCGGTCAAATCATCATCACCAAGACAACAGAAAGCACAACAACGTGTGGAATCACAATCTGAACGCCCTTCCTCTGTTGCGCCGGGCGAAGAGCTGACGGAAATCGATCCAAGCTATCGCCGTAAGAAGATAATCAAGTATGCCATTTTTGCGATTATAGCGATTGTGGTAGCTGCTGGTGGCTACTTTGCCTATTATCAGTTTACGCATGTGGAGGTTCCAGATTTTACGAATGAAGAGCTTTCTCAAACACGGGCTTGGGCCACTGAAAATGAGGTAGTTCTGAAAGTAGAGCAGGTCTATGACTTTGATAAAGACACAAATCAGATCATTTCTCAAAGTGTAACGAAGAAGAAAATCAAAAAAGGCTCTGAACTGACCGTAAATGCCAGTTTAGGACCAGATCCAGAGGAAAATATTGCTCTTCCTGATTTCACGACAATGGCTGTAGCGGCTTTGAAAGAATGGATCGTTAAAAACAAGGCAGACAACCTGAGTGTGATTGAAGAAAATAATGACACAAAACCTGCTGGTGAGTTTATCAAGCTTGAAATGGTTTCAAAGGATGTCACTGCTGAAACCTATAAACGAAAAGATAAAGCGAAGGTTTATTATTCAAAAGGCGCAGAGGTGCTAGAAAAAACAATTGAAGTCACTGATTTTGCGGGCAAGACAAAAGAAGAAGTAGAAGAGTGGACGAAGAAAAATGAGTTGACGATTCAAATTTCTGAAAATAATTCAGATACGGTTGAGTCTGGAAAAGTCATTTCTCAAGAAATAGCCAAAGGAACGAAAGTTGCTAAGAAGGACAAATTTCCAGTGGTCATTTCTATCGGGAAAGCGTATGTAGTTCCTGATTTTTCACATTTGACGATGGAAGAAGCGGAAGGAAATGCTGACAACGTGTCAGTAAAACAGATTTACAATGACACCGTTGCTTATGGTGGTTTTATCAGCCAGTCTGTCGAAGCCGGACAAAGCTTTAAGGAAGCTGAACGACCAGCCATTCAACTAGTTTACTCTATTGGTAAACCATTTATGAGGGACTTGAGAAACAATACCCTTGAGGGCGAGATTCAGAAGATTTTTTATGATGAGTATCAATCAAAGGGTGCCGGTATCACCTATCAAGTCTACTATGTTGATTCGGCTGTAACAAAAGGAACTGTTGTAGACATGAGCCAGTACAATGAGTTTGTTGCAACGAATGCTGTGATTCGTTTGGGTGTCAGCAAGGGCAATATCCAGAATCAGGATGCAGCAAATAATCCAACAGATAACGCTTCTCAAAGTGCAGCTATGGATGAGATGGATAATTGATTGTTGACGGTCCTCTCTTTGGCTGGGAATAAGAGAAGTACTAGAGGATAAAATAAGATCGAGCGGTTGAGTAATCAGCTATGGAGGAGTGTATGGTATCAGAGGCGATGTTCTGATCAAGCAGCCCTTTATAGACGAGTTCAACCGCTCCTTTTCATTTTCTTAACAATTGAGAAAATTTTGCTCTTTGCATAGGTTTTTCTGAAAGTTATTGCTATAATAGTTGAGATAGATTCTAAAATTGGAGGGAAAAATAGTATGTTTCGTTTTTTTCCACAGAAAGACAAATATATACAAGAAGAGCACGAGTATACTTTTGATAAAGAAGGAAAGATTCCTAAACACATAGCGATCATTATGGATGGTAATGGGCGTTGGGCACAAAATCGTAGACTCCCGCGGATTGCCGGTCATAAAGAAGGAATGAATACAGTTAAGAAAATAACCAAGCATGCCAGCCACTTAGGTGTGAAGGTCCTGACTCTTTATGCGTTTTCAACAGAAAATTGGAAGCGCCCATCAGAGGAAGTAAATTTTCTGATGCAGCTACCCGTCGATTTCTTCGATACTTTTGTTCCGGAGCTGATCAAAGAAAACGTTCGCGTTGAAGTGATGGGGTATAAAGAGTTTTTACCCGCGCATACGCAAGATGCTGTTGAACGAGCAATCGAACAAACGAAGGACAATACCGGAATGGTGCTCAATTTTGCATTGAATTATGGATCAAGAGCAGAAATTGTGACCGCGATTCAACAGATTGCACAAGAAGTAAAAAATGGCGATTTAGAGCCGCAAACGATTGATGATACAATGGTTTCAGATCATTTGATGACCGCGTTTCTCAAAGAAGAGTTGCGTGATCCGGAGCTGATGATTCGTACAAGTGGCGAAGAGCGTATCAGTAACTTTCTATTGTGGCAGATTGCATACAGTGAATTCTTTTTTACTGATGCGCTGTGGCCAGATTTTGATGGCGCATTATTGGAGGCAGCCATTGCCTCATTTCAAAATAGAAACCGAAGATTTGGTGGATTAAAAGAGGATAAGGAGGAGAAAAAATGAGACAACGTGTCATTACTGCAGTCGTTGCTTTAGTCCTGTTTATTCCAATTATTGTCTATGGAGGAATAGCTATAGAACTGACAGCTGCTGTGTTAGCTGTAGTGGGTGTCTATGAATTATTTAGAATGAAAGGACTTGAGGTCCTGAGCTTTGAAGGTGTGGTTGCTTCTCTAGCCGCAGTAGTGTTGATCTTGCCGAAAGAACGCTGGTTTTTCTTTTTACCGGAGAAAACAGACAACTTTATGCTATTTTATCTGATGGTCATGATCTTATTGGGGGCATTGGTTGCATCAAAAAATACGTATAGTATTTCTCAAGCAGGTTTTCCTGTGATTGTCAGCCTATATGTCGGTGTTGGGTTCCAAAACTTCGTAGCTGCCAGAAGCTCTGGCTTAGTTGTTTTACTGTATGCACTATTCGTAGTATGGGCAACAGATATTGGGGCATATATGGTTGGTAGAAAATATGGGAAAAGAAAACTGTTTCCTGCTGTATCACCGAACAAAACAATTGAAGGCTCGATTGGTGGGATTGTATCCGCAGTGGTCGTGGCAGTACTTTATATCGCCTTTGTACCTGGGAAAGAAGCTTTTACGTATGACATGCCGATCATGATTGTACTGACGATCATTTTTTCTATTGTCGGACAATTTGGTGATTTAGTTGAGTCTTCTATAAAAAGATATTATGATGTCAAGGATTCCGGAAAGATACTTCCGGGACATGGTGGGATTTTAGACCGCTTTGACAGTTTATTGTTTGTTTTTCCGATCATGCATTTGCTCGGACTGTTTTAAAACAAGAGAAGGGAAGGTGTGAAAGAGGAGTGTGCTATTGGCTGGTCTAAAGCCTCTTAGCATGAATACATGACATTCGAAACGTTTTTTTGAACTTTGAGATTTAGAATAATGTATTTCAGTTTTGCCGGGCAGAGCCAGTGAACGGTGATAGACCCGTAGCAACGTGAAACGAGAAATATAGCTGTAAGGGCAGTTTCTATACGCGCTTTATAAAGCTTCATGAGTATAAATGAAGCGGATATTTCAGAGAATGTAGTGATTCAATAGTGAATCCATCTACTTTTTTTGCCTCAAAGCAAAATGCTTGTATCACAGCCTCTTTCTTTCTATTATTATGAAAAAAATTGCATTATTAGGAGCAACAGGCTCTATTGGAACCAGTACAGCTGATGTGGTCAAGGCTTATCCTGGTCGCTTTCAAATTGTTTCTCTGACATTTCACTCCAATGTGACAAAGGGGAAGGAACTAATTGAGGAATTTTCTCCGGCCTATGTTGGTGTAGGTTCAGAAACAATCAAGGCAGAACTGGAGCTGCTTTATCCTACCATTCGATTTGGTGTAGGTGAAGCGGGGATGATCGAAGCCGTAGAACTTCCGGAAATTGATGTTGTTTTAACTGCAGTGACTGGTAGTATCGGACTTCATCCTACATTGGCAGCAATCGAAGCGGGGAAGGATATCGCTTTGGCAAACAAGGAAACCTTGGTTATGGCCGGTGAGTGGGTCATGGCAGCTGCAAAAAGAAACAATGTATCCATTTTACCTGTAGATAGTGAGCACTCTGCGATTTTTCAATGCTTGGAAGGACAGCATCCCGAAGGGAATGTAAAGGAGCTTGTTATCACAGCTTCCGGCGGCAGCTTTCGAGATTTATCTAGAGCTGAGCTGAAAGAAGTAACTCTGGAACAGACCTTGAATCATCCGAACTGGTCAATGGGTGCAAAAATAACGGTTGACTCTTCGACAATGGTCAACAAAGGGCTTGAGGTCATTGAGGCTCATTGGTTATTTAATATGAATTATGATAGAATAAAAGTTGTTTTGCACAAAGAAAGTATTGTTCATTCGATGGTTGTTTTTCAGGATGGTGCTTATTTGGCACAATTGGGACCAAGTGATATGAGGGAACCGATTCAATATGCGCTGACCTATCCGGAAAGACTGCCGATAAAAAATGAGAAAGCTTTTGATTTAACCCAAATCAGCCAGTTGAATTTTGCTGAGATGGATATGGTACGTTTCCCAATGCTGAAACTGGCATTTACTGTCGGGGAAAAAGGCGGCGCCTATCCGACTGTTTTCAATGCAGCGAATGAAGTAGCTGTGGCTGCTTTTATTGCAGGAAAGATTTCTTACCTGCAAATTGAGGAACTGATTACAAAAGCTGTTGAAAATCACAAAGAGCAGCAGTCAGTTACATTAGAAGATGTAATCACTGTTGATAAAGAAATTCGTAAAACTGTAGAAAGATGGATAGAGGAAGAAGGAAACTTATGAAAACAATCATTACGTTTATTATTGTCTTTGGGATTCTTGTCTTGGTACATGAATTCGGCCATTTCTTCTTTGCAAAGCGCGCGGGTATTTTAGTTCGTGAGTTTGCTATAGGGATGGGACCAAAGATATTTTCTCATCAAGGGAAAGACGGTACAGCGTACACTCTTCGGATTTTGCCGGTAGGTGGTTATGTTCGAATGGCTGGTGCAGATGAGGATGAGGTAGAGCTAAAGCCTGGGATGCAGCTGTCATTAGTCGTCAATGACGAAAACAAAGTCACCAAGATCAATACGAGTAAAAAAGTCCAATTACCGAACAGTATCCCGATCGAGCTGTTGGATTATGACTTGGAAAAAGAGCTGTTTATTAAAGGCTATGAAAATGGTGATGAATCTCAAGAAGTAACTTATATGGTTGACCATGATGCGAATATCATTGAGCCGAATGGTGTTGAAGTTCGAATCGCACCTGTAGATGTTCAGTTTCAATCTGCAAAGCTTGGTCAGAGAATGCTGACAAACTTTGCCGGTCCAATGAATAATTTTATTTTAGCAGTTGTCTTGTTCACCGTATGGGTTTTCATGAATGGTGGCGTAACAGTTACTGATACGAATAAGATCGGAGAAGTTCAAGCAGGTGGCGTTGCTGCGGAAGCTGGATTAAAAGAAAATGACGAAATTCTTTCTGTTGATGGCAAGAAAATTACGGATTGGCAGAGCTTGATTACAATCGTTCAAGGGAACCCGGAGAAAGCACTTGGTTTCGAAGTAAAACGAGGCGATAAAACGCAGAATATCACAGTGACACCAGAAGCAGATGACTCAGATACCGGAAAAATTGGGATTGCAGTCCCCAAGAAGACTGGGTTTACAGATAAGCTATTGGGTGGAGTGACAGAGACGATCAACAATTCAACCTTGATTTTCAAAACCTTGGGTTCATTGTTCACGAACTTTAATTTGAATAAGCTTGGTGGACCTGTCATGATGTTCCAGATGTCTTCAGAAGCATCTAAAGCTGGGTTTGAAACAGTTATCTTGCTGATGGCAATGTTATCTGTGAACTTAGGTATAGTAAATCTTTTGCCGATTCCAGCATTGGACGGTGGGAAACTGGTTCTGAATGTTTTTGAAGGAATCAGAGGAAAACCATTGAGTCAGGAAAAGGAAATGATTATTACATTAGTAGGTGTCGGTCTTGTCATGGTATTGATGATATTAGTGACATGGAACGACATCCAGCGCTTCTTTTTCTAGTCAAATGATGGGTGATTTATTGGGGAAGGCCTGCTCACATTTGATGAGAGACAAACACAAATTAGTAGTTAGCGCGGCAGAGGGTCAGCAGGATTGCTTGTTATTCTGTCGGTTTATTGGAAAATAGAATGATTCTGTACGCTTTTCTTACAAAGGAGAATTTTTAATGAAACAGTCAAGAATGTTAATACCAACTTTACGGGAAGTACCAAACGATGCAGAGGTATTGAGCCACCAGATGTTATTAAGAGCGGGTTATGTTCGCCAAGTCTCTGCTGGTATCTATTCATATCTGCCATTGGCAAATCGTGTCCTTGAAAAATTGAAGAAAATCATGCGAGAAGAGTTTGAGAAAATCGGAGCAGTGGAAATGCTGATGCCGGCACTTCTTCCAGCAGAGCTTTGGAAAGAGTCTGGAAGATATGAGACCTATGGACCAAATCTTTATCGTTTGAAAGATCGCAATGAACGCGAGTATTTATTGGGGCCGACACATGAGGAAACATTCACTGAACTGATTAGAAATGAAGTGAATTCTTATAAGAAACTACCATTAAATCTATACCAGATACAAACAAAGTACCGTGATGAAAAACGTCCTCGTTTTGGGTTGCTTCGCGGAAGAGAGTTTATCATGAAGGATGGCTATTCTTTCCACGCGACAGATGATAGTTTGGATGAAGCATACAAAGATTACGAAAAGGCCTACTCAGCAATATTTGAACGCTGTGGTCTGGAATTTCGAGCAATCATTGGAGACGGTGGAGCAATGGGTGGTAAGGACTCTAAGGAGTTTATGGCTATTTCTGATATTGGGGAAGATACCATTTGCTATTCAACGGAAGGCGATTATGCAGCCAATCTTGAGATGGCATCTAGTTTGTATTCGCCTAAAAAATCTCATGAGAGTCAGCAGGAGCTTGAAAAAGTAGCGACTCCAAATGTTGAGACAATTCAACAGGTTGCTGAATTCTTTGAAGTAGAGGCTCAGAAAATCATTAAATCTGTTCTATTCGTTGCCGATGGCGAGCCAGTGATGGTTCTTGTTCGTGGCGATCATGAAGTCAATGACATCAAGCTTAAAAACTTCCTCGGTGCAGATTTCATGGAGGAAGCAACAGAAGCAGATGTGCAGAAATTTATTGGAGCAGACTTTGGGTCAATCGGACCTGTCAGCTTAGCGGAAGAAGTGAAGCTGTATGCAGACCTTCATGTTCAGGATTTAGCGAATGCAATTGTGGGAGCGAATGAAACAGGGTTCCATTTGAAAAATGTTAATCCTGAAAGAGATTTCAATCCAATCAGCTATGAAGACTTGCGCTTTGTTCAAGAAGGCGATCCTTCTCCAGATGGAAATGGCGTTCTAGCCTTTACAAAAGGAATTGAGATTGGTCATATCTTCAAGCTTGGTACACGCTATAGTGAAACCATGGGTGCGAATGTGTTGGATGAGAACGGCAGAGAAATTCCAGTAATCATGGGTTGCTACGGAATTGGTGTCAGCCGTCTATTATCTGCAATTGTCGAACAAAATGCGGATGAAAATGGAATCAACTGGCCAAAAGGAATTTCACCATTTGATTTGCATGTTGTTCAGATGAACATCAAGGATGAATACCAAAGTAAACTAGCTCAAGAAGTGGAACAAAGCATGAATGAAGCTGGCTATGAGGTATTGGTGGATGATCGGAACGAACGCGCCGGTGTTAAATTTGCAGATGCAGACTTGATCGGCTGTCCAATTCGAATCACTGTTGGTAAGAAAGCAGTGGACGGTGTAGTGGAAGTGAAAATCAAGAAGACCGGAGAAATGCTGGAAGTTCGTAAAGAAGAACTGGCAAGTACCTTATCTATCTTGTTGAATTCTGAAAGTGAATAATCTAAAAGGAGTGAAACTGATCATCTTTTATGGGCTCTATAATAAATGGGACTGATGAAAGTAGAAATACTTTTTTCAGTCCCATGTTTATTTTTATCTAAAAAAACATATCGTTCTCTGATAGGATTAAGTCACCACAACCAAATCTAATCGGAAGGAACGATATGCTATGACTAATACTATCAAAAAAATGCTACGAATAATAGACAAAAACCTAACTATTTCAGAAGTCTCAGAACAAAAAATCAAAGGAACGCAGACACTTATCGTTCACGCCAAGCTTTCTCCCTGTATGGCTCATTGTCCCTACTGCTCTTCTTCAAAAGTTCCCCTCACGGGGAAACAAGCAGTGGTTAAAAATGGAACAAAAGCGACAATGATTCGTTTTGATTCCTATCAATACTTGCCCCTAGCCATGAAATTAGCGAAACAACGCTACTTTTGTCGTTCCTGTTCTCGCCACTGGACGGCTCAGTCTTATTTCGTTGCACCACATTGCTTTATTGCCAAACAGTTACAGATTAAAATTCTTGCACTACTAAAAGAGAAGATATCTCTTCGCCTGATTGCCTCTCTGTGCCATGTCTCTATTACGACAGTCATTCGTGTACTTAAGACAACAGAAGCCTATCTTCCTACACGAAAACGAACCTATCTGCCTTCTGTTTTAATGGTTGATGAATTCCGTTCTCATACGTCTATTGAAGATAAGATGAGTTTTATTTGTGCTGATGGAGAAACAGGTGAACTGATTGATATTCTTCCTTCTAGAAAATTGAACCATTTGGTTCATTACTTTCAAAAATGTTCAAATCCGGAGAAGGTACAATTTCTAGTCACAGATATGAATGCCGCTTATTTTCAATTGATTCCCCGTGTATTCCCTCAAGCAAAGTTGGTCGTTGACCGATTTCATGTTGTTCAACACCTTAATCGGGCCTTTAATGCCTTTCGTATCAAAGAGGTTGCGCGATTGAGACAGGAAAATAAACATCCTTTAGCGAATAAATTAAAAAGTAATTGGCGCTTTTTATTGAAAAATCGAGCCCATGTTAATCATTCGACCTACAAAACTTGGCGCAGCTTTAGAGCCCCTAAGTTTCCTTATCTGACAGAAGCCATGATGATTGATCGACTCCTTGAGTTTTCTCCGGCACTGCGTTTTACGTATCAAGTATTTCATGAATTAACCGAGGCTTTCCGAAGGAAAGATCATGAACAATTCTTTGAACAACTACGGACCCTTCCAGAAGAATTAGATGAAGTATTTCGTCAATCAATCACCAACTTATTAACCTATGAAGAAGGAATCCGAAACGCCATGATTTATCCTTATTCGAATGGAAAAATAGAAGCAATGAATACTCATATAAAAGCACTAAAGCGTGTCTCTTATGGGTTTAAATCCTTTCAAAATATGAAAACACGAATTTTTCTTATGAACGATCTGATAAAAATGACATAACAAAGAAGTTGGTTATCAAAAGATTTTCTCTTTCAATAACCAACCTCCTTATTTCTACTCATCAGTCCAATTTGACAATGAGCCCTTTTATGATCAGTTTCACTCCTTTTTTCGTTGAACATGGATTTATTTTTTACTTTTATTCTGTTGGCTTCGTTCTTTTTCGTTATAATAGAAGTACTGTATGAAATGAGGAGAAGGCAATGAAAAAAATTTTACTGATAGAAGATGATGAACATTTACGTAGAGGGATATCCTTTACTTTGGAGCAAGAAGGGTATACTTTGATCAGCCATGACCGAATCTCAGGTGCGTTGGCTATTCTCAAGGAGGAACAGCCAAGCTTGATTATTCTTGATGTCAATCTTCCTGACGGAAATGGGCTGGAGCTATGCCGTGATATTCGTAAGGTCAGTCAGACACCCCTATTCTTTTTAACTGCGTTAGATATGGAAATGGATGTGGTTGCCGGATTATCTGTTGGTGGAGATGACTACATCACTAAGCCATTTTCATTAGCTATCCTGAAAGCCAAGGTAGCCGCTGTTTTTCGTCGGGAAGAATCCTACACACAAAAAATTATTGCTCCACCCTTCACTTTGAACGTAGAGCGTAATTGTTTGTTAAAAAATGAAATAGAAATCTTGCTTAGCGCGACGGAATACCGCATTGTCAGTTATTTTATTAAAAACCGTGGGATCGTTTTAGAAAAAGAGCAAATTCTTAGTGTGCTTTGGGACGAACAGGGGAAATTCATTGATGAAAATACGCTTTCGGTAAATATTCGGAGGATCCGCTTAAAAATCGAAGACGATCCGCAACAACCACGATATATCAAAACAGTCAGAGGCGTAGGGTATATCTGGGAAAAGGAGGGGTAGCATGTTGATCAGCGGGTTACTACTTGGTACAGTGATTGTCCTGACACTGCTACTTCTAAAGAGCAGGAGAACCTACGAGGAAGAGTTGGAGAAAGCGACCGTCATACTGGAGCAAGTGATTCAAGATGATTTTTCTATAGAATCGTTGACCTATAAGGAAGGACAGGAAGCAAAGCTGGCCTTCAAAGCAATGAGAGTTGCTGAAATCAATAGAGAATATGCTAGACAGGCGGCAGAAGAGCAGACGAAGACACAGGAGCTGGTGGCTGATATTTCCCATCAAATGAGAACACCATTATCTAGCATCATGATGTACCTTGAGTTACTAGAAGATGAACAGCTGCCTCAAAAAGAGCAGAAGGAATTTTTGAATCGAGTGTCAGCCAGTTCAGCAAAATTGTCCTGGCTGATTTCTGAATTTATTACGATTGCCAGATTTGAAGCCAAAGCAATGAAGGTCCAAATCACAGATGGACAGCTGAATGAGACAATTTATCAGGCAATCGATATGAACAGCGAGCAGGCGCGTAAAAAAAGAATCCGGTTTTCCTTTCAACCCAAAACTGCGATCAGCTTACCACATGATGCTCACTGGACGAGAGAGGCGATCAGTAATATTCTGGATAATGCGGTAAAGTATTCGCTTGATGGCTCTGAAGTGAAAATAGAGATCGAACAACTGGTTTTTTACACAAGAATCCGTATTATCAATTCAGGAAGAACACTTTCAGCCTCTGAACAGTTGCTTGTTTTTCAAAAGTACTATAGAGGAACCAATGCTGGGAAAGAGGAGGGAGCTGGGATTGGTTTGTATCTGGTCAAGCTGATTGTGGAAGAACAAGGTGGCTACTCAGTTATTGAATCAAGAAACGATAAAACAACCATTTCTCTATTCTTACTAAACTGAAAGAAAGAGCCACGTTGTTGTCATTAGAGAGTAAGCTTCTTTGCTTATACTTATTTTGTAAGCAAGAGGAGGAAAAAAGATGGAAATAGTAAAAGTGAATCAATTAATGAAAACATATGGTAGTGGAAACAATCAGGTGCATGCCGTCAATCAGGTGGATTTAGTCATTAATAGTAATGAGTTTGTTACAATTGTGGGAACATCTGGTTCAGGAAAAAGTACACTTCTTAATTTATTAGGTGGTTTGGATCGACCTACTAGTGGAACGATTCAGATTGCCGGTAAGCATTTAGAAAATATGAAGGAAGAAGAGCTGACGATTTTCCGCAGAAGAAATGTTGGGTTCGTGTTCCAGAATTATAACCTTGTTCCAGTACTGAGTGTTTATGAAAATATTGTTCTGCCTATCCAGTTGGATGGAAATAAAATTGATGAGCCTTTTGTTACAGCTATTATTCAAGCATTAGGACTTTCCGGAAAAGAAGATGCACTACCGTCCATGCTTTCCGGAGGCCAGCAGCAAAGGGTAGCAATTGCTCGAGCCCTTGCCTCTAAGCCGGCAATCATTTTAGCAGATGAACCAACAGGAAATCTGGACAGCCGAACGAGTCAGGATGTTCTAGGATTATTGAAGACCACTGCCAAGCAATTCAATCAAACCTTGATTATGATCACACACAACGACCAAATTGCTCAATTGGCAGATCGAGTGATTCGCATCGAGGATGGGACCTTATCCGAAATCAGTGTAACTGGTGGTGACTGGTCATGAAAGAACAACGAAAAGCGATCCGTAAGATCTGGATGAAAAGCTTTGCGAGCAATAAACGCAGAAATATTTTTGTTATTCTTGCGATCCTGTTAACGACATTGCTGATTACAGCAGTAATTAGTTTAGGTTCTAGTTTGATTGCCGCAAATGAACGACAAACGATTCAATACGTGGGGACAGTAGCTGATGCGAATGTGAATGATCTGACCGATGAGCAATATGAGTTGGTCAAAAAATCAGATCAGTTAGAAGCTTATGGGCAACAACGAACCATTGGAAGCATCAATAGTGCTGATTTGGCAAAGAAAAAGCAGACGCTATTGCTTCACTGGTACAATGAAGCCGAATGGAACGGACTTAGAAAAGAAGCCATTACTGATTTTACAGGAGCCTTTCCAAAAAAGGAAAATGAAATTTTAGCCCCTTTATCTGCTTTGAATGCATTAGGGATTAAAAATCCTAAAGTAGGTATGATGATCCCTTTGAAGATACTGATCAATGAAGATGAGCAAGAACAGGAACAAGAAAAGCAGTTTGTCTTATCTGGTTATTTTAAGGAGTATGTCACAAAAAGAGTACCAGACTTTAGCTATATTTTGGTATCAGATGTGTTTGCGAATCAATACCCATCGGCCCAAAAAAGAAACACTGTATCTTTCCGCTACAAAGAAGAGGATATCGCTGCAGAAAACAAGGCGATGACAAAGTATCTTGGACTGTCAGACTATCAGGAAATCAAATCAACCTTTCGAGAACCGGCACAAAGTCAAACAACTGTATTTTTAGGTATAGGCTTGTTCGCTGCAATCATTTTACTTTCAGGAGGTTTGCTGATTTATAATGTTCTTTACATTTCTATCGCAAATGATATTCGCTTCTTTGGTTTGTTGAAAGCGATCGGAACGACGGGCAAGCAGCTTCGAAACATTGTCATCAAGCAAGCGTTGCTTCTGTCTGCAATTGGAATCACTTTAGGTTTATTCTTAGGGTGGGCAGTCTCATTTTGGCTCGTACCATTCGCACTCAAAGCCACAAACTTTGCTGATTCAGTAGTAATCTCAACAGAGCCTTGGATTTATATCAGCGCTGCAGTTTTTGCCCTTCTAACAACCTTAATCAGCTCGATCAAGCCTGCTGGTGTGGCTGCAAAGGTTCCACCTGTTCTCGCAATTCAATATGTAGAAGCACCAATCAAGCTGAAAAAGGTTCGCTCAAAATCAGGCGGTAAGTTGCATCTGATGGCTTGGAGAAATATTTTCCGTGATAAAAAACGTGCATTGACCGTTATTCTCTCTATGTTTTTAGGCATCACTTTGTTTATTAGTGTGAATTCGGCTATTGATAGTATGGATTTTGAACAAGTCGTTTTGAACGGTATGCCTTATGATGTGGATATCCAAACGACAATGAATCCTGAGACGGTCACAAGTGATGGTAAAGAAATTCTTGCCGCTGTTGAAACAATAGAAGGAATTACAGATATACATGCGTATATGGATGATCGAATTTTAGTTGATTACGATGCAGAAAAATTTGCGGCGTTCATTGAATCATATAATAAATATTTCAAGTATGGGCAACATGACCCAAGTGAACTGAATCAGGGTAATTTTAAAGGACGATTGGTTGCAATCGACACACAGGAGGTTGCTGATTTAATGAAGAAGTCAGGTCAAGCTTTTGATGAAGCTGGATTCAGCAAAGGCGCCTTCGGCCTAGTTCAAACAGATCATCCAGAGGATTTTTCAAAGATTCCAGAATTGTCGTTTACCGTTTTATCAACTGGCACTAAACTAACGGTACCAATTAAGGGAGAGATTCCGAATGACTATCTTAGCTTACATACAGATGGCGCACCGCTCCTGTATGTTGCCAAGGAAGCAATCGAGCAGTTCACGCCAAATGCGGATGTCTTTTCCTTAGAATTCAATATCAAGGAAGAGAAAGAGACTGCTGTCACGGATCAATTGAGAGCGATGATCGATGAACAGCCGCGTTTTAAAATGATGACCAAAAAAGAAATGCTTGACCAAGCAAAAGATGAGCTTGCGACTATTCGCTTACTGGGGAATACGTTGGCGTTGATTTTGGCACTGATTGGTTTATTGAACTTTGTCAATATCATCACAACAAGCTTGATTGCTAGAAAACAGGAATTGGCAATTTTAGAAAGTATCGGCATGACCCGTAAACAAACGAATCAGGTATTGGCTTTTGAAGGGTTCTATTACGCGGCTATTACTGGTGGGCTAGTGATCACGATTGGTTCCTTATTGACAATTGGCCTATTCCAAGTGGTCAAAAGTGCTACCCCGATGGCTGTGTTCTCTTTTCCATTTCTGACAATGAGTTTATCCCTATTGTTGGTTGTTGTGATTTGTATTGCGACACCATTGATCGTGATGAAATTTTCCGGCAAACAAGAGCTGGCTGATAGAATTAAGTGAGGGATGAGAAAGTTTAAAAAAAGAAGTAGTGCCTGAAATCACTAATATCAAACCAATGAAAGAGAGGATTTCAAAGCAATAAAGCTATATTTTAATTAGTGGGTCAAGTGATGCAGAATATCAAACACTGCATCACTTTTTTGTCTAAAGATACCTGGGTTATCGAAGTCAGATCGTTTCAATAATTGGTTAAGTATAAGGAAAATAAATGATGGATGTAAGTCTGGAAAAAAATTTTTTTCTATTCGTTCCTTTTTTTGTTGTAATGTTCATTTAATCAAGAGAAGATCAGATGAAAAAGCTTCTATAATATACCATCAAAATGTGTCGTGGAGTCCAGATTGTATTTCCGAAAATTTAATAGTATACTTAACGATGTTCAGACCTTGACTAAGATGTTGAAGGACAGAAAAATTCTCTGATATAGGAGTAATTTTAGCGGTATTTTCTATCTACAAAAGGAGGAACCGTGTTCAGAAAACGGCATTTTAGGTGTAGAAAAGGTCTTTTATTCGTAGATAGTTACGGTAATAAGAGGAGGTTCGATTTTTGGAACAAGAACAAGATTTATTTAGAAAATTACTGGATCAAATCCAATTAGATGATTCTGAAAGAGAACACCCCCTTCTACAAGAAGGGAAAATAAAGAAGGTATTGGTTCACCAAAAAAGTCGACTGTGGGAGTTCCATCTGGAAATGCCTGAAATCTTGCCAGTTATGTTGTATCAATCCTTGATTCAGCACATCGAACTTGGTTTTCAGCAGATTGCGGCGACCTCTGTTACGATTGAAACAACAAATGGCGGTGCGTATACAGAACAGCAGCTCGTTGATTATTGGCAGTTAGCGCTGCTGAATAATCAATGTGAATCTCCTTTGGTTCAACGTGTCGTGAAGCAGCAGACACCGCTTATCCAGGATCAGAAGGTTATTTTACCTGTAGATAATGAAGCTGTGATTGCGTATCTAAAACAGCAATATCTACCAATCATTGAGAATTTGTATAGTCAGTATGGCTTTAAGAAATTTCATATTGAGCCAAAGATGGATCAGCAGCAGGCGGAACGTGTGTTGAAGCTTTTCGAAGAGCGAAAACAAGAACAAGCAGAAGCTTTTCAGCAGCAAGCAGCAGAATCCCTTGTAAAGCATGAACAGCGTAAAAAAGAAAAGCAATCTTCTGTCGGCACCCTAGACGGTCCGGTGAAGCTGGGAAGAAATATTCCGAGCGATGAACTGATCATGCCTATGGGGAATATTTTGGAAGAAGAACGACGTGTTACAATCGAAGGTTTTATTTTCGATAAAGAAATTCGTGAGCTGCGCTCTAAGCGGAAGATATTGATTTTAAAAATTACCGATTATACGTCCTCTTTCATCGTGAAAAAATTCTCGAATGGTGAGAAGGACGAGCAAGTTTTTGAAGCCATCAAGCCGAAGAGCTGGATTCGTGTTCGAGGCAGTATTCAGGAAGATACCTTCATGCGTGATTTGGTTATGAATGCGCAGGATTTGATGGAGGTCGCTCATGAAACGAGAAAGGATTATTTACCTGAAGGAGAAAAAAGGGTAGAGCTTCATCTGCACAGCAACATGAGCACGATGGATGCCACAAACAGTATCGGTGATCTAGTGGCACAAGCCGGTAAGTGGGGACATAAAGCTATCGCCATTACGGATCATGGGGGGGCACAAAGCTTTCCGGATGCCCACAGTGCCGGTAAGAAAGCAGGCGTGAAGATCCTTTACGGTATTGAAGCGAATGTCGTGGATGATGGTGTTCCAATCGCTTACAATGAGGCTCATATTGAATTAAGTGAAGCCACCTATGTTGTATTTGACGTGGAAACAACAGGTCTGTCAGCTGTTTATGATACGATCATTGAGCTTGCAGCTGTAAAAATGCACAAAGGAAATATTATCGAAACCTTTGAGCAGTTCATCGATCCAGGGCATCCTTTGTCACAAACCACGATCAATCTGACTGGGATTACTGATGAAATGGTTCGTGGGTCAAAATCAGAAGAAGAAGTTTTAAGACTATTCAAGGATTTCGCCGAGGGGAGCATTTTAGTTGCCCATAACGCGTCCTTTGATATGGGCTTCTTAAATACCAGTTATGGAAAGTATGGTATTCCGGAAGCAGAAAATCCAGTCATCGATACCTTGGAGCTGTCTCGTTATTTGCATCCAACATTTAAGAGTCATCGGTTGAATACCTTATCTAAGAAATTCGGTGTTAATCTTGAGCAGCATCACCGAGCCATCTACGATTCAGAATCAACTGGACATTTGTGCTGGATATTCTTGAAGGATGCGAAAGAGAACCATCAAATGCTTTACCACGATGAGCTGAACATGCACATCGGAGAAGGCGACTCTTACAAGCGAGCTCGACCTTTCCATGCAACGATTTTGGCAACAACACAAGCAGGCTTGAAGAATCTATTCAAGCTGATTTCTATGTCGAATGTCAATTACTTTTTCAGAATCCCAAGAATCCCGCGTTCTCAGCTAAACAAGCTAAGAGAGGGCCTGATCATCGGTACAGCGTGCTCCAATGGCGAAGTTTTTGAAGCGATGATGCAAAAAGGGGTAGAAGAAGCCAAAAATCGGGCAAAATTCTATGACTACATTGAAGTGATGCCAAAAGCTGTTTATGCACCGCTTTTAGAGCAGGAGCTAGTCAAAAATGAAGCGGATTTGGAAGAAATCATCCTCAACCTCATCAAAATTGGCGATGAACTGGATAAGCCTGTTGTTGCAACAGGAAATGTTCACTATATGAATGAAGAAGATAGTATTTACCGTAAGATTCTTATCGGTTCCATGGGTGGAGCTAATCCATTGAATCGTCATAGCTTACCAGCTGTTCATTTTAGAACGACAGATGAGATGCTGACGGCATTCAATTTTTTGGGTGAAGAAACGGCTAGAAAGATCGTCATTGAAAATACGAATGCTATTGCCGATATGTGTGAAGAAATCACTCCTGTTAAGGATGACTTGTATACACCAAAAATCCCAGGGTCAGAGGATGAGATTCGAAACCTGAGTTACACTCGAGCCAAAGAGCTTTATGGTGATCCATTACCTGATATTGTTGAAAAACGGTTGAAAAAAGAGCTGGATAGTATTATTGGAAATGGCTTCTCGGTTATTTATCTGATTTCGCAAAAGCTCGTCCATAAAAGCATGGAGGATGGCTATTTAGTTGGTTCACGGGGCTCGGTTGGCTCCAGCTTTGTTGCGACAATGACAGGGATCACGGAGGTTAATCCTCTGGCACCGCATTATCATTGCCCCAATTGTCAGTATTCTGAATTCTTTGAGGATGGTTCCTATGGTTCAGGCTTCGATATGCCTGAAAAAAGCTGTCCAAATTGCGGTGCGCGACTATTTAAAGATGGACACGACATTCCTTTTGAAACATTTCTGGGTTTCCATGGTGATAAAGTACCCGATATCGATTTGAACTTCTCAGGAGACTATCAAGCGGAAGCACATGGCTATACCAAGGTGTTGTTTGGAGAAGACTATGTATATCGAGCAGGGACGATCGGTACGGTAGCTGATAAAACGGCTTATGGCTATGTGAAGGGCTACGAGAGAGATCATAACCTGCATTTTCGTGGGGCTGAGATCGATCGGCTGGCGAAGGGATCAACAGGCGTGAAACGAACAACCGGTCAGCATCCCGGGGGGATCATTGTTATCCCCGACTATATGGATGTATATGACTTTTCACCGATTCAATATCCGGCAGATGATCAAAATGCGGAATGGAAAACGACTCACTTTGATTTCCACTCGATCCACGACAATGTGTTGAAACTTGACATACTGGGGCACGATGATCCGACTGTGATCAGAATGCTTCAAGATCTTTCCGGGATCGATCCAAAGACGATTCCAACAGATGATCCTGAGGTTATGCGGATTTTTGAAGGGACAGAGGTATTGGGCGTTGACTCGGAGCAAATCTTTTCGAAAACTGGTACCTTAGGAATTCCTGAATTCGGGACGCGATTTGTTCGTGGGATGTTAGAGCAAACACATCCATCAACCTTTGCAGAATTGCTGCAGATTTCCGGCCTATCTCACGGAACCGATGTATGGTTGGGGAATGCGGAAGAGCTGATTCGTAGAGGCGAAGCCAATCTGGCAGAGGTTATCGGTTGTCGGGATGATATCATGGTGTATCTGATTCATGCCGGTTTAGATGATGGGATGGCATTTAAAATCATGGAGACGGTGCGTAAAGGACTATGGAACAAAATTCCTGATGAACTTAGGGAAGAGTATCTAAAAGCTATGCGAGAAAACAATGTGCCGGATTGGTACATCGATTCTTGTTCTAAGATCAAGTATATGTTCCCGAAAGCCCATGCGGCGGCCTATGTATTGATGGCGCTTCGTGTTGCTTATTTCAAGGTGTATTTCCCAATTCTTTATTATTGTGCGTATTTCTCTGTTCGTGCAGATGACTTTGATTTGGTTGCGATGTCTCAGGGTAAGGATGCAACCAAGGCACGAATGAAGGAAATTCAGGACAAAGGTCTTGAAGCTTCAACAAAAGAGAAAAACCTGCTGACAGTTTTAGAACTCGCCAATGAGATGTTGGAAAGAGGCTATAAATTCAGTATGATCGATTTGTATAAATCTGATGCAGAGAATTTTGTCATCGATGGTGATACATTGATTGCTCCATTCCGAGCAGTACCAAGCTTGGGGTTGAACGTGGCGAACGCGATTGTTGAGGCAAGACAAGATCGTGAATTCTTGTCTAAAGAAGATCTAGCAACCCGTGGGAAAGTGTCTAAAACATTGATTGAGTATATGAATGATAATGGTGTGTTGAAAGACTTGCCTGATGAGAATCAGCTGTCATTGTTCGACATGCTGTAGAAAAAAAGAAACAAGCGACTCAACGTCTAATGCGTTGAGTCGCTTGTTCGTTTACTCTCGATTAATCCAAATGAATCAAACTATCTGTATCTCCATTTTTTTCTAATTCATAAAGACTGTTCAATGAACTCTCCATCAGTATTTTTGAAGCCTCCAGTGTGTAAAAAGCAATGTGAGGAGTCACGATAACCGTATCCAGTGCAAGCAGATCAGCAATGTATGGATGTTTTTCTAGTTGCTCTTCTTTTGTTTTATTAATGTATAACTCTTCATTTTCTAAGGTGTCCAATCCGGCACCACCAATTGTTCCAGACTGTAAAGCTTTGAGAAGGGCTTGGGTATCGACTAATGGCCCACGTGCTGTGTTGATTAGAAGGGCATCAGGTTTCATTTTGCTAAGCAACTTTTCATCAACCAAGTGATGATTCTCAGGCGTGTAAGGTGTATGAAGACTGAAGATATCTGCTTTTTCAGCAACAGCTTCGATTGTTGGCAGATAGGTTAGGGTGTCTTCGATGTTTTCTTTTGGAAATTTGTCATAGGCAATGACCTTCGCTCCTAGGGAGTTGAACAGTTGCGCTGTTGTTAGACCGATATGTCCTGTTCCGATAATACCGACAGTCAACTCATGGATTTCTCTACCAATCAATCCATCGAGAACAAAGTTTTGTTGTTGTTCTCTTTGCATAAGTTTGGGAATATGACGCAGCAGCATAAAGCTCAATGTCAGTGCATGTTCTGCGATAGCACGGGGGCTGTATACTGGCACATTTGCTGCTTTAATGTTATATTTTTTTAGGTAAGTTTTTGATAGACCATCAATACCTGCTGAGCGGGTAGATAGGTAACGAATACCAAATTCAGCCATTTGCTGATAAGTGATTTCGTCATGAACAGAGGCCATTTGTTGAAAGGAAATAGCATCTGCATCCTTTGCGAGCCTGACTGTATCTGCATTCAGCTCTTGGTCACTCGTTTCCAATGTGATTCCGTGTTGCGCTGCCCATTGTTCAGCGACTGGTTGCTCTTTTTTTCCGATGCCAAAAATAAAAATTTTCATAAAAAACGTCCTTTGCTGTTTTTATCCCGTAAAGAGAGGTTGTTTGCTTTTTGTGCGGTAAGGCATAGGAGGTACTTGTCTCATGGCAAGAAATGCGATTTGCCAGTTTCCTCTTGTCGTTCTGAAACTTGCTAAGTACATTCAGTTTTTCCTACTATTCTAGCTTCACAAACGAATGCCTCTCACCAATAAGCAAAAGTTTGCTTCATAGCAAAAAGTACCATGTACGAATCCCAGCTTATTGCTTGGAAGCTGATCAAGTTCGCTCAGCTTTTCCTATTTTACGGAATTTTTTATTTATTTCCAAGTAAAGAGTGTTAAGTTATCTCTAAAGCTAGGTAGAATAATCTTTTTAAACCTTTAATTTTTTCAATAAGTAGCATATAATAAGAAAGGATTGTTATCAAGAAGCGAGTCCTTTGTGGAGATTCATGATATAATACAGCTTTACGGGTTTATTTACAGGAGGAGAAAAATATGGCAAAAGATAAGACTAGATACAAAGCAATGATAGCGAATCATACGTACACGATTATTGGACAGGAAACAAAAAAACATATGGACTTGGTGACACGTATCGTCAACGAACAGTTGGCTGAAATCAAGCATATATCTCCTCAAACCAATACAGAACAGGCTTCCGTCCTATTAGCTGTCAATGCTGTTTCAGATCAATTGAAAAAACAAGAAGAAGTTCTGAAGCTGAGACAAGAGGTTGAAGAGTTGAAGCGTCGTACAATCAGAATTACGGAATTGGAAAATAGAATCAAACGAATTGAAGCGATTGAAGAAGAAGCAAAAGATGTACTGAAGAAAAGCGGAAAAGAAGATGTTGAGATTCATAACCATATGGAAGCACAGCAGATTCTGAATGAGAATCGGAAACAACAGATTCAAAGTAAGGGAACACAAGAAGTATCAGAAAATAATGATGAAAAAGGTACCAAAGAAACCCAGGAAAACTAAGCTTGAAAGGGTGGCAGGATGTTAACATTACTAATACTTATCATTTTAGCCGCTGGATTTTACAGCGGTGCTAAAAGAGGATTTGTCTTACAGATTTTATATAGTGTGGGATACTTGATTTCTTATCTAGTGGCAAAAAGCAATTATAAGGCATTGGCTTCACACTTGGAATTATATATTCCCTACCCTTCTGCAACACAGGAATCAAAATTGGTGTTTTTTAATCAAGAAATCGTGCTTGAACTAGACCAAGCCTTTTATGGCGCAGTTGCGTTTCTACTTATTTTGTTTATTGGCTGGCTGATTGTTCGATTCGCTGCAATTTTTGCTCGCAGCCTGACATTTATGCCCATCTTAAAGCAAGCCGATTGGGTTGCTGGTGGGGTTTTAAGTATGGTAGTGTTGTATATAGGTATGTTTCTTGTCTTAAATGCTGTCTCTATGATTCCCGTAGATTTTATCCAGAATCAGTTTGAGAGTAGTGGACTGGCTCGATTCATGGTCAAAGACACACCAATCTTTTCTAAACAAATCTATAACCTATGGGTAGAGCAAATGATTAACTAGCACAAGTTGAATGGAAGGTTGAGACAATGCCCGACAGGCTCTTTGTTTCAACTTTTTTTGTATAAGGAATAGTATGAAGGAATAGAAGGTGAAAAAAATGAATAAAAAGATTTTATCGACACTCAATTTTGATAAAGTAAAACAATTGATGATCGAATATATAGTGACTGCTCAGGGTTTGGAAGAGGTAGAACAGCTACTTCCTAGCAATGACGCCGACATCATACAATCATGGCTAAGCGAAACTGAGGATGGCTTGAAGGTCCAACGATTACGTGGTGGCATCCCTGTTCCTAAGCTGGAAAATATCCGACCTCATATTAAGAGAATTGAAATCGGTGCAGATTTAAATGGGCTGGAGTTAGCTCAAATTGGCAGAGTCCTTTCGACGACAAGTGAGCTGTTGCGCTTTTTTGATGATTTGAAGGACAGTGAAATCGAATTGTTCCGCTTGTATGCATGGACAGAACAACTGGTAACTATTCCAGAGCTGAACAGACGATTGAAAACAGCGATTGCAGAAGATGGCTATGTTCAGGATGAAGCTTCTCAAGAGCTTAAAATTATTCGAAATAATATTCGCAGAAGTGAACAGACGATTCGTGAACAGCTGGATGGTATTGTGCGTGGGAAAAATGCGCGTTACTTGAGTGATGCAATTGTAACGATGCGGAATGAACGCTATGTCATCCCTGTAAAGCAGGAGTACCGCAGCATCTTTGGCGGCGTCGTTCATGACCAGAGCTCATCAGGGCAAACGCTGTTCATTGAACCAAAGCAAATCGTAGAATTGAACAATCGATTACGTCAGCATCAGATTGCTGAGCGAAATGAAATAGAACGTATCCTTGCGGAGCTATCTGCTGAACTGGTGCCTTACCAACGAGAAATTCTCCATAATGCTTATGTTCTTGGTAAATTTGATTTCATCAATGCTAAAGCGCGGTTTGGAAAAGAATTGAAAGCAATAGTTCCGGCATTGAGCCTGGAAAATCATGTCTTTTTGAAGCAAGCGAGACACCCATTGTTGAATCAAGATCAAGCTGTTGCAAATGATATCATGCTAGGTGATGACTATCAGGCAATTGTAATCACTGGTCCGAATACCGGCGGGAAAACGATTACGTTAAAAACACTGGGCTTACTTCAATTAATGGGGCAATCCGGTCTGCCCATACCGGCAGATGAAGAAAGCGTGATTGGGGTTTTCAAAGAGATTTTTGCAGATATTGGTGACGAGCAATCGATCGAGCAGAGCTTGAGTACTTTTTCTTCACATATGACGACGATTGTTGATGTTCTGGGTAAGGTCGATGACCAGAGCTTGGTTCTTTTTGATGAATTGGGGGCTGGGACTGATCCTCAGGAAGGGGCAGCATTGGCTATATCCATTCTGGATGCCTTAGGGAGCAAAAGCGCCTATGTTGTTGCGACGACCCATTATCCTGAACTGAAGGTTTATGGTTATAATCGAGCGAAAACGATCAATGCCAGTATGGAGTTTGATGTGGATACACTGAGTCCGACCTATCGTCTATTGATTGGTGTACCTGGCCGAAGTAATGCCTTTGAGATTTCCCGTCGTTTAGGGCTGGAAGAGAGCATTATTGGTGAAGCAAGGCAGATTATGGATGGTGAAAGTCAGGATCTGAATGAGATGATCGCTGATTTGGAAAATCGTCGTAAGATGGCGGAAACAGAATATCTTGAAGTCCGTCATTTTGTAGATGAATCTCAAGTACTGTACCGAGACTTAAAGAATGCATATGATTATTTCTTGGATGAACGAGAGAAGGAAATGGCAAAAGCGCGTAAGCAAGCAAATGCGTTAATCAGTGAAGCAGAAGAAAAAGCTGAAACGATCATTTCTGATATTCGGAAATTGCAATTGGCGAGCGGCAATCAAGGGGGTGTGAAAGAACACCAACTGATTGATGCTAAGACCCAGCTATCTAATTTACATCATCAGGAAAATCATTTAGAGAAAAATAAAGTATTGAAGAAGGCTAAAGAGCAGAAAAAGCTCAAAGTAGGCGATGAAGTTATTGTAAATACTTATGGCCAACGCGGGACTTTGTTGAAAAAATCAGGAACTGATAGTTGGCAGGTACAGTTAGGGATTTTAAAAATGACAGTGAGTGAAGATGACATGACACTTGTTGGAAAAGAAAAGGAACCTACACAGAAAATCACGGCAATTCGTTCTGCTGAGTCAAGTCATGTCTCCAACCAATTGGATTTACGCGGCAAACGATATGAAGAAGCGCTTGCTGAGGTGGACCAATACTTGGATGCGGCCATTTTAGCAGGCTATCCTCAAGTGACGATTGTTCACGGCAAAGGAACAGGTGCGTTGCGAACAGGAATCACTGATTATCTTAAGAATCACCGCAGTGTGAGCAGCTATGAGTTTGCTCCGGCAAATCAGGGCGGGAACGGTGCAACGATTGTTAAGTTCAAATAAGGATAAAAGGGCATAAGTGAACAAAATATTTGTTCCACGAACTCATTGTTTGTAAAAAAAAGAGACTTTTGTTTGATAACTCATTTGATTGCCAACATAGTAGCTGTTGATTTCTTTCTACAGTACGAGCAGGTTTTCTCTTACTATTCGTAAGCAGATAAATAGTCTATCAAAATTTTAAGTGCTATAATAAACGTGTATCTAGAATTAGGAGGAATGAAAGATGGCTGAAGCAATTACAGATGCAACATTCGCAGCTGAAACAGATGAAGGACTAGTCCTAATTGATTTTTGGGCAACATGGTGTGGACCATGTCGTATGCAATCACCGATTTTGGATCAATTATCAGGTGAATATGAAGAAGACGAATTGAAGATTGTGAAAATGGATGTCGATGAAAATCCTGAAACACCAGGGTCATTCGGTATCATGAGTATTCCAACCTTACTGTTGAAAAAAGACGGCGAAGTTGTTGAACGTCTGGTTGGCGTTCATTCAAAAGATCAATTAACTGACGTAGTCGGTAAATATCTATAATTTTCTGCAGAATAGCTGCGAGAATGACTAAAAGATTCAATCAAAAAATCGAGTTCTCTCTAAGTGAGAGGGCTCGATTTTTTTAATTGATTTGAAACAGGTGAAATGAATGAGTTACCGTTAGCAGTGAGGGGAAAATTACTTCATGCAACAAATGAAAATTGCCTATGTCTACCAGTTGAATAGTGATTTAAAGCCAGTTTTTCCAAGCTTTTTTCAAGCGTTGGGCACAGTCTGGAATATCAGCAAGTTCAATTTTACTAAATCCCAAAAATAGTGTATTTGGAGGACAAGAAGCTTTCTCTTGCCAAAAATTCATTGTAGAGTAAACCTTCACTCCGTAATTCGCTGCTGCGGAGATCAATTCCTCTTGTTGAACTGGTTCAGCGAATGTCAGGAGAAAATATTGACCGCTCCCATTACTGGAGAGCGTCATTTTTTCTTGAACGTCAGCAAATGAGTGGGTAAACACCTCTAGTCTCTTTTTAAACACTTGATTCAAGCGGCGAACATGCTGGTCATATTTGCCTTCCTCAATCAGGGTTGCAACAATATATTGATTCAATAAAGGAACTGTGCTGTTATAATCGCTGAACATTTTTTGATAAGCTTCGGTTAGCTGTGGTGGAAGTATCATGTAGCTCATCCGCAATGAGGGTGAAAGAACTTTCGAAAAAGTTCCGAGATAAATGACACGGTCCTGTTGATCGATGGATTGTAAAGCAGGAATTGGTTTCGCATAGTAGCGAAGCTCACTGTCATAATCATCCTCAATAATATAGCTTTTGTGCGTATATGCCCATTTCAACAGTTCGTAGCGCCGACCAATTGTCAAGGTCACCCCTGTCGGAAATTGGTGTGATGGCGTGGTGTAGAGAAGTGTATCCGCTTTGACTGATGGCAGATTATCAACACAGACGCCTTGCTCATCTATTGGAATGGTTTGGGTGGTTCGTTGATTATTGTTGAATACAGAGACAGCTTTGTTATATCCGGGTTCTTCCATCAATACAGGCGTATTTGTCTTGAAAAGAAGCTTGCATAAAAAATCCAGAGATTGCTGCGTGCCGCTAGTCAAAATAATCTGATCAGGGTGACAATGAACACCACGCATGCGTTGGAGATAGTCTGTAAGTGATTCACGAAGGAACAATTCACCTTGCTTGTCTTGCAAGGATGAGATCATTTCTTCTCTATAAAGACGATCCAAGCATTGAGCAGTATACTTTTGCCAAAGCTTTTTTGGAAAAAGATTACTTGTATGACTGCTGTTTGTCAGGTCATAAAGAATGTTAGGTTGTCCAACCGTTACTTTTTTCGAATTTTTGAAAGAAAGACTATTTTTTTCTTTCAAAGGATAGATGGATCGACTGTTAGGGAGTACGGGAACAGCCTGGACAAAAAAACCAAGCCCTTTTTCCGCAGCAATATATCCCTCGGCTGCTAATTGACTGTAGGCTGTATCAACAGTATGTCGGCTGATATCAAGTTGCTTCGCGGCGGCTCTGCTTCCTAGCAAGCAGTCCCCTTCCTTACGCACACCAGTTAGGATTTCTTCTTTCAATTGATAGTATAGCTGAAGATAAAGAGCTTCTTTTTTCGAACGATCTAAAAAAATCATTGCATGGCTTCCTTTCTCGGGTGGCATGGTAAAAATATTCTTTAGTGGCACTTATTACGGGGCCATCTTTAGTATATCATAGAAAAATATCAAGTCATGTAAAGATATTTTGGGTAAAAGAAGGGAAGGATAGAGGATGAAAAACAGAGGAAATCAAACAAATGATGTGATTCTAGCACTTGTTGCGGTGTCATTTTTAGCTACAGGAGGGATTTTTGTAAAATTTAGTCAGCTGCCTCCAATCAATACAGGGTTTTATCGAGTACTGTTTTCCTTGCCGATTTTAGGGCTGCTCGTGCGCAAGGAGCTAAAAGGGATAGCGAAGAGAGACTGGCTATTGTTATTGTTTGCCGGTGTTTTTTTAGCAGGTGATATTGCACTGTGGAACCTATCTTTTACGTATACAACTGTTGCTAACGCAAACCTATTGACTAATTTAACTCCGTTCACAGTAATCCCTTTGTCTTTCTTTCTTTTTAAGGAGAAGATTCCTCGCCTTTTTCCAATCGGCGCAGGTCTGACTATTCTAGGGGTTTTTCTATTAATTGGTGGAAAAGCTGTTCCTTCATCGGCTAGTTACTTTGGTGATTTTTTAGCATTGTGTGCTTCTTTTTTCTACGCCGGCTTTTTACTGATTTGTTATCATCTTAGAGATCACTTGAGTAGTGGCATTATCATGTTCATCAGCGGCATTGGAACCACCATCAGTCTGTTTTTTACTGCAGGAGCTGTGGAGGGGCTTCGTATTCCTGTGACTTGGTCAGCTATTTGGCCTATTCTGGGGTTAACGATTTGTCTACAAGTAATAGGGCATAATTTACTCGCTTATTGTCAAGGGAAAATCAGTGTCAATCTTTCTTCTGTTATCTGTTTGGCACAGCCGGCAATTGCTTCGGTTTATTCCTTCATTTTCTTTGCTGAAAAAATAACAACAAAAGAGATGATGGGCATAGTGATTGTCATATTTGGCGTTTATCTGGTCAAAATGCAGTATAGTAAAAAAACAGAGAGTAGCCCTGAACGACAGTTGGAGCAGTCTATAAACAAATAAAGAACGTACATTCCCGTTTTCTCGCACAAATCAGTGTCTCATGCTATAATAAGTCAGATAGCGAAGAGAGGAACAAGCGAATGAATGAACGAATAAAGCACAAACTGGCGTTACTTCCTGATCAGCCGGGCTGCTATCTGATGAAAGATAAACATGGCACGGTAATCTATGTAGGGAAAGCCAAAATATTAAAAAATCGTGTCCGCTCCTATTTTACAGGGAGCCATGATACTAAGACGGAACGCCTTGTCAGTGAAATCGAGGATTTCGAATATATTGTCACAGAATCGAATATTGAGGCCCTGTTACTGGAAATCAATCTGATTCACAAAAATGATCCAAAATATAACATCATGTTGAAGGATGATAAAAGCTATCCTTTTATTAAGATAACCAACGAAGCTTACCCGAGATTATTGATTACTCGGAAAGTCTTGAAGGATAAGGCGCTATATTTTGGGCCTTACCCAGATGTAAAAGCGGCAAATGATACAAAACGTTTGTTGGATCGGCTGTTCCCTTTGCGGAAATGTAAGGTCCTGCCAAAAGAAGTTTGCCTTTATTACCATATGGGCCAATGTTTGGCTCCTTGTGTTTTTGATATTCCCAAAGAGAAATATACTGAAATGGTCGGAGAGATTCGTCGCTTTCTTAATGGCGGCTATCCTGAAATCCAAAAACAGCTGGAGGATAAGATGTCATCAGCCGCTGAAAAGATGGAATTCGAGAAGGCGGCAGAGTATCGTGATTTAATCAAATCGATCGAAACAGTCATGACGCGTCAGAAGATGACGAATGCGGATTTAGTGGATAGAGATGTCTTTGGCTATGCCGTGGACAAGGGCTGGATGTGTGTTCAGGTTTTCTTCATCCGTCAAGGAAAGCTGATCGAACGGGATGTTTCGATTTTTCCATTTTATGATGAAGCTGAAGATGATTTCCTAACATTTATTGGTCAGTTTTATCAGGAGAATGAGCATTTTATTCCTAAAGAGGTATTGATACCCGATAACATTGATAAAGAAAGTGTAGAAGCTTTGTTGGCAACAAAAGTCATTCAGCCGCAACGGGGAGAAAAGAAGAAGCTTGTGAAGCTGGCAGGAAAAAATGCAACGGTTGCTTTACAGGAAAAATTTGATTTAATTGTTCGCAAACAGGAACGCACGATTGGTGCGGTGGAACGACTGGGTGATGCTATGAATATTCCCGTGCCTATACGGATCGAAGCCTTTGATAACTCGAATATTATGGGGACAGATCCGGTTTCTGCAATGGTGGTCTTTATTGATGGCAAGCCTGCGAAAAAGGAATACCGAAAATATAAGATAAAGACGGTCAAAGGGCCGGATGATTATGCGTCAATGCGAGAGGTTATCTATCGTCGCTATTCTCGTGTGCTCAAAGAAGGACTGCCGTTTCCAGATTTGATTGTGATCGATGGAGGAAAAGGCCAGGTAGATGTCGCAAGAGATGTTCTTGCCAATCAGCTTGGTTTGGATATCCCGATTGCCGGTTTGGCTAAAAATGACAAGCATAAAACCAGTGAATTATTATTTGGTCCAGAGCTCTCAGTCATTCCATTAGAAAGAAATTCACAGGAATTTTTCTTACTGCAAAGAATTCAGGATGAAGTCCATCGATTTGCGATTACTTTCCATCGTCAGCTTAGAAGTAAAAACAGCTTTGCTTCCAAATTGGATGATATTGAAGGGTTAGGTCCAAAACGAAAGAAAGAACTCTTACGCCAATTCAAATCCTTGAAGAATATCACCGCTGCTTCTATTGAAGACTTGAGGCTGGCTGGACTCCCCAAGAACGTTGCCCAGAATGTATATAGTCATCTTCATGAGGGCGAGGATAAGGAAAATAAAGAATAGAAGAGCAAGGTATCCGCTGACTAACGGATATTTTGCTTTTTTTAGTATAGTGAGCTTTACAAAAATAGTAAAGTGAGCTATACTTTTTTTGTAAAGCCAGCTATACGTTTTTGGGAGGCGGTCCAATGCAAAATAAAATACAAGAATTAAGAAAAGCAAATAAAATCACACAAAGCGAATTAGCCGATGCAGTGAGCGTAACGAGGCAAACGATTATTTCGCTTGAAAATGGAAGGTACAATGCGTCTTTAGTGTTGGCGCATAAAATCGCTCAGTTTTTTGATCAGACGATCGAAGAAATTTTTGTGTTTGATTTAGAGGAGGAGAATATATGAAGTTTGGAATGAAATTCAACGGAGGACAAAATAAGGATTATAAGCGGACACTTCAGAACAGAAAAAGATTATTTGTAGGGATGATTGTTGTTGGCGCAATTATTAGTGCGTTGTCGTTCTTGCTTTTGAAATCAGGCGGTCATGAAGCTTCTTATACAAATGGTTTTGGCGTAGGACTGATTGCTATTGGAATTATTTTGTCATTCAAAAACAAGCAAATGTTGGATAACAAAGAAAAAATGGAAAAGAATAAGCGAGAAGAGTTTGACGAACGAAATATTGCGATTAATAATCAAGCGTTGATTACTGCTGTAAGAGTATTCATTCTCCTCCTTGTTTTGATAACAATAATAACTGCATTTGTGAAGCCCATCTACAGTGTGATATTTGCGACAATGATCAGTACGTATCTTTTGCTGTATTTGGCAGCATACATTTATCATCAGAGAAAAATGTAAAAAATTCTATTGACAGTAAAATGAGAATTCGCTATTATATCACTAAGTGATATATCACATGTTGATATATCCAAGGATGATATAGTGAGGGAATCTCAATGGAAGATACGCTGACAGATTCTAGTTATTTGATTTTACTTGCCTTACTTCAACCGCAGCACGGGTATGCGATCATGAAGCAAGTGAGTGCAGTCACAAACGGAACCATGTCGATCGGTCCGGCAAGTATGTATACGATCTTAAAGAAACTTCAAAAGAGCGGCTACATCACGTTGGAGGAAAATGACGAACGAAAGAAAATCTATCTGATTACTGAGCTGGGCTTGGAAGTGTTAGAAAGAGACATCAACCGCAGAAAGCTTCTTTATCAGGCTGGAGAATCTTTAGTTGCTGAGAAAAGGAGGGCAGAGAATGATTATTAATGGAAAAAAATATATTTTTTCACGAGGCGTTGCTTTTTATTCTGAAAGGGAAATGGAGATTTTAAAGGAACAGGCGCAACAAGGCTGGGCATTTCAAAAAATGAACGGATTTGGTCTGTTGAAGTTTTCTAAAGCAGCTCCGGAAAATAAAAAATTCTCTGTCGACTTTTTCTCTGGTTCAAAGGATGAGCTTGATGAATACCTAAGTATTTATGCAGAGGCTGGTTGGACGTATGTTGCTACGTATAAGAAAAAATATTTCTATTTCAAAGCAGACCCATACACACCGACTATTTATTCAGATGAAGAAAGCTACGGAATGAGGATGTATAAAGAATGGATTTGGATGTTCTGGCAGAATCTATTTTGTATACCAATCGGACTAATTTTTATTTGGTTGACTATCCAGATGGGAAAGTGGGACGTTCCACACACCACACTCTTTATTTCGCTAAGGATGTTTGTCATCTTTTTTGGTACATTTTTCACTGTTATGCCATTGGCGATAATTATCAATGTTATTTTTTCTCTTATCATCTACAAGGACCGAAAGAAGTTCTATGATCGACCGGAGCAATTTGCTAAGAAGCAAAAGTATTGGCGAGATATTATTGTATTGATGATCATTGGAGCAATCTTAGGTGCATTAATGAGCTATACAGGCTTGGCAGGATTTTAAAAAAATGGAGGAAAGAAGAATGAGTGAAAAAAGGTTTGATATCACCTTAAGAGAAAATCTCGGTGTCATTAAGGAACAAACGGTAATACTTGTTGATAAGGAAACAGGAGTAAACTATCTATTCGTTTCTCAAGGCTATGCCGGAGGATTAACACCTTTATTGGATGAGAATGGGAAACCGATAGTTACAAAATAGAAAAGACGAGTCAAAATTAGGAGGGTATGAAATGTTAGAAGTTAAAAATTTGGTTAAAACATTTGGCGATTTCACAGCAGTAGATGATATTTCTTTTGAAATACCAGATGGAAAAATTTTAGGATTGATCGGACAGAATGGTGCTGGGAAAACAACTACCTTTCGCTTGATCCTGGATTTTTTGACACAAGACAAAGGAACAGTATTATGGAATGGCCACGAGCTAACTGAAAAGGATTATAACGACATTGGTTACCTTCCAGAAGAAAGAGGATTGTATCCGAAAGTCAGCATTGAAGAACAATTGATTTATTTTGCGGAATTACGTGGGAAAAGTAAACAGGAAATCAAACCAAAAATTGATGAATGGATGGAAAAATTCAAAGTCAAAGGGAAGAAAACAGATAAAGTAAAATCATTGTCCAAAGGGAATCAGCAAAAAGTCCAGCTGATTGCAACGCTGATTCATGAGCCGAAGTTGGTTATTTTGGATGAGCCGTTTAGTGGGTTGGACCCAGTCAATGCTGAGCTTTTGAAGGACGGAATCATTGAGTTGAAGCAAAAAGGTTCCTGTGTTATCTTCTCCAGCCATAATATGGATAATGTAGAAAAAATTTGTGATCATTTGCTGATGCTTCGAAGCGGAAAAATTGTTCTTAACGGGAAAGTTCATGAGATTCGTGAAAGCTTCGGTAGAACAAAAGTCTTCTTGGAGTCCTCGCTTTCAGCTGAGGAAGTGGCTTCGATTGATGGAGTCAGCTCTGCAATTAAACGTGGAGATGGTATTGTGGATGCAACGTTGAGTGATCCGAAGGCCGGTGAAGAAATCTTTACCAGAGCAACACAATTCGGTTATATCCCAATGTTCAATCAACAACCACCAACCTTAGAAGAGATATTCAAGATGAAAGCAGGTGAACCAAATGAATAAATTTTGGGTAATCGCACTAGACGTATATAAGAAAAATATTAAATCGGTGTCCTTTGTAATCATGATTTTAGCACCATTTCTATTGATGGGTGTCATGTATGCAGCAATCTCTTTTTCAGGCGGATTCTCTGGTCCTGATAAGATTGCGATCGTTTCTGATGATACGGCTTTGGCAGGACAACTAAGCCAGGTCGAACTGGATGATTTTGAATTTAAGACAGTTGACTCTCAAAAGGATGCTGAAAAGCAATTGAAAAAAGGCGACATTGAAGCTTTCCTTGTATTGGATTCAGAAAATGAAGAGATCAAAGGGAAATTGTACTCTGAGTCTTCTATGGGTTCTATGACAGATTTGACGATCCAACAGCTCTTGAACGGGATTCAAACGTCTATTAATGCGGGCAAGTTGAACCTGACAGCAGAACAGGTAGCGAGCCTACAGCAACCGGCAAGCTTTGAAAAAGCCAAGGTCAACTTTGGTGAAGATGGAAAAATGACAACAGGAATCGATAATACAGCGGTTCAATCTGCAATCTCTTTTGTTTTGACAATTGTTCTATGGATCATTATTATGACTTATGCATCAATCATTGCGCAGGAGATTGCTTCTGAAAAAGGAACACGGATTATGGAAGTCATTCTTTCAAGTACACGAGCACAAACGCATTTTTACGGTAAATTAACAGGGGTCATCTTAGTTGCTTTCACACAAATTCTGATTTATGCAGTTGGTGTGGTTATTGGCTATAATCAGTTTAAAGATTTAGACATGGTTAAGGACTTTTTAGCTAGCTTCTCTTTAGATATGATTTTAGGAAGCTTCTTATGGTTCACACTTATCTTTATTATTTTGGGTATCTTTGTTTATTCTGTATTGGCAGCATTGTGTGGTTCCCTGGTTTCAAAACCGGAAGACACACCAAAGGCTGTACAACCAATTATCTATCTGGCAATGATTGGTTACTTCATTGGGCTGTCATTGGGAGCAACAGATCCTCAGAATATTATCATCAAGGTTACTTCTTATATACCGATGATTTCTTCGTTCATTATGCCGATTCGTTTAGCGACGGAAACAGCATCCATGACAGAAGGATTTATCTCGCTAGCTGTTCTGTTGGTTTTCGGTATTTTACTGACGTTATTCTCAGCGAAACTATACAAATCCAACGTGCTGGTTTACAGTGAAGGCGGCATGCTGAAATCACTGAAACAATCACTTTCTATTTTAAGAAACGAACAAAAGAAAGCCTAAATTAAAAGGCACTACTCATTGATTGCATATCGCTGAGTAGTGCCTTTTTTTTGCTCTATTTTCTTTTCGGTGTGGTCTTTCTCTCGATCAATGCGATGTCTAATGACCGTTTTGGAAGAGAGGCTTCATTCAATTCATTATAGATATGAATAAATGAGTTTTTTGCCTGGTGGTTGATTGAATAGTCAACCGTAGTCATGTGCATCAGTTTGCTGACGAGGCTATTATCAAAGCCAATCACTGCCACATCTTCAGGCACTTCATACCCTAAATTTTGCAGCTCTGAGATAAACTCAGCGGCCACAGAATCTGTGTAAAAGGCCATGGCTTCCGGTTTATCTTTCATGTGGTGCCATTGATAAGCCATCTTCATCCCACTACTTTCACGCATTGGATCATAAAAGACCCAATCGTGATTAACCTCAAGACCTGTTTTTTTGTAAAAACTGTCAATCGCTTTAATACGAGCCTTAGTGTTTAGATTTTCAGGATTGCCCATAACATGTCCGATTTTTTCATAGCCTTTGGAATGAAGATACTCGAGAGAATTGAAATACCCGGAATAATGGTCAACATAGGCAGAATAGACACGCTTCGAATCAACTCGGTGCCAAGTTGAGATAGGACCGTACATTGTGTATGGCTCGATTACATCCCACTCATTCGCTCTAGTCAGGATGAAGATACCATCTAGCTGTTTGTACTTCATCTGATTCAGTGCATCAATCTCTTTTCTTTTGTCTCCGTCGGTAAAATAGACAGTTACATAGTAATTATAAGATTTTGCGATAGAAATAAAATTGCTTAAAAATATACCTAACAAATCAAAGTACCCATGTGCGAGGAATCCAATTGTTTTTGTTTCGCCGCTTTGTAGATTTCTGGCAATTAAATTAGGAGAGTAGGCCAACTTTTCCATTGCTTCAAGGACCTTCTCACGGCTCTCCTTGCTGACATAGCCATTTCCGGAGATGACTCTGGAAACAGTTGATTTTGATACATTTGCTACTTTTGCGACGTCTATGATCGTTGGCATGAATAAATTCTCCTCCAAATTTATTTGGGAATAGTTTAGATTACAGAAAACAGCTTAACAGAGCAAGTGTTCGGGAAACTCTACGGACTTAATCATTCTCCACAATAAGCTAAAAGTTGTCCTGAGGTAAATAGCATTAACTGCCAATTTTTCTAATTGTTCTGAAGTTGATCTAGCTTACTCAGTTTTTTGTCTAGCTTTACAAGTCAGCTCAGTCGGTGATAAGATAAACTGATTTCAGTGATAAAGGGCATCACTGAATCAGTTTCCTTTATCACTCGTGAGCTAGGCGACTTGTTCAGCTTTTCTATTTGTCTAGCTTCATGAACTAGCTCCTCTTAACAATAAGCCAAAACGTGTCCTGAGGTAAAGGACACCGCACGCCAGTTTTACCTTATTGCTCGGGAGCTGGACGAGTTCATTCAGCTTTTCTATTTAGTATACTGGATATTATCTTTGACTTCAATTATGGAAATGGTAGAGAAGTGGTGTTTAACAGGGAAAATAAAAAAAGTTTATAAAAGCGCTTGACATGGGAATGTTCCCACAAATTAGAATGTAAATGTAAACGATATCAGAGTGACATCTGAAAAAACACCAGGAGGGAACTATATGTCAAGAGGAGCACTAAAAATCGCAACAATTGGTGGAGGTTCAAGTTATACACCTGAATTGATTGAAGGTTATATCAAACGTAAAGATGAACTGCCAATCAAAGAAATCTGGTTAGTAGATATCGAAGCAGGAAAAGAAAAATTGGAAATCGTTGGCGAAATGGCGAAACGTATGGTTAAAGCAGCTGGCTTAGACTGGGAAGTTCATTTGACGTTGGACCGTCGTGCAGCATTGAAAGATGCAGACTTTGTTTCTACACAATTCCGTGTTGGTTTATTGGAAGCACGTATTAAAGATGAGCGTATTCCGCTATCTCATGGTGTTTTAGGCCAAGAAACAAATGGGGCAGGTGGGATGTTTAAAGCATTCCGTACAATTCCGATTATTCTAGGCATCATTAAAGATATGGAAGAGCTATGTCCAGATGCATGGTTAGTTAACTTTACCAATCCAGCAGGAATGGTAACGGAAGCAGCAATCAAGCATGGTGGATGGAAAAAAACAGTAGGTTTATGTAATGTACCAATTGGCCACAGAAAACAAGCGGCAGAAAAATTGGGTGTTCCGGAAGAAGATTTATTCTTCAAATTTGCCGGTATCAATCACTTCCATTGGCATCGTGTATGGGACAAAGCAGGAAAAGAACGCACATTAGAGCTGATTGACCTTATTTACGGACCTCAAGAAGAACAAGAAAGTCATCTTAAAAATATTTGGGATGCACCATATAATTATGAGCAGATCAAAGATTTAGGTATGTTGCCATGTGGTTATCACCGTTACTACTATATCGAAGATGAAATGCTGAAGCATTCTATCGACGAGTTCAAAGAAGGTAAAACAAGAGCACAAGTGGTAAAAGAGACTGAAACTCGTTTGTTTGAGTTATACAAAGATCCTAAATTAGATTACAAACCAAAAGAATTAGAACAACGCGGCGGTACGCACTACAGTGATGCTGCGTGTGAAATGATTGCTTCTATCTACAATGACAAACGTACTGACATGGTGGTTTCCACTGAAAATAATGGGACTATCACCGATTTACCATATGATTGTGTTGTAGAAGTATCTGGACCAGTAACATCACATGGTCATGAACCATATAACTGGGGGGCATTCCCGTCACCAGCACGTGGCATCATTCAAAATATGAAAGCAATGGAAGAAACAGTTATTCGTGCAGCCATTGATGGTGATTATGGTGCAGCATTGCATGCCTTTACAATCAATCCATTGGTTCCAGGTGGAACAATGGCAAGAACATTGTTAGACGAACTACTAGTTGCACACAAGAATCACCTGCCTAACTTTGCAGCTGATATTGCAAGAATTGAAAAAGATCAACCTGAAACAGTTGCTTACGTAACTGAGTTGATGAAGAGCAACTAATTAGCTCCTTGTTTTTTGCAGTACAGCAACATGAAAGAGTAAGTATAAGTGAATTATCTCCTGAATAAGCTAAAGTATCCTGAAAATAGGTCCGCCTATTTTCAGGATATTTTGGCTTATTTGACTTAGTAGCGACCGTCTATCAATAAGATGAAGGATACAATTTATTCAGAATTTATGTAATTAAAATGATCTTTCATGAAAAAAATGCATTTTCCTATTGACTAAACCTAACTTTAACTAGTTATGATAAAGAGGAGAATGCCGGATTTTCTATTTTTAACTTGACCATGATAGAGAATCCAATATTCCGATGGTAAAAAGATAAAAATAGTTCAAGTTAGCTGTTGACTTAGACCTACTCTAATACAGTAAGGTTAATCATGTGCTGAATCGCACAAAGGAATAAGAAAGGGGAGGTGGCATGGTTACAATCAAGCAAATTGCTGAACAGTTTGGTGTGACTGCCCACACAATACGTTTCTATGAAAAGGAAAAATTAATTGCTATTCCAAGAAATGAGCGTGGGATTCGAGATTTTGACGAGCAAGCAGTTAACCGGATGAAAACAATCCTCCATTATCGAAATGTAGGTATGTCGTTAGAAGATATCCGACAGGTCTTAGCGCATAGTAATGACCATAATTTTTCTTTAAATGTGTTAGCCCGAACGAAGGATGAGCTGGATCGGAAAATCGAGGAGCTGGAAGAAACACGCAGTTATTTGTACCGAAAAATAGCTATTCATAAAGAGTTGGCAGAAAAAGAAAACCTGGAAAAGCTAGACAATGAGGAGCATGCACCTATTCATAAAGCTGAGTAATATTGAACAAGCATATGTAGGTAAATACAATTAATAGAAAAGGGATGAAACAATTTGACAATAATCAATAAAGTGAATCAAGCATCAGATTTAAAGAAACTATCAATCAATGAGTTGGAGAAATTAGCGGAAGAAATCCGAGGACTCCTGCTAAAAAAAGTTAGCCAAACGGGTGGACATGTCGGTCCGAATCTAGGCGTTGTTGAATTAACATTGGCGTTTCATTACGTTTTCGATTCACCAATGGATAAAATCCTTTGGGATGTGTCGCATCAATCCTATTCGCATAAAATAGTGACTGGAAGAAAAGAGGCATGGTTGGATGAAACCAGCTATAAATCAGTGACTGGCTACACAGCACCGGAAGAAAGTCCCCATGACTTTTTCACGGTTGGGCATACCTCAACGTCGGTCAGTCTAGCTGTGGGGATGGCTAAGGCCAGAGATATTCAGGGAGAATCAGGAAATATTGTTGCTGTGTTGGGAGATGGTTCGTTGTCGGGTGGCTTGGCACTCGAAGGGTTAAGCAATGCAGCTGAGCTTGATTCTAACTTAATCGTTGTCCTTAATGACAACGAAATGTCTATCGCAGAAAACCATGGCGGGATTTACCGTAACTTGGCTGAGTTGAGAAAAAATAATGGGCAAGCTGCAACCAACCTTTTTACTGCAATGGGGTTGAATTACCAGTATGTGGAAGAGGGAAACAATGTTGCTGAAATGATCACAGCGTTTGAAATGGTTAAAAATAGTAATAAGCCGATCGTTCTTCATGTTCACACTGAAAAGGGGCATGGGTATACGCCTGCTGTTACGAACAAGGAGCGATTCCATTGGCAAATGCCCTTCGATTTGGAAACCGGGGACAGTAAATCTCCTGGCTCAGGAGAAAGCTATGATTCAGTGATTATTGATGTACTGACTAAGAAAATCGAAGAACAACAACCGATTGTTGCAATAACGGCAGCTATTC
Source organism: Enterococcus sp. 9E7_DIV0242 (assembly GCF_002140975.2). Classification (NCBI taxonomy): domain Bacteria; kingdom Bacillati; phylum Bacillota; class Bacilli; order Lactobacillales; family Enterococcaceae; genus Enterococcus; species Candidatus Enterococcus clewellii. The sequence continues at coordinate 215,539 of NZ_CP147247.1, forward strand.
CAGGGTTGTTTGGGTTGAAAGAGCTTCAAAAACAACATCCAGACCACTACATCGATGTAGGAATTGCGGAACAGCACTCGATTACTTACGCAGCAGGACTAGCAAAAGCTGGCGCAAAACCAGTTATTTTCCATTCTAGTACGTTCCTGCAAAGAGCGTATGATCAATTGTCCCATGATTTAGCAATCAATGATTTACCGGCTGTAATCATTGTTAAAGGTGGTAAAATCAGCGGGGGAGACCCAACCCATCAAGGAAGCTTTGATATTCCATATATTACCAGTATACCCAATATCATTTACTTGGCTCCAACCAGTAAAGAAGAAGTTCGGGAGATGCTGAATTGGGCACTTGAACAAAATGAACACCCTGTTGCCATTCGTATTCCGGAAAGAGGCTTCGTCTCTGCACCATTGGCTGAAGGGACGTTTCATCCTTTAGAGTGGGCTATAGAGAAGCAAGGTGAGAAAGTAGCCATTCTAGCTACAGGTGGCTTCCTAGGCTTAGGTGAGGAAACGGCGAAAAAACTACAGGAACATCACGTTGACGCAACCTTGATCAACCCAAGATCCTTTACGTATTTTGACTCTGAGCTTCTGAAACAGCTACAGGAAAAACATCAAGTGGTGGTAACCTTAGAGGATGGCAGCTTGGACGGCGGCTATGGAGAGAAAATCAGTCGATATTATGGAAGTAGCGACATGAAAGTACTCAACTTTGGCGCGCAAAAACGATTCAATCATCATCAGACAATGGAGGAGCTCTATGAGGAGTTTCATTTATTACCTGAGTTGATTGCAGAAGATATATTAGCTGTTTTATAAGGAAAATAATAGATTTAATAGAACACTTTACTAGCAGAAAAAAATCGATGCCCCATAAAATTGGGGTATCGATTTTTTTGATGGTCACTTATTTATTTAAATAGACGAATAGAGTCAGAGAAGGCAGACCATTCAGATTGTCCATCTACCTCAAAACGGTAAGACTGTACTCTGAATAGGTACATGAAGCCGATAAGTAAAGCAATTCCTAAAGCTGAGAAAGTCAGCATAGACTGAATCAAAAGACAAGAAGCGAATAGAACTAAGAATAATAGCATAAATTTCAGGAATAATTGCTGTAAGTTATTTGAATTGGTAATGACGATTTCTTTTGTATAAGAAGAAACTTCAATTTTTTTGAATGTTGGTAACGGGCCTTCTTTAAAGCTGATTTCATCTCCAGGTTGAACCTCTAAATCCATCGCAATGCAGTTAAATAATTTTCCTTGTTTTGTATCATTGACATAAACGGTTAATGGTTTCATGCAGCCCCAATGTGTTTGTTTTTTTAGTTTGATTTTCATGGTGCTCACCTCCTGTATGAATCTATTTTCCCATGATTTTCAGAAAAAGAAATCAGCCTTTTGACTGATTTCTGAGAGTTATTTTCTCCATCTGTGGCTGTAGCCGAGGGTAGGACCTTATGCCGTATTGCTTGATAGCTGTTGGCTTGACAAGGAGCGGGGAGCCAAAAGTAGTGTGAATTTTAGGAATCATAGCTTACTATTTTCTTTAATACTCATCAATGACATAGCTCATATAGTCAGCCATTTCAGCCGCATGCTGCCCAGCATTATGCCCAGTTACCAATGCTGCAGTGATGTTATACCCACCTGTATATCCGTTGATATCTATGACTTCGCCGCAAAAGAACAATCCTTGAACCAACTTACTTTCCATTGTTTTGGGCTGGATCTCTTTTAATGAAATACCTCCGCCTGTGACAAAAGATTTTTCTAGGGGAAACGTTCCGCTGGCGGTAATTCGGAAGTCCTTCATACTTTTGATGAACATTTCTAGCTGTTGCTCAGAAAGCTGTCTTCCCTTTTGTTCACCTAATTCGTTTTTCTCTAGTAAAAATTCAAGTAAACGCTCCGGAAGGAATTGCCGTAACGTGTTTTTCAGCTGCTTCTCTGGTTCCGCTTGAATCCTTCTTGTAACATCAATAATCAGCTGCTTTTCAGTTGTTTCAGGAAATATGTCTAATGATAGCTGGACAGCTTGTCCTGGATTTTTGCTCAAGGCTTGATTGACAAAGCTTGAACAGCGCAGTGCTGCCGGTCCGGAAATACCGAAATGGGTAAACAGTAAATCCATTTGATGAGAGACGATTGCTTTTCCTTTTTTGTTCAATACAGAAAGCTGAACATCTCTCAAAGAAATTCCTTGAAGTGTTTTTTTCTTTATAAAAGGTTCTTCTGAGCGAATAGGTGATTCTGTTGGATAAAGTGGTGAAATTGAGTGTCCTAAAGCTTCAGAAAATCGATAGCCATCTCCTGTAGATCCAGTGGAAGGATATGTCTTTCCACCTGTGGCAAGGATGACACATGGAGCATAGATTTTTTGGTTTTCAAGAGCTACACCAATGATTTGATTATCTTTTCTCAGAATTTTTTTGACAGGCGCTTCTGTATATAAAGTTACTGCAAGCTCTTTTAGCTTCGTATGCAACGTCTCAACAATCGTTTGAGAACGATCCGTCGTGGGAAACATCCGACCATGATCTTCTTCTTTTAATGCTGTCCCATTTGATTCAAAAAAGTGAATGATATCTTGATTGTTGTATTGGGAGAAAGCACTATATAAGAATTTTCCATTTCCAGGAATGTGTGCAATGATTTCTTCCGGCGAACGATTATTTGTTACATTGCAACGGCCCCCGCCTGTTAAAAGAAGTTTTTTACCGATGCGCTTGTTTTTCTCAAGTAGAAGGACTCGGCTGCCATGCTCTGCTGCAGCGATTGCGGCCATGAGTCCGCTTGTACCGGCACCGATTACTATTACATCAAATTTAGTCATTTTCTTCCTCCATTTCAGTTAATAGTGTACCATAAAATACTGGGAATATTTATCTCTAGTCTTTTTAGAGTGGACTTGTAAAAATTTGGGTAAATTATTTCTTTTGTGAAAAGCATTTTTCCTCTGCATTAGGTAGAGAATAGCTTGTTTCTTTGATCAATTGGGCGCGATATACATATTTTTTCATTTTTTCTGTAAATATATGTGAAAAAGTTCAGTAATTAGGGTAAAATTAAAACAAACTTAAAGGAAGGTGAATGTATGGATATTAAAAAGTATGTAAAAGAAATTCGGGAAAAGCTTGGAGAAAAGGATAGTGGGCAAACGGAATACTTGCAGGCAATTGATGAGTTCTTGCCAAGTATGGAGGCATTTTTAGAAAAAAATCCAGAATTCGCAGAAGCAAATATTCTAGAATTGTTGATTGAGCCGGAAAGAGTCATTCAGTTTAGAGTACCATGGCAAGATGACAAGGGAAATTGGCGTGTGAATCGAGGCTATCGTATCCAGTATAATTCTGCGATTGGTCCGTATAAAGGCGGTCTTCGTTTCCATCCAAGCGTAAATGTAAGTGTTTTAAAATTCTTAGCGTTTGAGCAAATTTTTAAAAATAGCCTGACCGGTCTACCAATTGGTGGTGGTAAAGGTGGTAGTGATTTTGATCCAAAAGGAAAATCAGATGGAGAAGTGATGCGTTTTTGTCAAAGCTTTATGACTGAGCTGCAAAAGCATATTGGGCCAAACACAGATGTTCCAGCTGGAGATATTGGTGTAGGTGCTAGAGAAATCGGCTACTTGTACGGAACTTACAAACGCATTAGAAATTATGATGCGGGCGTTTTGACTGGGAAACCGTTAACCTATTGGGGTAGTCAAACAAGAACAGAGGCCACTGGGTATGGCGCTGTTTACTTTGTTCGTCATCTATTGAACGATTTAAACGACAGCTTTGACGGGAAAAAAGTTGTTGTTTCTGGAAGTGGAAATGTGTCTATCTATGCGATGGAAAAAGCGACAGAGCTAGGCGCAACAGTTTTAACTTGTTCTGATTCTACAGGATTCGTTTATGATCCAGAGGGCATTGATGTTGAGTTGGTAAAAGAAATCAAAGAAAAAAAACGTGAAAGAATCTCTAAATATGTAGAAACACGTAAAAATGCGACTTATTATGATGGTCAATCTGTATGGGATCTGAAAGAAGCATACGATATTGCTCTTCCATGTGCCACTCAAAATGAGCTAAATGCAGAACAAGCAGCTATTTTGGTAGAAAATGGGGCGAAAATTGTTGCTGAGGGCGCAAATATGCCATGTACACTTGATGCTGTTCATGTATTTGAAAAAAATAATGTTCTTTATTGTCCAGGAAAAGCAGCGAATGCGGGTGGAGTAGCGGTATCTGCACTGGAAATGAGTCAAAACTCTGAACGTCTATCATGGTCATTTGAAAAAGTAGACGGTATGTTAGATGATATCATGAAGAACATCTTTGAAATCTGCCGTGATACTGCGAAAGAGTACGGACAAGAAAATAACTTTGTATTAGGCGCCAATGTTGCTGGGTTCGAACGAGTAGCTAAGGCCATGATCAGCCAAGGATTGGTATAAGCAACTAAGACGAAATTCGGTATATTGCACGTGGGTTAGACAATATGTTCAGCCGTTCTTGTTATCTTGCCTTGTGAACAGCTCTCTTCAGTAAGAAGTGCTCGATAAATCTGTGACGAAAAGTGTCTCTAAAATTTACAGAGTAGCTTTTGTTTGAGAGCTGCCCGATTTCGTTCAGTTTTTATTATTGGTCTATATGTTTATAAATTACTTGATTAAAGTAGGAAAAAAACGTAAAGTAGTAGTGTATTAAGTTTATTTTCAAGGAGGAGAAGGAATGTCTCACATTAAATTTGACTATTCCAAATTAGCACCTTTTGTTGCTGATCATGAATTGGAATATATGCAAGCTCAGGTTGATGCGGTTGATAAAGCATTGCGTGGGGGAACAGGTGCGGGGAACGATTATATAGGATGGATCGATCTGCCTGAAAACTACGACAAAGAAGAGTTTGCTCGTGTCAAAAAAGCAGCTGAAAAAATTCAATCTGATTCAGACGTGCTTGTTGTTATTGGAATCGGAGGCTCTTATTTAGGCGCACGTGCTGCGATAGAGTTTTTACAGCATTCATTCAGCAATGCCTTAACAAAAGAGGAGCGCAAAGTACCTCAAGTATTCTTTGCTGGAAACAGTATCAGCTCAACCTATTTAGTTGACTTGATCAATGTGATTGGAGACCGTGATTTTTCTGTGAACGTTATTTCTAAATCAGGAACAACAACAGAGCCGGCAATTGCTTTCCGTGTGTTCAAAGAATTACTAATCAAAAAATATGGAAAAGAAGAAGCAAATAAACGTATTTATGCAACAACTGACCGTGCAAAAGGTGCTGTAAAAGTTGAGGCAGACGCTGAGGGCTGGGAAACTTTTGTGATTCCAGATGATGTTGGTGGACGTTTCACTGTATTGACTCCTGTTGGTTTATTACCAATCGCTGTTAGTGGTGCAGATATTGATGCTCTGATGACGGGCGCAAATGATGCTCGCAAAGAATATGCTGCAACAACTGATTTGAAAGAAAATGCGGCCTATCAATATGCTGCATTGAGAAATATCTTGTACCGTAAAGGGAAAACAACGGAAATGCTGATCAACTATGAACCAGGCATGCACTATTTCTCTGAATGGTGGAAACAATTGTACGGCGAATCTGAAGGGAAAGATCAAAAAGGCATTTTCCCTGCAGCAGCTGACTTTTCAACGGATTTGCATTCTATGGGGCAATACGTTCAAGATGGTATGCGTAATCTGTTTGAAACAGTGGTTAAAATCGAAAAACCTCGCCATACATTAACAATTCCTCTACAGGATGAAGACTTGGATGGGCTAGGCTACTTGCAAGGAAAAGAAATCGATTATGTGAATACAAAAGCGTTTGAAGGAACATTACTGGCACATACAGATGGTGATGTACCAAACATGATCGTGAAAGTTCCGGAAATGGATGCCTACTCATTAGGCTACGTTATGTACTTCTTTGAGATTGCAGTGGGAATCTCAGGGTACTTAAATGGCGTTAACCCATTTGACCAACCAGGAGTAGAAGCCTACAAAGCGAACATGTTTGCACTACTTGGCAAACCAGGCTTTGAAGATCTTGCAAAAGAATTGAACGAACGCCTGTAATTTACAATAAATAATTGAAAATACCGCAGAAAGAGTTAATCTTTTTGCGGTATTTTTTATGAAATCATTCATTTTGATAAAAGCATAGCGAATCTACAGGGGAAATAGGTGTGCATTATACGAGGACTGTCTGTTTATTCTCCATCGTCAGGAGTCATTTTCTTTCTAAAGGCAAGTAGAATAATTGCTGCTATTAAGCTAAGTTTTATTAGTGCCTTAACATTTTTGAATAAGTTAAAAAATGTAGGGTTTACAGTATAGACAATATAGCCGACGATAAACAGAACAATTCCAAATATAATTTTCCTCATGGAACAACCAACCTCCTTGGTATCATTTTCTACTAAGAAAAGAACCAAGTCAATAAGAAAAAACGATTGTTATTTATTTTTTTATCAATATTTTATCAACTTACTTTCAAAAATGAGTAAATTATATCCGCAGCTAGCCGCAGGATAATGATTCAACTCGTAGGATTACAATAGATGTTTTTCTTGTAACGTCTTGAAGGCAAAGCGTGCTTGTGGATATGTAACTGAACCGCCACCAATAACACCGATTTTGATAGCTTCAATCATTTTTTCCCTTGAAATAGCTAATTCAATACATTGCTCCAAGTGGTAGAGAATGCACTCATCACATTTGGTGACGATTGAAATCGCCAGTCCCATTAATTCTTTGTTTTCTTTCGAAATAGCTCCTTCTGCGTAAACCTGTTGATCCAACTGATTAAACTGAGCAAAGAAATCATCTGTCTCAGCCATCAATTGATTCATTTCGGTTCTGTTGTATTCTTTTGATTGTTCCATTTACTAAACACTCCTTTGGGGTATTTTTGATGATTAATGCGGTCAATATTAGCTCTTTTTATTTCACTTCAGTACTTTAGAATCCATAGCCCTTAAAGATAAAGTTCTGAAAGCACGATACTTTTTTTAGTATACATCTTTTTTTAGGGTGTATACAATAGGACAAAAGTATCTTTTCATTTTATAGTAATTAAATTATAAAAATTAGTTGACTCTTAGTATGATAAAGTTTATAATAAAACCCTAACAACCTTTTATTTTTTTACTTTACTCTATTTATAGAGTAAAACTCCTTTTACTGCCTCATTACCCAAATGAGGCAGTTTTTCTTTTAAAAAAAAAATATCCAAACCCATATTTTTGTATTTTTCTTTAGGCTTCTTTACTATTGATAGTATAGGAATTATATAAATGGAAGAACTGGAGGAATGGATATGGATAAGGAGCAGACAACGTTGGATTTTGAAGAAAAGGTTTTGGAAACGATCATTGAGTCATCGCTAAATACGATCGATGGTCTGTTGTCAATCGATGGGGAGCTTTTTACTGCAGAAGACACAGCACCTCTAGCCGAAGAGAGTGAGCCAATAAATGGCATAGAAATCAATGTAGAGAAAAGAAACGTGACTGTTCAATTGACAATCATTATTGAGTTTGGAAAAAATCTAAGTGAAATATTTTTGGCAATTAAAAGGAAGGTTTCGGAGGATATCGAAAGAGTAACGAATTTTGAAGTAACAGAAGTAAATGTACATGTCGAAAATATTGTGACAAAAGAAGAATACTTGACCTTGAGTGCTGAATAAACGGATACTGAAGGCTGGGTAAGTGATAAAGAAACGATTGAGAAGTACATTTCTATTTACCAAAATGATTGATTTTTTTATGACAAGGGAAGGCATGCTGACGAATAAAAAAGAAGCTGAAAGAAGAGCTGATTTTAAAAGGTAGTTTGTACCATAAACTTTTAAAATCATTTCAAGCTTTCAGCTTCTTGTTTCTCTTTATATTTTCTTCACGTGAGCAGCCTGCAATCCGCGCGAACCTTCAACAACTTCAAATGTTACTTCTTGATTCTCTTCCAAATTCTTAAAGCCTTCTTCTTCTATTGCAGTGAAATGAACGAAAATTTCTTCATCTTCGTTGTATGCAAGAAATCCATATCCTTTTCTGCTGTCGAACCATTTGACGAAACCCTTTTCCATTCTGTTCACACTCCTTTGAGATTTGAAACTAGTCTCATTATAATGACAAACACAGAAAAGGTCAACATTTTGGAATAGCTATTAGATAAACATGGAAAAGTAAAAAAAGAAGGGTTATAATAGAAAATATCTTAACGAAAACAAACGAGTGATAGAATAAAGTTCGGGAAAAGAGGAAAAAATGAAGACAGATATTGAGATTTCACAAGAAGTAGCATTACAGCCGATTCAAAAAATAGCTGAATCTATTGATTTGCGCGCAGATGATTTGGAATTTTATGGAAAATATAAGGCAAAAATCGATTTTCCATCAATGAAACGCTTGGATAATCAGGAAGATGGCAAGTTGATCTTAGTTACTTCGATTAACCCAACCCCAGCTGGCGAAGGAAAGTCAACAGTAACTATCGGTTTAGGGGATGCGCTGAATCGAATTGGGAAGAAGACAGTGATTGCACTGAGAGAACCGTCCCTAGGTCCAGTGATGGGTATAAAAGGGGGAGCTACTGGCGGAGGCTACGCGCAGGTCTTGCCAATGGAGGACATCAACTTACACTTTACTGGCGATATGCATGCAATTACAACGGCCAATAATGCGTTATCAGCTTTGTTGGATAATCATATTCAACAAGGGAATGAACTAAACATTGACGCGCGAAGGATCATATGGAAGCGTGTTGTAGATCTGAATGATCGAGAATTGAGACAGGTGATTGTTGGTCTGGGCGGCCCAATCCAAGGTGTTCCTCGTGAGGATGGGTTTGACATTACTGTAGCCAGTGAAATCATGGCGATTCTTTGTCTGGCGTCTGACTTAGAAGACCTTAAATTACGTCTTGGCAACATTGTTGTTGGTTATACCTTTGACCGTGAGCCAGTAACAGTCAGTGACTTGGAGATTCAAGGGGCGTTAGCTCTATTATTGAAGGATGCAATCAAGCCCAACCTAGTTCAAACGATATATGGAACAGCGGCGTTTGTTCATGGGGGCCCTTTTGCGAATATCGCACATGGATGCAACAGTATTCTCGCAACGAAAACGGCATTGAAGCTAGGTGATTATGTTGTGACAGAGGCTGGCTTTGGCGCCGATCTTGGTGCAGAGAAATTTCTTGATATCAAAGTGCCAAACTTAAAAAAATCACCGGATGCTGTAGTGATCGTTGCAACGATTCGTGCTCTGAAGATGCATGGCGGGGTTGCTAAAAATGAATTGAATGCAGAAAATGTCTTTGCCTTGAAAAAGGGCTTTGCAAATCTGAAAAAACATATTGAAAACATGGAAAGCTATGGTTTACCAGTGGTTGTTGCGATCAATGAGTTTGTCAGCGATACGAAAAAGGAAGTGGAGATTCTCCTTGACCTTTGCTCAGAGGCCGGTGTTCCAGTGGAACTAACTCAGGTTTGGGAAAAAGGCGCAGAAGGCGGAGAAGCTTTGGCAAAGACAGTTATTGAAACGATTGACAAACAAACAGCAGATTTCCGTACAATCTACTCAATGGGGATTGGTCTTGGAGAAAAAATTGAAACAATTGTCAAGAAAATTTACGGCGGCAAAGAAGTTGTATTTTCTCCAAAAGCACAAAAGCAGTTGGAAACATTTACGAAGTATGGATGGGATCGTTTGCCTGTATGTATGGCTAAGACTCAATATTCTTTGTCAGATGATCCGACGAAGCTTGGTAAACCAGAAGACTTTACCGTAACTATTCGTGAGTTGGTACCGAAGCTTGGTGCTGGGTTTGTTGTAGCGTTGACTGGTGATGTGATGACAATGCCGGGACTGCCTAAGAAGCCAGCAGCATTAAATATGGATATCGATAAAGACGGAAATGCTATTGGTCTATTCTAAAATCCGAATAAAAGCATAAGAGATTTTCTGAATCTCTTATGCTTTTTGATGTTGTTAATGGAGGAATATTTTTATTTCATAAAAATAGAGATAAAATCATCTATTCGAGTTAAAGCGCTTGCAAAACGGATTGGTATATGGTATAAAATAGATGTAAGGGGTAATAGAAATTCCTTAACCAATCCTGTAGAAATAGTACAGGGGAATAGTGAACGATGCGAAAGCATTGAAGACGGAAGCCGAGCTGGCAAATAAGAAAGGAACGTGGGAATTTGAGCAACTCCTTACTAATTGAATATGGTCTGGCAAGTGTTTTAAAATAAAGGGTTGAGTGGACATAAGAACCTCAATTCAGATGTGTATGAAGAAGAAAAAACAACACTTGTCAGACTATTTTTGTGTTTAAAAATGATCTGGGTACTATAGAATCGAGAAACCAAACGAACGACTGCGGTAGAAAATAGACCGGCAGTTTTTTTTTTTGCAAGCTATTCTGAAAAGTGCGCGTAGAATGATGGATAAAAACGGTTCTTCTTTTCTATCATCGTTTTTTATTATATACTTGTTAAGAACTGTAATGGAGGGATAGCGATGAATGTTCACGTGACACGAAGAACAGGATTTTACGGAATGGCAACACCAATCGAAGTGTTGAAAAATGGCGAACGCTGGTTCATGATTGCTAATAACTCACAAAAAACATTGAATGTGACAGAAAATCAAGTAGAAGTACAGGTTCGGTTTTATTTTATGAAGAGCGAGGTGCTCTACTTAAAAAATGATGCATCTGATAAGGAATTGGAAATTACGATGAACCCTGTGCTAGTATCCAACTACTTGGTCTTTTTTCTTTTAATGCTGCTGATTCCTCTGGTGGGTGTGTCGATTGCAGGGATTTTATTCGTTTTGCTTCTCTACTTCATTTTTCTTTTTCTTATGTTGAAGAAAGCATACGTAATCAAGGAGATAGATGATGGGGCATAATGCAGAACAGTTTTTGAGCAGCTTTAATCGAATTGAAAAATGGCTGAAGGAACAATTGAACAATCCGTCCAGTATGGGTTTCAGTGAAATGACTCGAAGGATGGCAAAGAAGAAACAGTCTCAGGTTGCTCCTGTAGAAAATGATTTGTTACAGCTGGCACAGCTTCGTAATGCCATTGTACATGAACGAATCGCTAAGGATTTTGTCATTGCTGAGCCAAATCAATGGGCTCTTGATCGCATACAGACAATAGAAGAACAGTTGATAGCTCCTGAGAAGGTCCTACCAAAATTTGCGAAGCATGTAACAGGTTTTGAGATGGCTATTCCTTTAGAAGAGATTCTGAAAATCGTTGCGAAGAAGCAGTATTCCCAGTTTCCTATTTATCACGCAGGCCATTTTAAAGGCTTGATCACGGTAAGAGGATTGGGTATCTGGATGGCGGTTGAAAGTGTGAAAAGTGGCGGTGATATTCATCTGGATGGGAAAACAGCAGGTGATCTTTTAGCAGATAACTATAAAATCGCAAACTATCAGTTCGTGGACAAAGAAACCAACATTTATCAGGTAGAGGAATTATTTGAAACCCAAGATCGCTTAGAAGCAGTATTGATAACTAAGGATGGCGATCCAAATGGTAATTTGTTAGGGATTATCCGTCCAAAGGATTTATATGAACACGACTAAATAAGCGCTAAGAATAGGATTGCTATGATTTTTACTATTGGCGATAGCGTCTCTTCAAACAAGTCATAGCAGATAATAACGGTGAAAAGGAATGATGTAGTTGTTAGCAGTGTATTTGATTATTAGTGCAGTAATCGTTGGACTTGACCAATGGACAAAGTATTTGACTGTCGAAAATATCCAACTGGGAGAAACCAAAGAGTTTATTTCGGGCTTTCTTTCATTTACGTATATTAGAAACACTGGCGGAGCATGGAGCATTTTAGAGGGAAAGATGATGTTTTTCTACATTATGACAGTTGTCGTCGTAGCTGTACTTCTTTATATGCTGGTAAAAAATATAAAAAATAGTAAATGGTTTACGATAGGTCTGAGCCTAATTTTAGCCGGCGCATTAGGAAATTTTATTGATCGTTTGCGTTTAGGTTATGTGGTCGATATGTTTAAAACTGAGTTTATTAATTTCCCGATTTTTAATGTGGCGGATATGGCTTTAGTCATCGGTGTAGCCTGTGTATTTATCTATTTGATTCTGGATGAACGGAAAGAGAAAAAAGCGAAAGCATGAAAACAACGAAGAAACTAGTTAGTATGAGAAGAAGGATGGCAAAGCATGGATCAAATTAATTTTACAGTAAAAGAGGAAACGGGTCGAATCGACAAGGTGTTGAGTGAACAGCTTAGCTATTCAAGGTCACAGGTTCAGATATGGTTGAAGGAACAACAGGTTACCGTGAATGGTGAAATCGTTCGTTCGAATTATAAGGTCAAATCCGGGGATCAAATCGAGATAAAGATTCCCGAACCGGAAGAGTTAGTTATTGAAGCAGAAAATATCCCTTTGACGATCGTTTATGAAGATCAGGATGTAGCTGTAATTGATAAGCCACAAGGAATGGTCGTTCATCCGGCAGCAGGTCATTCGAATGGAACATTAGTGAATGCGCTGATGTATCATATCAAGGATCTTTCTTCAATCAATGGCGTGATTCGTCCAGGCATCGTTCATCGAATCGATAAGGATACTTCTGGATTATTGATGATAGCAAAAAACGACAAAGCACATAAATCCTTAGCAGAGCAGCTGAAGGAAAAGACGTCGATTCGAAAATATTTAGCATTAGTGCATGGCGAAATTGGTCATGATAAAGGCGAGATCAATGCGCCAATTGGTCGTTCGAAGGTTGATCGGAAAATGCAGGCTGTCATTGAAAACGGAAAACCGGCTGTGACCCATTTTGAAGTCATTGAGCGTTTCAAGGATTACACATTGATCGAGCTACAGCTTGAAACTGGTCGTACTCATCAAATCCGTGTTCACATGAAATACATTGGACATCCTGTTGCAGGTGATCCGTTGTATGGGCCAAGAAGAACCTTGGAAGGGAACGGACAGTTTCTTCATGCGAAGACACTAGGCTTTGTCCATCCGTCAACAGGTGAGTATATGGAATTTGAGTCACCGCTTCCGGAGGTTTTCAAAAAAACTTTGGAGCAATTGGAAGATAATCATTGATTTATTATTGAATAAAAGGTAAACTATCCCTAGTTGAATATTATTCCTTTAAGAGTAGTCCCGTGAGGCTAAGAAGGACACATGCAGATGCAATCAGGTGCGCTTGATGTTGGTCTGTATGTATTACAGTATACTTTTGTAAACTTGTAAGCTATCCTCCTGCCTTCTGGGCAGGAGTTTTTTTGTTATTCTGAGTAAATTTTGGAATAAGTAAGAGATTCGGAGTAATAATCGTCAAATCATTGGCTAATTATATAAGGAGGAAGAAACATGCAAGGAAAAGAAGTTGTAGATGCAGTCACAATGAAACGTGCATTGACACGTATCACGTATGAAATCATTGAAAGAAATAAAGGAATTCAGGATATTGTTCTAGTAGGAATCAAAACGAGAGGGATCTACATTGCGGCACGTATTGCAGAGCGCCTAAAACAGTTAGAAAACATCGATGTTCCTGTGGGTGAATTGGATATCACATTATACAGAGATGATGTGGCTGACAATACATTGGAAGAACCGGAGCTCCATTCTTCTGACATTCCGTTTTCTGTGAAAGGGAAACAAGTGATTCTAGTAGACGATGTATTGTTTACGGGTAGAACGATTCGAGCTGCACTGGATGCGGTCATCGATTTGGGCAGACCAAAAAAAATCTCATTGGCTGTTTTAGTGGATCGTGGGCATAGAGAACTGCCGATCCGAGCGGATTATGTAGGGAAGAACATTCCGACATCCATCAAAGAAGAGATCATTGTAGAGATGGAAGAGCTTGATGGAAAAGACCGTATTTTGATCAAAAAAGAAGCAGAATAAAATCAATCGTTGAATAGAGAGTTGGAGTAGAGACAAATGGAAGAGAAGAAGTTTAGGAACACAGATGTTGTATTGGATATTCATGACAAACCAAAACCGCTACAGTGGATGGGATTAAGCTTACAGCATTTGTTCACGATGTTTGGCGCAAATGTATTAGTACCGATTTTGACAGGCTTGGAGCCAAGTATTGCCTTATTCAGTTCGGGCGTAGGAACCTTGCTATATATTTTGATAACAAAAGGCTCTGTACCAGCATATCTCGGAAGCAGTTTCGCCTTTATCTCAGCTATCAATGCACTAATGGCTACACAAGGCTATCCGGCAGTAGCGCAAGGGATCATCTACGCAGGAATCGTCTATCTGATTGTTGCATTCATCATTGCGAGAGTAGGGTCTGATTGGATCAACAAAATATTGCCTCCAGTAGTGGTAGGACCGGTCATCATGGTCATCGGGTTAGGCTTAGCATCGACAGCATCAAGTCAAGCGATGTACAAAACATTAGCAAGCGGCGAGTCTGTTTATGATAGTAAATATTTTATGGTGGCATTATTCACACTAGGGATCACAATCTTCTTCAATATGTATCTAAAAGGCTTTCTAAGCTTGATTCCAATTTTATTGGGAATTGTTTCAGGGTATGTCTTTGCGATGATCGTTGGGATCGTGGATTTGACACCAGTATCTGAAGCAGCGTGGTTTAGTCTTCCGGCTTTCCAGATTCCTTTCGTAGATTATGACGTGACTTTCTCATTAGCGGCTCTGACGAGTATGGCACCGATCGCTTTTGTTACGATGACAGAGCATATGGGCCATCTGATGGTTTTGAGTAAAATCACCAAAAGAGACTTCTTCCAATCTCCTGGCTTGAATAAAACATTGTTGGCTGACGGATTGTCAACAATTATCGGCGGAGCGACTGGTGGACCGCCGACGACTAGTTACGGAGAAAATATCGGTGTGTTGGCAATCACAAAGGTACACAGTGTCTATGTCATTGGTGGCGCGGCAGTTCTGGCGATTCTGGCAGGATTTATCGGAAAAATCAGTGCAGTGATCTTGAGTATTCCAACACCAGTCATCGGCGGAATCAGCTTCCTGTTGTTTGGCGTTATTGCTTCCAGCGGGTTGAGAATTCTGATTGATAACAAAGTGGATTATGATCAGAAACGAAACCTAGTGATCACATCAGCAATTTTGGTTATCGGTATCGGCGGAGCTTACCTGAAAATCGGTGGTTTCGAATTGACTAGTATGGCATTAGCGACAGTATTGGGTATTGTATTAAATCTAGTTTTACCAGCACATGCACGAAGTGAAGATGGGCAACAAGAAGTAGATATTTGAGTAACGAACTGAAAAAATGAAAGATGGAGGCAGGAAACTTTCATTGTAACTATTTTATTAGAAGCAAGTTGAAAATGAGGATTTTATTCACAAAATACACAAGGAGGAATGACGAATGATTCATACATCAGAACGTGTCAGTTTGAAGCATCTGTTGACAGTTGAAGCATTAAGTGATCAAGAAGTGATGGGGTTGATTCGACGAGGGCAGGAGTTCAAAAAGGGAGCTGTCTGGCAATCGGCGGGGAAACAATTTTTTGCAACAAATCTTTTCTTTGAGAACAGCACGCGGACACATAAGAGCTTTGATGTCGCAGAAAAGAAGCTAGGTCTTGAGGTTATCGAATTTGAGGCCAGTACTAGCTCAGTTCAAAAGGGTGAAACATTGTATGACACTGTTTTGACTATGTCTGCTATTGGTGTAGATGTGGCAGTCATTCGTCATGGTGAGGAAAACTACTATGATGAACTGATTCAAAGTAAGACGATTCAATGTTCAATAATCAATGGCGGTGATGGCAGCGGTCAGCATCCTACACAATGCTTATTGGACCTGATGACGATCTACGAAGAGTTTGGTCATTTTGAAGGCTTGAAGGTAGCCATAGTTGGTGATTTGACTCATTCCAGAGTGGCAAAATCCAACATGCAAATGTTGAAGCGGTTGGGTGCTGAAATCTATTTCTCCGGTCCGGAAGAATGGTATGATGCACAGTTTGATGTCTATGGGGAGTATGGGCAGTTAGACGATATTGTAGAAAAGGTAGACGTGATGATGCTGCTTCGTGTACAGCATGAACGTCACGACGGGACAGAGAGCTTTTCTAAAGAGGGCTATCACCAGCAATATGGTCTAACAGTCGAACGGGCAAAACGTTTGAAAAAGGGAGCAATCATCATGCATCCGGCTCCTATCAATCGAGATGTAGAGCTTGCGGATTCATTAGTTGAAGGAATCCAATCAAGAATCATTCAGCAAATGAGCAATGGGGTCTACATGAGAATGGCAATTTTGGAAGCAGTACTAGAAGGAAAGGCGTAGGTGGCAGAGTATGAAAACATTGATAAAAAACGGGAAAATTGTAGAAAAAGGAAATCAGTTAACAGAGGCGTCTATTTGGATCGAAGATGGAAAAATCTTTGCTATTGGGAAGGCTTTTGATGAAACGGGTTTTGATAAAGTATACGATGCGAACGGGCAGCTCATCACTCCGGGCTTAGTAGATGTTCATGTGCACTTGAGAGAACCGGGCTTCACATATAAAGAAACAATCGAGACAGGGAGCAAAGCAGCAGCAAGAGGCGGATTTACGACAGTTTGTGCGATGCCTAACCTGAATCCGGTACCGGATACTGCTGAAAAGCTGAAAGAAATTTACGCTATTATTCAAAAGGATGCGGTGGTGAAGGTGCTGCAATATGCGCCCATCACAGAAGAGCTGCGCAGTGAACGTTTAACGGATCAAAAAGCCTTGAAACAAGCTGGTGCATTTGCTTTTACGAATGACGGTGTAGGCGTTCAGACAGCTGGTACGATGTATCTGGCAATGAGGGAAGCTGCGGCAAACAACATGGCGTTGGTAGCACACACCGAAGATGAATCGTTATTATTTGGTGGTGTGATGCACGAAGGCGAAATTTCTAAAAAGCTAGGGCTTCCTGGGATTCTCAGTGCAACAGAGGCGTCACAGATTGCCAGAGATATTACTTTAGCAAAAGAGACAGGTGCACATTATCATGTCTGCCATGTGTCGACAGAAGAAAGTGTTCGTGTGATCCGTGATGCGAAACGTGCCGGTATTCATGTGACTGCTGAGGTTTCTCCTCATCACTTGTTGCTGATCGATGAAGATATTCCGGAAGATAACGGGTTTTGGAAGATGAATCCTCCGTTAAGAGGAAAAGCAGATAGACAGGCGTTGATCGACGGGTTACTCGATGGAACAATCGACTGTATTGCGACAGACCATGCCCCACATGGCTTGGAAGAAAAAAATCAAACATTCTTGAAAGCACCATTTGGAATCGTGGGCAGTGAAACGGCCTTCCAATTGATTTACACGCATTTTGTAGAAACAGGCAAATTTACACTAGAGCAAGTCGTTGATTGGATGGCAGTAAAACCGGCAGCCATTTTCGGATTAGATGCTGGTACATTGAAAATCGGCGCAGCTGCTGACATTGCGGTTTTTGATTTAGCATTAGAAGAAGCAATCGATGAACAGGATTTTGAATCAAAAGCTGTTAATACCCCATTCGTTGGCTGGAAGGTCAAAGGAAATACCATGCTGACGTTTGTGAACGGAAAGCTGGTATGGGCTAAGGAGGAAGTGTAACGTTGAAACGATTACTTATTTTAGAAGATGGAACTGTCTTTGAAGGAAAGGCCTTCGGAGCGGATGCAAATGTAGTAGGCGAAGTCGTATTTACAACAAGTATGACTGGCTATCAGGAAACAATCACTGACCAAAGCTTCAACGGTCAGATCATCACCTTTACGTACCCAATGGTAGGGAACTACGGAATCAACCGTGATGATTATGAATCTATTGCTCCAACCTGTAAAGGAGTAGTAGTTAAAGAGTTTGCACGTCTGGCTTCTAATTGGAGGAATCAGCTTACTTTAGATGAATTTCTAAAGCGTAAAGGTATTCCTGGGATTGCCGGGATCGATACACGTGCACTGACGAAAAAACTTCGTTCGGCAGGAACAATGAAGGGAATGCTTGTTGATAAAGGGGATGAACTAAACCATCTCTTTGATCAATTGAAAGCGACCGTGTTGCCGCACAATCAAGTGGCTCAGGTTTCTACAACAAAGCCTTACCCTAGTCCGGGGATCGGCAGAAATGTCGTGGTTGTTGATTTTGGGTTGAAACACAGTATTTTACGTGAGCTTTCCAAAAGAGAATGCAACCTGACTGTTTTACCATACAATACGGATGCACAGACGATTCTTGATCTTCATCCAGATGGGGTGATGTTGACGAATGGACCAGGCGATCCAAAAGATGTACCTGGTGCAATCGAAATGATCCAGCAGATTCAAGGGAAAGTCCCCATTTTCGGTATATGCTTGGGGCACCAGTTGTTTTCATTAGCAAATGGCGCAGACACGTATAAGATGAAATTTGGTCACCGCGGATTAAATCATCCGGTAAAAGAAATTGCAACAGGGCGTATTGATTTCACCTCACAAAACCATGGGTATGCAGTTGATGAAAACACCATTGATCCTGAGAAGCTGATGGTCACTCATATTGAAATCAATGATGGAACTGTTGAGGGAGTCAGACATAGAGAATTCCCGGCGTTTACTGTTCAATACCATCCAGATGCTGCACCTGGTCCTCATGATGGACTGCACCTGTTTGACGAATTTATGGAATTAATGGATGCATGGAAGGAGCAGAGAAATGCCTAAACGTACAGATATAAAGAAGATCATGGTTATTGGTTCTGGTCCAATCATTATTGGTCAGGCCGCAGAATTTGATTATGCGGGCACGCAGGCATGTCTCGCCCTAAGAGAAGAAGGCTACGAGGTCGTTTTGGTCAATTCGAATCCTGCAACGATCATGACAGATAAGGAAATCGCCGATAAAGTTTATATTGAACCGATCACACTTGAGTTTGTATCAAGAATTCTTCGTAAAGAGCGTCCCGACGCGTTACTACCAACCCTTGGTGGTCAAACAGGCTTGAACATGGCAATGGAGCTTGCGGCTTCCGGCATCCTAGATGAACTGGAGGTTGAACTGCTAGGAACGAAATTAAGTGCGATCGATCAAGCGGAAGACCGTGACCTATTCAAACAGCTGATGGAGGAATTAGGTCAACCGATTCCTGAGAGTGATATTGTACACACTGTCGAAGAAGCGGTGGCGTTTGCTGATACGATTGGTTATCCGATCATTGTTCGTCCCGCATTTACGCTTGGTGGGACTGGTGGCGGAATGTGTGACAATGAAGAAGAGCTGAGGATCGTTGCTGAAAATGGGTTGAAGCTTTCTCCAGCTACGCAATGTTTGATCGAGAAAAGTATTGCTGGGTTCAAGGAAATTGAATACGAAGTGATGCGTGACTCAGCAGATAATGCTATCGTTGTTTGTAACATGGAAAACTTTGATCCGGTCGGCATTCATACAGGAGATTCGATTGTATTTGCGCCAAGTCAGACCTTGTCAGATTATGAATATCAAATGCTGAGAGATGCTTCCTTGAAAATTATTCGAGCGTTGAAGATCGAAGGTGGCTGTAACGTTCAACTTGCACTAGATCCTCATAGCTTCAATTATTACGTGATTGAAGTAAATCCTCGGGTTTCTCGTTCCTCTGCTTTGGCAAGTAAGGCGACAGGCTATCCGATTGCCAAATTGGCAGCGAAGATTGCTGTTGGTCTGACATTGGATGAAATGAAGAATCCGGTAACAGGAACAACCTATGCAGAGTTTGAACCGGCGTTGGATTATGTTGTAGCGAAAATTCCACGTTGGCCGTTTGACAAGTTTGAAAAGGGCGATCGTTTGCTTGGAACGCAGATGAAAGCAACCGGAGAAGTTATGGCAATCGGCAGAAACATTGAGGAATCTTTACTTAAAGCTGTTCGCTCACTGGAAATTGGAACTCACCACAATGAGTTGAAGGAGTTAAAAGAAGTTTCCGATGATGCTTTGACTGAAAAAGTGGTCAAAGCCCAAGATGATCGCTTGTTCTATCTCTCAGAAGCTTTGAGAAGAGGCTATACGATTGAAGAATTAGCGCTTTTGACGAAAATCGATTTGTTCTTCCTTGATAAGTTGTTGCACATCGTAGAATTAGAAACGGAACTTGCTGCAAATATTGATGATTTAGATGTTTTAAAGGATGCGAAGCAAAATGGCTTTACGGATCGCAAGATTGCCGAGCTGTGGCAAACAACACCTGAAGCGATTGTTCAAATTCGTAAAGCGCATGGCATTGTACCCGTTTATAAAATGGTTGATACTTGTGCGGCGGAATTTGAATCACAAACACCTTATTTTTATAGTACCTACGAATTTGAAAATGAGAGTGTTCGCTCAGAAAAACCGTCAGTATTAGTTTTAGGATCAGGACCGATTCGTATTGGTCAAGGGGTAGAATTTGACTACGCAACGGTTCATTCTGTGAAGGCTATTCAAGCAGCGGGCTATGAAGCAATTATTATGAACAGTAATCCTGAAACAGTGTCAACGGATTTCTCAATTTCTGACAAGCTGTATTTTGAGCCGCTGACCTTGGAAGATGTCATGAATGTCATTGACTTAGAGCAACCAACTGGGGTTATCGTTCAGTTCGGTGGTCAAACAGCGATCAACCTAGCAGAACCTTTAACGAAAAATGGCGTAAAAATCCTAGGAACGACGATCGAAGATTTGGATCGAGCAGAAAACAGAGATTTATTTGAACAGGCAATGAATGAGTTGAATATTCCGCAACCTCCTGGCGACACAGCAGTCAGCGAAAGTGAAGCAGTAGCGATTGCAGATCGCATCGGTTATCCGGTATTGGTTCGCCCTAGCTATGTGTTGGGTGGTCGAGCAATGGAAATCGTAGAAAATCAGAAGGATCTTGAAGATTACATGCGTAATGCAGTGAAAGCTTCGCCGGAACATCCGGTTTTAGTAGATAGCTATTTATTAGGACGCGAATGTGAAGTGGATGCTATCTGTGATGGGGAAACAGTACTGATTCCTGGAATCATGGAGCATATTGAACGCGCGGGTGTCCATTCCGGAGATTCAATGGCTGTTTATCCGCCACAAACACTTTCTGATGCAATCAAAGAAACTATTGCGGACTATACAAAAAAATTGGCACATGGGTTAAACTGTATTGGCATGATGAATATTCAGTTTGTCATCCATGATGAGACAGTCTATGTCATTGAGGTCAATCCAAGAGCCAGCCGTACCGTGCCGTTTTTAAGTAAAATCACAGGAATCCCAATGGCTCAGGTAGCAACAAAAGCAATTCTTGGTGAAAAGCTGACGGATTTAGGTTATGAAGATGGCCTCTATCCAGAAAGTCAGCAAGTTCATATCAAAGCACCCGTTTTCTCTTTCACAAAATTACAAAAAGTGGACACTTATCTTGGCCCTGAAATGAAATCGACAGGTGAAGTTATGGGCTCAGACTATAGTTTGGAGAAAGCTCTTTATAAGGCGTTTGAAGCTTCTGGCCTGCATTTACCAAGTTATGGCGCAGTACTCTTTACAATCGCTGACGAAACCAAAGAAGAAGCCCTAGATTTAGCAAAACGTTTTAATAGTATCGGATACAGTCTGGTAGCTACCTCAGGAACAGCGAAGTTCTTTGCAGAAGCCGGTCTTCGCGTCAAGACAGTCTTGAAAATCGAAGAACAGGAAGTAGGAAAAGAAACGGTTGTTGACTTGATTCGCAGCGGCCAGACACAGGTCGTGGTCAATACGATGGATAAGAATCGTTCGTCCGTGAATGAAGATGGCTTTATTATCAGAAGAGAATCCGTTGAGCATGGCGTTCCATTATTTACTTCGCTGGATACCGCGAATGCTATTTTGAAAGTATTGGAATCAAGAGCCTTTTCAACAGAGGCGATATAGCCGTTTACACAGTTTAAGATAATTTATCAGAAATGTCGTCCTCTGCTTTTTCCTAAAGAAGCAGAGACGACAATTATCGTATATTTAGGAAATAAAATACAACGCATATAAACCTATGTTAAATAATGAGAAGAGCGGTTACTTCCTTTCCCTACTAAATACGGGGAAAAGGCACGTCTTGTGTAATGAACTATTTAACTGGATTTATAGAGAAGGAGTCGGACATGAAACAGGAAATGATGACAATCGTTGAACAAGAGCAGTTGGCACCGAGAATTTTTCGACTGACCTTGACTGGAGAACTGGTAGACGAAATGGGGATTCCAGGACAGTTTTTACATATCAAGGTTCCAAGAGAAGATTTTCTTTTAAGACGACCAATCAGCATCAACCAAATCAATAAGGAAGACAAAACCTGTTCGATCATATACAGAACAGAAGGCGATGGAACCCTGCACTTTTCTAAAATGACTGCGGGAGAACAGCTGGATGTTATGGGACCGCTGGGCAATGGCTATGACCTTTCTTTTTTGAATTCTGGTCAAAAGGTGTTTGTCGTTGGTGGGGGAATCGGGATTCCGCCTATGTATGAATTATCCAAACAGCTTCGTCAAAAGGGCATCGAAGTCATTCATTTTCTGGGATATGCTTCGAAGGAGGTCGCTTATTTCCAAGAAGAATTTATTGCATTAGGGGATACCCGATTTGCGACAGATGATGGTTCTTTTGGAATTCAAGGCAATGTCGGGAACTTGCTGATGGAAGCGATGAAAGATGAGACGCCCGCGGCAGTGTTTGCTTGCGGAGCAAATGGGATGCTGAAAACGGTAGCGCAGCTGTTTGAAGAGAATCCGAATGTTTTTCTGTCATTAGAACAACGTATGGCGTGTGGTATGGGTGCCTGTTATGCGTGTGTTTGTCACGTAGCTGACGATGAAACAGGCACGCAAAGTGTGAAGGTTTGTGACGAAGGACCAATTTTCAGAGCGAAGGAGGTTGTATTATGATGGAGAACAATCCATTAGCTATCCGTATTCCGGGATTAGAGTTGAAAAATCCGATTATTCCTGCCAGTGGTTGCTTTGGCTTTGGGGAGGAATACGCAAAATATTATGACATCGGAAAGCTTGGATCGATCATGATCAAAGCAACGACTGCGGAGGCTCGCTTTGGCAATCCGACACCACGAGTAGCAGAAACACCTAGTGGGATGTTAAATGCTATTGGGTTACAAAACCCCGGACTAGAGGCAGTGATGACACAGAAACTACCCGCTCTTGAAAAATACGATCTGCCGATCATCGCGAATGTTGCCGGTGCTTGTGAAGAAGATTACGTGGAAGTCTGCGCAAAAATCGGAGAGGCACCCAATGTAAAAGCTATCGAATTGAATATTTCCTGTCCGAATGTGAAACATGGGGGAATTGCTTTTGGTACAGATCCAGAGGTTGCTTTTCAATTGACACAAGCTGTGAAAAAGGTAGCGAAGGTTCCTGTCTATGTGAAGCTTTCGCCCAATGTGACGGATATTGTTCCGATTGCTCAAGCCATTGAAGCGGGTGGTGCAGATGGGTTCAGCATGATCAACACGCTGTTAGGAATGCGTATCGATCTCAAAACTAGAAAGCCGATTCTTGCAAATGGTACAGGTGGGTTATCCGGACCGGCAATCAAACCAGTAGCGATTCGATTGATACATCAGGTAGCACAAGTTTCGGATTTACCAATTATCGGGATGGGCGGCGTTCAAACCGTGGATGATGTACTGGAGATGTTTATGGCAGGAGCCAGTGCAATCGGTGTTGGAACCGCAAACTTTACAGATCCATATATTTGCCCGAAGTTGATTGAAGCCTTGCCATTGCGAATGGCGGAATTGGGTATCGATTCACTTGAGCAACTGAGAAAAGAAGTGAAGGAGGCGCGGCATTCATGAGTAATCGTCCAATTATTGCATTAGATTTTTCTTCAAAAGAGGAAGTCACAGACTTTCTAACGAAATTTCCAGCAACGGAAGCGTTGTATGTAAAAGTTGGTATGGAGCTGTTTTATCAGGAAGGCCCCGAGATTGTCAAGAGCTTGAAGGCAGCTGGACATTCTGTTTTCTTAGATTTGAAGCTGCACGATATTCCTAATACAGTCGAACATGCGATGAAAGGCCTGGCTAAGCTAGGTGTTGATATGACCAATGTTCATGCGGCTGGAGGAATTCAAATGATGGCGGCGGCTAAACGAGGATTAGAGGCTGGGAAACCAACAGGGAATCCGACACCTGTGCTGATTGCTGTAACCCAATTGACCTCAACAAGCGAAGCCGAGATGCAGCAAGAACAGTTGATCAAGGTCTCCTTAGAAGAAAGCGTACAGCACTATGCTAAATGTGCTGAAACAGCAGGACTTGACGGTGTTGTTTGTTCTGCACTAGAGGTTGAAGCCATCAAGAAGAAAACGTCTGCGGACTTCGTTTGTCTGACACCTGGAATTAGACCTGCAGGCAGTGCAGTCGGCGATCAAAAGCGCGTGATGACACCTGCCCAAGCAGCAGCAATCGGTTCAACATATATTGTAGTAGGACGGCCTATTACACAGGCAGAAGACCCTTATCAAGCGTATAGTGCAATCAAAAAAGAATGGAATGGGGAAAAATAAATGACTGAATTAGCAAAAAATATTGCCAAAGATTTATTAAAGATTGAAGCTGTTTTTTTAAGTCCAAATGATCCATTTACGTGGGCAAGCGGGATCAAAAGCCCAATTTATTGTGATAACCGAATCACGATGAGTTATCCAATGATTCGTAAAGAAATCGCGCAGGGACTAGCTGATCAGATCAGAGAAAATTATCCTGAGGTTGAAGTGATTGCCGGTACAGCAACGGCTGGTATTCCACATGCTGCTTGGGTAGCAGATATTTTGGATTTGCCAATGGTTTATATCCGCAGCAAGGCTAAAGAACATGGAAAAGGCAACCAAATCGAAGGACGGATTTCAGAAGGTCAGAAAATGGTTATTATCGAAGACCTGATTTCTACCGGTGGAAGTGTACTGGAAGCTGCGGAAGCAGCGAAGCGTGAAGGTGCGGATGTATTGGGCGTAGCTGCAATCTTTACGTATGAGCTGCCAAAAGGTAAAGAAAATTTCGCTACTCAAGGAATTGAGTTATTGACATTGACGAATTACTCAACGCTATTAGAAGCAGCATTGGAGTCTCAATATATTGAAGAAAAAGATTTGGACTTGTTGAAGGAATGGAAACAGAATCCAGAGGCATGGAACAAGTAGTTTTTTTCTGAAAACAAAAGAAATTCTTTCGAATTATATAGCAAAAAAGAGGGACGATCATCGAAATGAAAATTGTTCTTCTTTTTGCTATAAGCCTTGATTGAAAGCGGGAGAGTTCAATCAAGGAAGATTATCTTAATATGAGGGTTTGTTAATGCTATTTAATTGATTTGGTGGATTCTATCATCCACATAATTTGACGGATATCTTGAAATAAGATACAGTATCAAAATAAAATAGTGCACTCAAAGAAGCAATGGAGGGGCGTATGAAAAAGAGAAATATAAGAAATATGGATGTAGAATGGAGTTATTCCGGCGATCGAGGCCCAGAGCATTGGCATACCTTATGTGACTGGTTTGCTCAAGGAGCGGCCTTTCCAGATCAATCACCGATTTCTCTTGCGTATACGTCTATTTGTGGTCAAAAAACAGTGGATGAGAGTATTGCTTTTCATTATGAAGAAGAGCTGTTTTCAGAAAAAGAATTTAAGAATACGATTCATTTTGTTCCACCAAATACACAGAGCTTTCTGGTTTTTCAAGGGACGGAGTATCGGTTGACAGATATTCATTTCCATACACCAAGCGAGCATCTATTGGAAGAGATTCAGTATCCGATAGAATTTCACTTAGTTCATATGAATGAAGCAGGACAAAACTTGGTTGTCGGATGCCTGTTTGATCTTGTTGAAGAGGAGAATAAATTTTCTCAATTGAAGAAACGGATCGAGGTTAGTCAACGAACACATGAGTTTTCGTTCGATCCTTCGCTATTTTTACCGGAGCAACGGGCGCATTTTCACTATACGGGTTCGTTGACTACGCCACCGACAAAAGGACCGATCCCTTGGTTTGTTTTTCAAGAGACGCAAAAAATGGATTGGGCACTTGTTCGTTTGTTGAAAGCAGGAATGTTAGAATACAATAACAGACCTTTGCAGGCGAAGAATCAGAGAAAGATTTATTTTGTTGAGTAATGGAGAGAAGATATGAATATCAAGAAAATGAAATATGTTGTGGCAGTAGCTGATAGTGGTGGTTTCCGAGAAGCTGCTAAGCGTCTGTTTGTCACACAACCAAGTCTTTCAAATGGTATCAAGGAGTTGGAGGAAGACTTAGGTGTAACGCTGTTTATCCGAACAAATAAAGGGGCAACGTTGACCGAAGAGGGGATTGTATTTTTGTCACATGCTGAAAAAATATTGACACAGCTATCATTGTTAGAGAACCGCTTTCAACATCATCAAAAGGAAGAGCGTTTCTCCATTTCTTCTCAGCATTATGATTTCTTGGGTGAGATCATGGCAGCCACTATTCGGAAATTTGAAGAACAATATACGGATTTTCGTCTGTTTGAGACCACGACATTAAAGGTTATTGAAGATGTGAAGAGCTACAATAGCGATATCGGTATTCTTTATTTAAACAGTCAAAATCGATCAGGAATAAAGCGGCATTTATCTGGGACAAATCTGACGTATGAAGTGATTGGTGGATTTACCACACATGTATTTGTTGGGAAACATCACCCGTTAGCAGATGAAAAGGAATTGAGTGTCGAACAGCTGCTGGATTATCCTCAAATCCGGTTTATCCAAGAAGGTAGTGAGTTCAATTATTTCTCAGAGGATCTCTTAACTGAATCGAACCAACAAGCAGTAATCCAAGTCAGCGATCGTGGGACATTGATGAATATTTTGACAGGGACACAAGCTTATGCCACTGGCTCAGGGATAATCACAGGATTTACTAAAAAGGAAATAAAGCTGATTCCTTTGATAGGGCAGGAAGAAAATAAAATCTGTATTCTTTATCAGAAAAATCAGCAAAAAAGTACTATCCTTGCTTACTTCATAGATCAGCTAAAAAAAACACTCGCTGCTTTTTCTTAAAGTGTGAGGATTCAAGAGGAATAGAACCAAACAATATTTTTTATAAAGTCATTGCCTTCTAGTAGAATGTGCACTGGCTTTTTTGTATTTAAGAGGAAGGAAAATGTTTTTTTATCAAAATTCATTCTAGTGAAATGACGATCTTGATTTGTTGCGTATCTTTAATTTAGAACACGTAAATCAGACACAGGAAGATGAAAAACTCTTTCCTGTACGTATGGCTGAAAAGGAGTTCATTTATAGGTGGGAGGGGATGACATGAAAATACGTTTGGAATACTCAGGCTTAGAAAGCTTGACAAAGCAGCTGAACGCTCAATTGGACGTTTTTCAACAATGCATTGCGGAGTTGAATCGGTTGATTCACTCAGTGCCGGATTCATGGGCAGGAAGAGCAGCTGAGACCTATGTCAATCAATTTGATGAGCTGCAGCCAGCGTTTGAACAAACGGAATGCATCATTGAGCAGTTGGAGCTACAAGTGAAACATACGATGGCAGCTATGAAGGAAAAAGATGAATCTCTCGCAAAAAAACTAGATTTTTAATAGCTGTTGGGGGAAAAGAGATGAAGGAATCATATTATCAAGGTCAGATGAAAGCCAAACAACAGGAGATTTACCAAATAGAGGATGAACTGAGGGTAAAGCAACGTGAAATAGAATATTTACATATTTTTAAGCAGGAACATCAGAAAAAGACAGCTGAAATTGAAGCTCATTTTCAGCATAGAAATCAAAGAATAAAACAGAGTGCTGTTGACGATGTACAGGTAAAATTTCTGCGTTCTTATCAAATGTCTATGGGTGATTTACTAAAGGAAAATAGCTTGCACACACAAAGAAAAGAAGAAGAACAGCAGGAAATTACTCATGCTGTTCAACGATTGGAGGATGAAATCGTCACATTAAGAAGACAAAGAGTGATTTATGAGAATCAGCTATCAGAGCTACATTACCAGATGAAAATGGATAGGGGGAAGAAGGTTGAGTAAGGAGTTGAAAATTTCAGATGCAGAATACATCTTTGCTGAAAATACCCTGCTTGCTTATTTAACCGCCATGGTTGAAGCTGAAATAGAGTTTCAAAAAGTGATAGGGGCTGTTCTGATTCATGCCTTAGAAGACCCTGTGATTTCAACCAAGCTAGGAAATCTTTCTGAGAAAATGTCTGCAATTGCTGAGAAGACAAGCAGGTTGGCCAACGGACTTACTGGAGGAAGCCATGACTTTATCACAGATATTGATGAAAAGGATCAGTTTATTTATTAAGTGGAGGAGAATAGCATGAGTAAGATACAGCTTGATACGGAAGAATTAGACGGATTAAAAATGGCTATGCATCGATCAATAGATAGAATCAAAGAGGTTTCTTCTGGTGGGTATGTCACAGAAAATCTTTTCAATGAGAGTCAAGGGGCCTCTGCTGACTCGCTTTCCCAATGTTTAGCAGTATTGGTAAAATGCTCCAACCAAATGGAGGGAATTATTGGAAAGACAAGCTTGTTTTTAGAAGAAATAATTGAGGGATTTACAGAGGTTGATTCAACTAGTGCGTCAAAAATCAACAGCCATGGTAAGTAAGAGTTAGTGAATAGTTTGGAAAGGTTGTCGCTATTAAAAATATGGAAATAAAGGTGGGAATGAAAAAAGCATTTATCAGTAATGTGATACTGTTATTTTTTATAATGGGAGGGTGTAGAAGGATGAACCAAGAGGAGATACAAGCTCAAGCTACCAGAGAAGAAGTAAAGCAAGAGATGTTGGCGCATCTTCAACAAAAGTATGGAGAAGACTTTGTGTGTCAGTCGATAGAGTATAAATCATGGGCGCAGCCTGGGTATGAAAATATGCTGGCTTATCCTGTAGAGAACGACAGCGAAGAAACCTTTGCTGTTTATCGTTATGATGATGGTGCTAGCTATGAAGACGGGTATGTGGGCTTGTTGATGAAGCCTCGTTATCTCGAGTTTATCAAGCTGATAATCAAGAAGCATTTTGAAGAAAACACTATTACTCTCAATTACAACTATGCCTATCCCAGCTCATTTGATTCTGACATATCATTTGAGGAATTTTTACGCTATGCGAATAAAAAGAATAACATTACCATTTCTATCCATGTATTGGTACAGGAGGGGTTCACTGAAAAAAGCTTGAATACTATTTTTGAAGAGGTGAAAGATGAACTAGAACAAACGATAAAGATAGGTTTTCTCTCAATTTCCTGCTATCTGGAGGCAAGTTATCGAGCAGATATCGAGGCGAGGGTGGGACAAAATCTGGGATCAAGTAGTTTTCCAACGAAAAATAGACTATTGATGCGTCATGCCTCTTGGGGACAAATAGATTTTGAGTATGAGTACAAGGAGAGGGATGAATGGCTCAACCAACAGAAGAAGAATTACTGATTTTAAACTCAATTATCTACACAGACAGCTTTGCTGAAAACGGACAGGGACAAACAGTTTATTCATGGGCCAATCAATTTGATGTTAACAGCATTGACAATACAAAAAAGCCAGCAGAAATTTCTAAAGCTGAATTTGCAACGATTCTTCAAACGATCAAAAATAATCCGACAATCTATGAAAATATGTTAATTAATGACGTGGAGAATTCTCAATACGCGAACGAAAGCGGCTCTCAGAGAATTACCCAAGCAACCATTTCTTATGGAGAAGATTTGATTCTTGTATACAAAGGAACCGCTGGAGATATGGAATGGCGAGATAATGGTGAAGGTGGGTATTACAATATTGCAGATACCAAACAGCAGCAATTGGCTTTAGAATATTTTGATAAAACGACTGCAGCACATGGGAATGGAAAAATCTATGTCAGCGGCCATTCTAAAGGTGGAAACAAAGCACAATACATTGGTGTTCTTAGAGGAGAGCAGGTTGAACATACCTATTCTTTTGATGGTCAAGGCTTCAATCAAGCCTTCCTGTTGAAATACAAAGAATTGATTGAAAAGAATAGTGGGAAAATTACATCTATCAGCAATGAATTGGATTTTGTAAATATTCTACTATTCCCAATTGCAGGTAACAGAAGGTATATTGATTCTTCGACTAGCTGGGGAGTCAGTGATGGCAGCTCATTTTCTCTGAGTAAAAAGGAGGCTGAAAAGCTTCAGAAAATGGTAGCAAGCGGTACAGATAATGGCAGGATTCTACTCACACTTCTTAAAATGTATGGTTCAAGTATGCTCACACATAAAGTTGGTGCTTGGCATTCTCCTTATTCGATGTTCACTGTTGGGAAACATGGGATGCTTTCCTTGAATGCAGAAGTTGAACAAAGTGAATTGATGTCTGAGGTTCAAAACTTGTTTGCTCACTATGTGAAATACATGAGAAAAGAAGATTGGCGCTATCTTTGTTATACATTGATGTCGGCTATGCAATCTGGTAGCCTAGCCTATGGTGATGACTACTCTGAGATGCCGAAAGGTTTTATTGAGCGGCTGTCGGCTTTGACAAAGGGTTATTTACAAAAGCAGAGAGGAATGAATGGTCAGGATATTTTTCGGCTCGTCAATTCTCTCTTTGGTAATAGTATTCTAGGAAATAGTATCGGTGTGATGCTAGGTGTTGGCTATGAAGCAGTTCCTAGCGAAGGATATACAGATACAATCCGTGATTTTACTCAAGCAACCAAAGACCAGCTTCTTGCTCTGGTTGAAGAAGTTGAGGATGAACCTTGGTGGGATGTCACGAAATGGGATGTTTTTTATCGAGTAGACAAGTATTTGCTAGGTGGCATTGACTTTCCGAAAAATAGCTCGGATTTGATGGGCTATTATCGAAAAGTGATTGATCTGCAAGGGACAAGTGCATCTGAGATTCACCGTATTTTTGATGATGTTTATAATGCTGAATCCATCTTTGCATCAAAGATAATGCAAAGAAAGGAAGAGGCAGAAGAGCTGTTTCAGCGTTTAACAGAAATCGCTGAAGGTTTTAGATAGACTATATTTGAAAAAATTAGTGGAAAACAAAATTCTTATTACAGCTTTGGGTTCTATGAGGGTTGTTAGAATCAGAAAAAAGCAGCCTATATTGAGTGCCCGGAACAAGTCATGCATAAACGAAAGGGACCTGTTGCTTCGGACAGCGCAAGTTTTAGCTGCTGTTAGACTAATTTAAATAATTTGTGATTGCCTCAAGAACTTTTTTCATCTCTTTTTTTGTTCCTATAGAGATACGAAGATACTTGTTTAAGCGTTCCGGTTTTGAGAAGTAGCGGACAAAGATATTTTTGGAAGCTAAAAATTGGTAAAGCTGTTCCATATCCAATTTATAATGTGTAGAAAGAACAAAATTCGTTTGAGAAGGTAGCGACTCAAAGCCTAAAGTCTGCAGCTGTTGGCTGAACCAATCTCTGGTTTCGCAGATTTCATCCGTAATTTTTTTGTAGTAAGTGTGGTCTTTTACGGCTGCTGCCGCCAATGCTTCTGCTAAGGTGTCCACAGAATATGGGTTGAAAGAAGATTTTATGCTTTCAAGTATAGCAATATATTCCGGAGCTCCAATCGCGTAACCTATGCGCAGTCCAGCCAATGACTGAGATTTAGATAGGGTACGAACGATAATCAAATTGGGGTGGTCATCCAATAGAGAGAGCACGGAGTCTTCTGCAAATTCTACATATGCTTCATCAATAATTACGATAACATCTGTCTGTTTTTTCAGAAATAGACGTATCTCTTCGACAGTTTTGAAGAGACCGGTCGGTGCATTTGGATTAGCAATCACAAGTCCACCATTCAATTGTTCATAATCCTGAAGATCGATTTCAAAAGCCTCATTTAAAGGAAGTTCCTTAAATGGAATGTGAAAAAGATCCGCCCAGACCTTATAAAACCCATAAGTAATATCTGGAAAAAGTATGGGGTCTTCGCTGTTAAAAAATGCAAGAAAGCTAAAAGCTAGTACTTCATCAGATCCATTACCAATCATTAACTGCTCTGGAGAGACGCCATACTTTTCAGCTAAGGCCATTTTTAGAGATAAATTATCTAATGAGCTGTAGCGTTTCAACTGGTTGCTATCAAATGATTTCAGTGCTTCTGCAACTTTTGGAGAAGGCGGATATGGATTCTCATTCGTGTTGATTTTTATCATGTTGTGTGAATTCGGCTGAACACCGGGAACATAAGGAGCAATTTTTCTAATACCTTTCATACAACTCAAACCCTCTCTTTTATATATACGTGACATTCTTCTTTTATAGTAGAGAAAACAACCATAAAATGCAAGATTAAAATGAGAAAACAAAGAGTAAATTGTTTTGATTTTAAATAGGATTTTCATTTTAAAAGAGAATATGGTACGATAATGACCAAGTAAAAACATTAAAAATGATGATAGTAGCATTAATCTTGCCATTTTAGTATTGTATTATTTGATTGCAACGCGTACAACTGATGAGTTAATTGTTGATACGTATATCAATAACTTGAGGAGGAGTATGAATGGAATTAACAAGCCGATTTAACAAACAAGTGTACAAAATTGCGGTGTCCATGATTCGTAGATTCGACGAGCAAGTGACAACGATCCCCGATATTTTAAAACTGACTCTAGGAGAACCGGATTTTAATACACCGGAGCATGTAAAGGAAGCTGGACAAGTAGCAATTAAAGAGAACTTCTCTCATTATTCTGGAATGGCTGGTTTGACAGATGTCAGAGAAGCAGCGGCCTATTTCATGAAAGAAAAATATGGACTGACTTATGATCCATTGTCCGAGGTTTTAGTAACGATTGGTGCGACAGAAGCAATTTCAGCTAGCCTATTAGCAATGCTGGAGGCAGGCGATAAAGTTCTGATGCCAGCACCAATTTATCCAGGATATGAACCGGTCATCACCTTAGCCGGGGCAATACCCGTTTATATTGATACGACTGAAAATGGGTTCGTTTTAACCCCTGAAATGATTGAAAAAGCTATGGCTGAACATGGAGCTGCCGTTAAGGCTGTTATTCTGAATTATCCAAGTAATCCGACTGGTGTGACGTACAATCGTGAAGAGGTTCAAGCTATTGCTGACGTATTGAAGAACTATCCGGTTTTTGTTATTAGTGACGAAATTTATAGTGAACTGAGCTATGAAGATACACATGTTTCTATTGCTGAATTTATTCCAGAGCAAACAATTGTAATCAATGGTTTGTCGAAATCCCATGCTATGACCGGTTGGAGAATCGGGTTCATTTTTGGAGACAAGCAATTAACAAGTGAAATCATTAAGGTACACCAGTATCTTGTGACTGCTGCTTCGACGATTTCTCAAAAAGCAGCTGTTCGTGCGCTTGTTGAGGGAATCAACGATGGTGTGATCATGAGAGAAGAGTATAGAAAACGCCGTGATTTTGTTTACGAGCAGATGTCAGAGCTAGGGTTTGAGATTGCACGTCCAAATGGCGCTTTTTATATTTTCGCGAAGATCCCGATTGGATTTGAGCAGGACTCTATGAAGTTTTGTTTAGCACTTGCCAATAAACAAGCTTTGGCGATTATTCCTGGTATCGCCTTTGGTCCGGAAGCAGAAGGGTATGTTCGTATTAGTTATGCGGCAGATATGAGTCGTTTGGAAGAAGCGATGAAACGATTGACAGTTTTCATGAAAGCAGAAGCCTGAGAAATCATTCTTTCAGTAGAAAGATAAAAAAAAGATAGATGAAGCAAAGAGTGTTGAAGTAGCTGTTTGCTCGGTGAACAATAAGAGCTTCTGAAAAATGGTTATGCAAAAATAATAAAAATGCACATAGTCAAAACCATTCGATTACTTGAGAATCCTATACTTAATTTTTACACTTCTTTACCGATTATTTACAAGATTTTGGATTGGCCTTAACACTAGGTTGATAAACTATGCTTGTAACTAATTATGAAGGAAGTGTTGAAATGAAGAAAAAGCTTTTGACGACATTGGTAATTACAGTAGGAGTGCTCTTAACAGGTTGTGGAAGTAGCACGAATTCTGCAAGTAGTGGAAGCTCTGATAAAAAAACAAATGAACAAGTGAAAATAGTCGCGGTAGGCTCAACAGCGCTACAACCTTTAGTGGATGCAGCGAAGGATCAGTTTATCACTGATGAGCCAAATTATTCGATTTCTGTCCAAGGCGGAGGAAGTGGAACAGGACTTTCTCAGGTTGCGGATGGTGCAGTTACTATTGGTAACTCAGATGTTTTTGCAGAAGAAAAATCAGGGATCGATGCAGAAAAATTGGTTGATCATAAAGTTGCTGTCGTTGGCATGGGCCCAGTTGTCAACAAGGATGTTGGGGTAAAAGAAATTACCAAATCTGACTTGATCGATATTTTTACTGGGAAAATCACGAATTGGAAAGATGTCGGTGGGAAAGATCAAACTATTGAAGTTATTAACCGTCCAGAAGGAAGTGGAACGAGAGCAACCTTCGAAAAATGGGGATTAGACGGAGCGGCTTCTGTAAAATCACAGGAACAGGACTCTTCCGGAACGGTTCGCCAAATTGTTTCTCAAACACCAGGAGCAATAAGCTATCTAGCCTTCTCTTATATGGATGACAGCACTGTTGCATTAAGCTTGGACGGTGTGAAACCAACAGAAGAAAATGTTGCTGATAATTCTTGGCCGATTTGGTCTTACGAGCATATGTATACAAACGGCGATCCTGATGCGGACGTTAAGAAATTTTTAGATTACATGGTCAGTGATGATGTGCAGAAAAGCATTGTAATAGAGCTTGGTTATGTACCAATTACAGATATGAAAATCGAACGAAGCGTAGATGGTGCGGTAACGAATAACTAAATCAAAAAATGAAATCCTAAATTTAAAATAGTTGGACGTTGTGCTGGGAATTTTTCCGGTACAACGTTTATTTTTTTGTAAAGTAGATGAATAAATAAAAAAATTCACTAGTATGTTTTACAAACTAGTAGTGATATGCTATAGTTGTATCAAGGTAGTTTGTATTACATACTAGAGGAGGTCGCTTTTTGAAAGAAACGCAATTATTAAAGGGTGTTTTAGATGGCTGTGTGCTGAAGGTCATAGGAAAAAAAGAGATTTATGGCTATGAGCTGGTCCAGTATTTAAAAGAAAATGGGTTTCCAACGATTGTTGGTGGGACAGTTTATCCCTTACTTCAAAAGCTTGAAAAGCAAGGGTTGATCAAGAGTAGGCTGAAACCATCTAAAGAAGGACCGGATCGCAAATATTTTTCCTTAACAAATGAGGGGAGACAATACCTCGTGGATTTTACAGTTCAGTGGTATGGCTTGGTAGAAAAGGTGGACGATATTTTACATGAGGAGTGTGAATGAGATGAAAAAAACACAAGCAGATTCTTATCGGGAAGCAGCCAATTTGATTGAAGAAAAATTGACTGATAACAACAAAAAATATTTTGATGACTTACGTACATATCTGATAACAGCGGGTCTTTTTTTTGATGAAGAGGAGATCAATCAGCAGGTTTATGAGTTAGGCAGTGATCTATTGGAAGCTCAGCAGAATGACGAGCGTGCGGAAGACTATTTTGGAATGGATGCAAAAGGGGCAGCAGATGAAATGATTCGAAACTTCAAGAAAACAAGTTTGAAGGAGAGAGTTAAAATCAGTAGCTTAGTTATCGGGATTTTTTGGTTGTTTAAAATTATGAGTGATGTTTCGGGAAGTGGGCCTATTAAGCTGAACGTATTGAGCTATTTCTTTTCGGCGGTATTTGTCATGATTGTTCTAGTTGGTGTATTTAAAGTCTTACATTATTCAATTTATAGCAAAGAGCAGTTTTTCAATAGGAACAAGATAGGAAAATTCATTCTTCTTTGGCTTGCTATGTTCGGTGTTATTGGTGGATTTGTTTTGATTCATCTCTACACACCAGAGCTATGGGTAGTGACAATTCCAGCACCCTATGATTTATTAATGATTGGCGTATTGGTGGTTGTTTATGCAGGTGCAATTATTACCATGCGATGGCGCGATTTTTACCCAACGATCATTATTGTAGTGGTGTTGGGAATTTTTGGACTTGCTTATCGCATACCCTTCTTTGCACCGATACTTTCTGGGAAAAATGGTCTTTGGATCAATTTAGGAGTACTACTAATTGCTTATACAGCTTATATCATTTGGACTACCAGAAAAGTAAAAGAAGCACGTAGCTAAGCTTAACTGAGAAGAATATCCTTATAAGAAATCTTTACATTGAAAGAGCGAAGGGCTAAGATAAAAGGAAAAGGGGAGAGATATAATGGAAGAAAAACTGAGAGAGCTACTACCAGCGGAATGGCTGGAACGGTTTATTGAAACAAAAACAGAGTGCCTGAAGCTGAGCTTTAGCAATGAGGGAGAACTGGCATTAGAAACGAGTAAAGCAGGAGGATTTGGCTATTTACCAATAGATCAGGAGTACCCGAGACATGCTGAAAATGGGGTGCCACTATTCTTATTAGCTCAGCTCAACTTTTCAGAGCTGCCATCACTACCTAATTATCCGAAAACAGGCTTGTTAGCTTTTTATGTGGATTATGTAGATGACTTAATTGGTCTCGATTTTGATGCCCCGACAAAGCAAAATGGTTTTCGAGTGTTATTCTTTGAAGATACTTCTGCTGCATCTTATACGAGAGAACAGCAACAGGCGATCCAAGCGGAGATCAACGAGGAGCTGTATAAAGTCGTCGAAGGGGAATTTAAGCTGACAGGAGTGAAAGAAACCCACTATGTTGGCAGTGATAGTTATGAGTTTAAGCAGTACTTTGGAAAGACAATGTATGAATGGTTAGATAATATTTCTGATGATGATGAGCAGAGAGAGAAAGTGTATAATGAATTGTCTGATTCTGCTGCTGGAAGTAAACTAGGTGGTTACCCTTATTTCACACAAGAAGACCCTCGCATCTATGAGGAAACGACAAACTATGATACATTGTTGTTCCAATTGGATACAGAAAAAGTAGGAAACGATTGGCCAATCATGTGGGGTGATATGGGTGTCGGCAACTTCTTTATCAATCTTGAAGCACTAAAAAGCAAAGAGTTCACGGATGTTCAATACAATTGGGACTGTGGCTAAAATAGAATGAAAAATGGTCCAGAAGCATGCTGATTTGCCTCTGGGCCATTTGATTTTATGAAATAGGTATTCTTAATGTGAAGGTAGAACCAACGCCAGGATAGCTTTCCAACTGGACGGTTCCTCCTAGAAGTTCTGTGTAATTTTGCACGATTGCCAAGCCAAGCCCGGTTCCTCCGGAATAGCGAGTACGTGCTTTATCTACGCGATAGAAGCGTTCAAAAATTCTGTTTTGATCTTCCAACGGAATCCCGATACCGCTATCTGCAACGGATAAGACCAACTCATGATTTTCAAGAACAAAAGCAACTGTAATGGTTCCTTCAGCAGTGGAATATTGCACTGCATTTTCAATCAAGTTTTTAATGATTGGGTAGAACAGTTCGTAGACGGTAGAAATGATTATTTTCTGATCTCCATGTATAGATAGCTGTAACTGTTTTTCAGCAATCATTTTTTGATAAGAATGAGCGATTTCATTGATCAATGGATAGAGTGGGACTTGTTGTTTGTCATACGTGTTTTTTGAATCTCTGGATAACAGGATGATTTCTTGAATCAGTCGTTGTAGTCGATAGGCATCCTTTTGAATGATTCCTAAGAACTGTGTCAGAGTTTCGGGGTCATCCTTTGCTCCATCTAACAAGGTTTCTGTAAAGCCAATCAGAGAAGTGATGGGTGTCTTTAATTCATGAGAGACATTTCCAACAAAATCCTTCTGCATTTTTTCAAGGCGATGAACTTGCGTCAAATCATAAGCAACACCAAAGACTTGATGATTATTAAAATCATTATTAAAATAATGCAAGGATAAATCAACGATTTTTTCTTCGGCATCAGTATTTAAGGTGATTTCTTGGTGCAAAGAGACTTCTTCAGTAATCGCTTGATTGATCAGTTGGATCAAAAGAGGATCATTGATTGTTTGTTGATAACTGCTACGTTTAGAAGGCACAGATTTAATACCCAAAAAATCGCACATCACAGGATTGATCAGCTCAAGCACACCGTTTTTATCGACAATAAAGATCCCAATCATCAGTTCGTTTAATAGAATATGGAGCTGTTCTTCGCTTGATAGATAGGCACGATAGGTTTCGCTCATCTGGCTGCTCAGTTCATTTGCTGTTTCATAAAGCTCATGCCATTCAGAGGACTGTTGAATAATCGATCGTCCTTTTTGCGGATCTTGAATCATCCGTTTTAAAAATGGTAGGACTGTCAATAACGGTTTGTTTTTTTGCCGAATCATCAGAAGTAAAAATACAGTAATAATCAGGAATAATAGCCCAAAAATAACAAGTAGAAAATTGCGAAATGCGGAAAGGCTTCCGGAAAATTTACTTGCTTCTTCAGAAATTCGTAAGATACCAAGTAGTTTGCCATTTTGCTCTATCGGAATGGCTAAATACAGCAAATCGATATCGAGCGTCTCGCTCGTACGATGGTCAGAGCCATAAACTGCGCCCGCGAGTACAGCTTTAATTTCCGGCCGTTCCTTTCGCGAATCAGACAGATCATCATCATCCGTATCATAGAATACATCGCCTTGTGCAGAAAGCAGACTAATCCGTTCATCATTCATTCCAACATAATCATGAATAAATAATTGCTCTTTTTCAGTGAGTGTCTCCTGTTGGAAAGTAGTTTCTGAAAGCTGTTCGGCCAGAAATTCAGCCTTTTTCAGCAAGTAGCTCTCTTGTTGATTAAGCAGTTCATTTTTGAAAAAAGAATTGACAGTGAACATACTGGCAAAAAAGAGAAGCAGCATGACCAATACCGTAAAAAAGTATTCAAACCGCTGTTTGTTGATCATTTTTTAGGCTCCTGAAAACGATAACCGAAGCCTCTGACAGTGACCAGATAAACCGGGCGTTTTGGGTCCTTTTCGATCTTATCGCGCAAATGGCTGACATGAACATCTACGATTCGACTCTGACCGGAAAAGTCATATTGCCAAATACGCTCTAATAGCGTATCACGATTGATGACACGATCCTTGCGTTTCATAAAATAGATTAGTAGCTCAAATTCTTTAGGTGTCAATTCGATTTTTTCTCCTCGAACAAAGACTTCATAATTGTCTTCATCGACATGAATTTCTCCAATTGAAAACGGCGCTTTATCTTCGCTATCAGCTGTTTGAACGGTTCTTTTTGATCCTTCTGTTCGTCTGAAAATAGCCTTCATTCGTGCCAGTACTTCTCTTGGACTAAACGGCTTTGTCAAGTAATCATCGGCGCCAATTTCCAGTCCGATGATTTTATCTACTTGGTCATCTTTTGCAGTAAGGATCAAAATGGGTGTTTCAATCTTCTCCCGTCGTAAGGCTTTGGTGATATCAAGCCCATCCATACCAGGAAGCATCACATCAAGAATAATGAAATCAAAGGACTGATCTAACGCTAATTCGTATGCTTCTGTTCCATTTTCAGCAGTAGACACTTTGTAGCCGTCTTTCTCTAAGTTGAATTTCAACAAGGTTAAAATCGATGGTTCATCATCTACAACTAGTACATGTTTCATGGAGTCGCTCCTTTTAACTGTCTGTTTATTATTTGGCATGAATAGATTGTATAACATCGATAATAGACGAACAACATTTTTAAATAAACTTGACTGTGATAGTTGAAATTTGTATTCTCAAATAAATTATCTGTCAAAAATAAATAAAGCTGTTATATCTGTTTGTAAGACTTAGACATGTTCATCCCATCCATATTTGTCATACCAACTCTATTTTATCACAGTTTAAAATGAACAGAACAGGAATAACCTGCGATTAGTAAGTAGAACATGGTATAATGGAGAGACTTGAAAGAAAGCAAAAGGCCGTTTGATATAAATAAGTAAAAAGTATGAGTGATAGGAGGCAAAAGAATGATTGGAATTAGTTCTTGTTTGGGTGGAATTTGCTGCCGGTATGATGGTCAGGCGAAAACGATTCCTCAACTAGAGGCATTAATTAAGGATGGCAAGGCGTTTCTGGTCTGTCCGGAGGTTTTAGGCGGCTTACCTGTCCCTAGAGAGCCTGCTGAGATCATTGGTGGTGATGGAGTGGATGTCTGGCAGAATCGTGCCAAAGTGCTGACGATACAGGGCGAGGATGTAACGGAAGCCTTTAAACAAGGAGCAATCATTGCTTACGAACAGCTAAAAAAAATGAAAATAAATCATCTCGTGATGAAAGAAAACAGTCCTTCCTGTGGGAATCGAATGATTTATGATGGTAGTTTCTCAGGGACTCATAAGGAAGGAATGGGCGTAGCAACTGCTTATTTTAGGGAAAAAGGGATTCAGGTGGTTTCAGAAGCTGACTGGGAATGTGTGTTGGAGGAGATAGGGCAAAATGGCTGAAACGGAACGCTTAAGAATATTTAATGAAAACTATGAACCAGTGGGCACCGCAAGCCGTAATGAGGTCCATCGTGAGGGACTGTGGCATGAGACATTTCATTGTTGGTTCTATACGGTGGATCAAGAGGAGCTGACGATTTATTTCCAAAAACGATCACTGGATAAAAAGGACTTTCCGGGAATGCTTGATATCTCAGCGGCCGGTCATCTTCTTGAGGATGAAGAAGTGCTCGACGGTTTTCGAGAAGTGAAAGAGGAGCTTGGAATCGATGTTTCTGCTGTGGACGCTGAAAGTTTAGGCGTATTTATTGTAGAGATCCATTTGGATGGCTTTATTGATCATGAGTTTACGAATGTGTTCTTAGTGAAAAAGCAATTGAATGAAGGCGATTTTTTCTTACAGGAAGAAGAGGTTGAAGGGATTTTTCCCGTCAAGCTAACACAGTTGAAAGAGATTTTCTATGGAACGGTTGAAACAGTAACCTTAGATGGCGTGTGTCAAAGTAAAAACAGGCAATTTTTTGATCGACAAACCTTTAGAAAATCGGACTTTTGTGCGAATGCCTATACTTATTATGATCGGTTGATTCATTCTTTTGAAAAAATCCTTGAAAATGAAAGGAAGACTCTTGACTAATGCAAGTGAAATCGGTAACCTAAAAGGGATTGAGATGGAGGCGAAAACATGGAGATAGAAAAAACGAATCGTATGAATGCCCTGTTTGAGTTTTACTCCACATTACTGACTGAAAAGCAGATGAATTACATGGAATTGTATTATGCAGATGATTTTTCCTTAGGAGAAATCGCTGAAGAATATGAAATTAGTCGTCAAGCAGTTTATGACAATATCAAGCGAACTGAAAAAATCATTGAGGATTACGAAAAGAAGCTTCATTTGTATTCTGACTATGTTGTTCGTGGGGAGTTGCTGGACAAGCTGAAAACATATTCCGCAGAAACATATCCAAAGGACGAGACACTGATCAGTTATATCGAACAAATTCAGGAAATAGAGGAATGATATTATGGCATTTGAAAGTTTGACAGAACGCCTGCAACAGGCGATGAGTAAATTACGCCGCAAAGGAAAGATATCTGAGGCGGATGTAAAAGAAATGATGAGAGAGATTCGTCTGGCTTTGCTTGAAGCCGATGTCAATCTTCAAGTAGTAAAAGATTTTACTAAAAGAGTGAGAGAACGTGCGGTAGGAGCGGAAGTCTTAGAAAGTCTTTCTCCTGCACAACAGATCGTAAAAATCGTTGATGAAGAACTGACAGCAACATTGGGTTCAGAAACAGCCGAATTGATTAAATCACCGAAGATTCCAACCGTTATTATGATGGTCGGTCTACAAGGGGCCGGTAAAACAACCTTTGCCGGTAAGCTGGCAAATCAGTTGATAAAAAATGA
Organism: Enterococcus sp. 9E7_DIV0242; assembly: GCF_002140975.2. Classification (NCBI taxonomy): domain Bacteria; kingdom Bacillati; phylum Bacillota; class Bacilli; order Lactobacillales; family Enterococcaceae; genus Enterococcus; species Candidatus Enterococcus clewellii. The sequence continues at coordinate 257,467 of NZ_CP147247.1, forward strand.
AAAAGCACGTCCGTTGATGATTGCAGCCGATGTGTATCGACCAGCGGCGATCGATCAGTTGAAGGTGCTTGGACAGCAATTGGACGTGCCTGTCTTTGACATGGGAACAGATACAAGTCCTGTTGAGATCGTAAAGCAAGGGATGGCGCTTGCTGAAGAGAAGAAAAATGACTATGTATTGATTGATACGGCAGGTCGTCTTCACATTGATGAGAACCTAATGGAAGAGTTAAAGCAGATTAAAGATGTTGCACAGCCGAACGAAATTCTGTTAGTTGTCGATGCGATGACCGGTCAGGATGCTGTTAATGTGGCTGACAGCTTTAATCAGCAACTGGGAATCACTGGGGTTGTTATTACCAAACTGGATGGTGATACTCGTGGTGGTGCGGCACTATCTATCCGTGCGGTTACAGGCGCGCCAATCAAATTTATCGGTTCCGGTGAGAAACTAACGGATCTTGAAGTCTTCCATCCAGATCGTATGTCTAGCCGAATTTTAGGTATGGGAGACATGTTGACGCTGATTGAAAAGGCGCAGAATGAATACGATGAGAAAAAGGCCGAAGAGCTTGCTCAGAAAATGAAGGAAAACAGCTTTGACTTCAATGATTTCATTGAACAAATGGATCAGGTAATGGGCATGGGGCCAATCGAAGACCTGCTTAAAATGATTCCTGGGATGAACCAAATGCCGGGTCTTGAAAATGTACAAATCGATCCGAAGGATATGGCACGTAAGAAAGCTATGGTTCTTTCCATGACTCAGGCTGAGCGTGAAAATCCTGACTTGCTGAACCCAAGCCGCAGACGTCGGATCGCTGCGGGATCAGGGAACAGCGTGGTTGAAGTAAACAAAATGATTAAACAGTTCAAGGAATCCAAGAAAATGATGCAGCAAATGTCCAACGGAAATATGAATATACCTGGCATGGAACAAATGATGGGTGGCGGCATCAAAGGAAAACTTGGTAAGATGGCGATGAATCGCATGGTCAAGAAGAACAAAAAGAAGAAGAAAAAGAGAAAATAATTATCGGAGAGAGCATGGCGAAAATGTAGTAGTTTTCGCTGCTCTCTTTTTTGAAAAAGGGGTGTAGACATGAATTTGAAGGCTAGTCGTGTGTATATTCGTCTGACGGAGTTTCTATTTAAGTGTGTGAAACAAGATGTGAATTATACGATCGCGAAACATCTAATTGAACATATCGATACATTTCCAGATATCTATATTGAAGAAATAGCTTATTTGTCTAATACGACTCCTGCCAGCGTGACCAAATTTTGTAAACGAATTGGTTACAGCAGCTTTAAAGAGATGCGAACAGATATTGGGGTGTATACAGATGAAATGTTTTTGGATCATATAAATGTGACTTCCGGTATTGAAAACGCAATTACCGGCTTTGTTGAGCAGGATCAGTTAATTCAAAAAAAAATTTTTTCTTTGATGGATCAGAAGCAATGTAAACGGATCGCAGACAAAATAAAAAAGATCGATAAAGTTGCTGTTCTTGGCAACACATACTCTTTTTCAGGAGTCAATCTGTTTCGAGAATTACTTAGCCAGCAAGGCTATACTGTTTATGAAGTCAATCGACGCGCAGCATTTGATGTTTTGACAGCTTCCTTTAGTGAAGTGGATGTGGTATTTATCATTAGCTTGACTGCTGATTGGGTTGAAAAAAATCAGGATTTTTTACAGACATTTGATAAACCATTGTTCTTACTGACACAATCGGATCAATCGCAATACAGTACTTTGTTCGAAGAAATTATTCATTTTGATCAGTTTGATTTTCTTTTATCTTCGAATTACTACTCGCAAAAAGTCATTCATTCTTGGATTATTCTATTATCTATCTACGTGAAGATGAAGTAAGCTATAGCATTATCATTATATAATGTGTAGTTTAGATAACTATCAGTCTGTTAAAAACCGTTTTCCAATTTTGGAAAATGGTTTTTATTGTTTAATCAAATGGTAGCGCTTATATTTTAGGTAAGAGATCTCGACAAAAAGAACTAGGAGGAAACAAATGAATAATTTAATGAGTTTTGTCGAAAATAAAGTAATGCCTCCAATGATGAAGGTATCAAACCAACGTCATTTGAGCGCGATACGTGACGGGTTGATTGCAACAATCCCAATCACTGTAATTGGCTCCATATTTTTACTGATTCCATATATCCCATGGCCACAATCCTATGTTGATTTTATGGGAAATAATCCAGATTTGGTCAGTAAATTAATTTTGCCGTTTAATATGAGTATGGGACTGCTATCTATTTATTCTTCTTTTGGAATTGGTTCGCGCTTGGCTCAAAGCTATGACATGGACAGTCTAGCTGGTGGTATTTCAGCAATTTTTACATTTTTTATGACATTATCGTTTACCGTAACAGATGAGGGTTCTTTTATCAGTACAAAATACTTAGGCGGAGAAGGGATGTTTACCAGTATTTTGACCGCAATTTTAGCGGTAGAAGTTATGCGCCTTTGTAAAAAATACAATATTGGCATTCGTTTGCCGGAGCAGGTTCCAAGTAATGTAAGTAGTAGTTTTGAGGTGCTGATACCAGTCTTCTTTTCAATGACAATTGTTTGGCTGGTGACACATGTTTTAGGTTTCAATGTAAACGAGTTGATTGCAGACATCATTACACCTTTACTAAGTGTTTCATCAAATTCTATTGCAGCACCTATGATTTATGTGTTGTTGACGTGTTTGATGTGGATCTTTGGGATTCATCCTCAGATTCTCGCAACGGTCATGTTACCTATCTGGCTTCTAAACTCAGAAGCAAACATGGCTGCTGCACAAGCGGGAACAGCTATTCCTAATATTGGTGTACAGCCGTTTATCTTCACTTTCTTGTGGATTGGTGGCGGAGGAGGGACCTTGGCGTTATGTGGCTTGATGTGTTTCTCAAAATCTAAGTTTCTCAAGAAATTGGGTCGTCTGAGTATTGTTCCCGGATTTTTCAATATTAATGAGCCGCTATTATTTGGCTTGCCGATCGTATTGAATCCGGCATTGGCAATTCCATTTGTATTAGCACCAGTCATTTGCACATTTACGACTTATTTTGCTTTTACAACAGGTATTGTTCCTGGAATGGGTTATCCATTGGCAGCTGTTTGGACTGTTCCAAGTGTATTTGCCGGAGTTATTGCAACAGCGAGTATTCGTGGTGCATTGCTAGTAATCTTTAATTTCTTGATTTATCTGGTTATTTATTACCCGTTTTTCAAAACCTATGAGCGAAAAATGGTGCAACAAGAGCTTGGTGAAGAATCTACCAATTAGAAAGTAGATAAGCTTATCAGTTTCCACAACTAATCAAAGAAAGGCTGTTACTCTTGTGCAATAACAACTAGAAGTAACGAACATCAAACTATAAAAAAAGAGGCTGTTCAAGTGCTTGAGCAGCTTTCACCTAATAAAAAGGAGCTCAGAAAAATTATGAAAAAAAATCCAACAACTTTTCCTAAAAATTTCTTTTGGGGAGGTGCTGTTGCAGCAAACCAGCTGGAAGGCGCTTATCTAGAAGGTGGAAAAGGGCTAAGCGTGGCAGACATCAATCGTTTTAGAGACGATGTTGATATTCGCAAAAAAAGTAATAAAGAAATTGCTACAGAGGATATTGAATTTGCGATAAATGATAAAGAAGGGATTTATCCAAAAAGAAATGGGATCGATTTTTACCATACCTTTAAAGAAGATTTGAAGCTACTTGCTGGAACGGGGATGAATTCTTTCCGGACATCTATTAGCTGGGCAAGAATTTTTCCAAAAGGGGATGAGCTTGAGCCGAACGAAGAAGGGTTGAAATTTTATGACGCATTGATCGATGAAATCATTGCCAATGGAATGGAACCGATGATCACCATTTCCCATTATGAAATGCCGCTTTATTTAACAACCGAATATAATGGCTGGCATAATAGAAAAATGATTGACTTCTTCACCCGTTTTTCTGAAGTGTTGTTCAAACGTTACAAAGGAAAGGTAACGTATTGGATACTGGTTAACCAAATGAACTTGATCACGCATGAGTCGTTTAATCATTTAGGAATTCCCTCAGATCGAGTAGAAAATTTAGCAGAAGCGAAGTATCAAGGAGTTCATAATGAACTTGTTGCTTGTTCACGAGCGGTGAAATTAGGCAAAGAAATCGATCCGTCTTTTCAGATAGGTATGATGTCTTATTACGGGAATTCTTACCCGGCTACCTGTAAACCGGAGGATGTTCTAGCCGCGCTGAAAAATAATCAAATGGAGTATTTTTATTCAGATGTTTTGGCTAGAGGGTATTACCCGAACTATGCGTATCGATTTTTCGAAGATAAAGGCATTGAGATTGTTTTCGGTGAGCAAGACGAAGAAGACTTCAAGAACACCGTGGACTTTGTGAGCTTCTCTTACTATTATACGCGGATCATTGATGCGGAAAGTAGTAAAGAAGAGGATGCCAGTTATGCCAATCCTCATTTAAAGGCAAACGATTGGGGCTGGGCCATCGATCCGACAGGCTTGAGAATTGCTTTGAACGAGTATTATGATCGGTATCAATTGCCTTTGATGATCACGGAAAACGGTATGGGCTTTTATGAGGAATTGAATGAGGAGAATACGATTGAAGATGATTATCGTATTGATTTCTTACGTCAGCATATCGAAGCAATGCAGGAAGCCATTCATGATGGTGTGGAACTTGTAGGCTACTACCCATGGGGGCCAATTGATTTAGTTAGTTGCTCTTCCTCAGAGATGAGCAAGCGCTATGGCTTCATCTATGTCGATCTTGATGATTATGGAAAAGGGAGCGGCAAACGCTATAAAAAGAAAAGCTACGATTGGTACAGACAGGTTGTCAACTCAAATGGAGCGGATTTAGCCTAAACTAACAACCAAACGTGTAAAAGCAGTGAACAGACTATTTCTGTTTCACTGCTTTTTTTGATGAGTTCATTTAGCTATTTATTTCTATATCACTTGCTTTTAGACCTTCAGGGACCACTTTCGTCGGCTCAGACAGGTGTCGTGAAAATAGAAAAGCAGCTAACCCGATTACTCCTGCAATCAAAAGATAGAGCTGCCAGCTGATTGCTGCAGTCCACGCGTTTGCAATACCGAGGAAAATTACTTGTCCAATTGGTCCACCTAGCAAAACAATGGTTGTGAAAATCCCATTTGTGACAGCAAGCCGTTCCTCGTCGATTTGACGCATCATGTAAGCTGACATTCTTGGGTTGATTTTTCCACTTGTATAGCCGATGACGAAAAGACAAACAAACATGAGCCAAACATTTTGAAGCCATAAAAAGTTTAGCGCCAAAAGAGCTAAAGCTGTCATGGTAAAGCTGACGATGCGTAAGGTGGTGACATTTTTCAAAAAATCGCCAGTGATCAAGGACCCGAGAATTGTTCCGAAAGATATGATGATACTAATGATAGCTAGTGTATTGCCGTAATTATTTAGAAGCATTTGTGTGAGTGTTAAAAGGCTAATATTCATCAGCCCATCAATACATGCGCCAAGGGTATTAACTGCAAGAGCAAAGAGCATGATGATTTTCAAGAAACGATTGCTATACAAAAGGCTAATGGTCGTTTTTAGACTTGAACGAAAGCTTTCAGCTTGTTGATTAGCTGTTTCGGTCTGAGGAGGCTCCGCTTTGCGCAAAGTCGTTCGATGCTGCAAGATCGACAAACCCGCGAATAACAAAGTAAGAGCATTGATCAAACCAAAAAGAGAAAAATCATAACCAAGCAAAACGATTCCCCATGCTCCGACTCCTTGAAATATAATTTGGACCAATGTTTGAGTAGCCATTTGAAAACCCATCGCTGTATCTAAAGCATCTTCTGGAAGTAGCCGGCGTAAAAGAGGTAGCTGAAGGCCGCCACCGTAGGCACCTAGGCAATCGGAAAGAATATTTATCAATAGTAATATCAGAAACAAGGGAATGGTGGCCGGTAAACGAATTAGTAACGTAAGAGCGCCAAAAAGGGCAAACTGGGCGATTCGAGAAAGAATCATCCAGCGGGTTTTATCTCTTGTTCGGTCTGCCAGATAGCCTGTTAGGATATTCAATAAGCTTGGAATAAGCAAGGCCATTGATGCCAAAGAAACGGCGAGTGTTTTAAAAGGGGTTGTGCTGGCATAGATAACAAAGACAATATTAAACAGGCTATTGCCGATTCCGTTAAGCAGAGCAGCATTGGTCAGCGCCCGATAGCCTTTATTTGTCAGATATTCATTCATATAATAGTCTCCTTTGAGTGATGATTTTTAGCAGATACCTAAATTCATTTTGTAACTTTACTATAATCGAGGTATGATTAGTGTAGGAAAAAAATCCACTATAGTAGAAAAAAGGTGAGTATAATGAATGAAGGACAGCTGTTTCGACAGCTTAGAAAAGATCGAGGGTTAAGTATTCGTCAGGTTGCAGATGAATTGAATAGCGTCTCCTTTATCAGCAAATTTGAGAAAGGGGATTCTCATATTAGTATTCATCGAATGGAACGACTGCTGGAGAATATCAATGTGACGATCGAGGAGTTTTACTATTTACGTGCTCCGGAATCTGAGTTAAAAACATTTCTTAGTGTTCCAAGTATAATGAATTATATGACGGGGCCTTATCTTGTCTACTTAAATCGTATTCTACTCATCAATAATAAGTTTCATCAACATGATTTTAAAAAAGGGATTGTTGAAATGACGAAGATTTCGGAGGAATTAAATAGAGAAATCCGATGGCAGAATTACTTATATATTTTTTGTCAGCTGTTGATTGAAGCTTATGAAGCAAATTTACTTGAATCAGAAGAGATCGACAGTGAAAGATTGATTGAACGATTTCGCTTGATGAGTCGTCCGATTGTGAGCTATCTTTATAGCGTAGAAAATTGGGGAGTATTTGAAGTCCTGCTTTTTCGACTATTTCAATTTGCATTTCCAGTAGAAACGATTCATCAACTGCTGCCAACAGCTTTTTCCAGAACAGAAAAGGAACTGGGACTGCCCGTGATGAGAGAGCTTCGAGTAGGATTGCTTTTCTCCGTTCTGACTTCTTTTTTGAATTTTCGTTATTTTGAAGAGAGCAAAGAAGTGATGAAACTTCTTGAAAAAACCTTGTATGACACGGAGGATTCAACGAATAGCATCTATCTGCTTTTTTTTAAAGGCTGGTATCAAATTATCACAGAATCAAAGGAGAAGGGAATGGAAATGTGTCAACAAGCGATTTCTATTTTTCGTATCTTGAAGCAGCCTTCATGTGTGAAGCATACAGAATATTTATTGGAAGTCATTTTGCAACATAAGGAAAATCCGAAAGAATACATGGCATTTGTTTAAAAACCGGCGTAGTAATAGATGGTTAAAAGGGGAAAAAGGTTCTATTTGATGTAGGAGGAGTACTGATGGATAAATGTGAATGGGCAAAAACAAGTGCGAATATGGAGCACTATCACGATGAGATTTGGGGTGTACCAATTTATGAAGACCGCTTGCTTTTTCGAAAGCTGATTTTGGATATCAATCAAGCCGGACTTAGCTGGCAAACGATTTTGAATAAAACGTCGGCGTTTGATCAAGCATTCGATCAGTTTGAGATTGAAACGGTGGCTAACTATAAAGAAGAGAAAATCCAAGAGCTGTTACAAAACAAGGGGATCATACGCAACAGACGAAAAATCGAAGCAGCTATTCATAACGCACAGGCAGTAAAAAAGATTCAAGCAGAGTTCGGTAGCTTTTCGGATTATCTCTGGCAGTTTACGGATCATCGGACAATTCATACCCATAGACACAAAAACGAAGCAATGATCCCAACGAGTGAGCTTTCCGATCGTATTAGTAAAGAGCTGAAAAAACGTGGGTTCAAGTTCATTGGCAGTACAATTATTTATGCCTTTTTACAAGCAGTAGGTATTATCAATGATCATGAAATAGAATGCTTTCGATATAAAGAACTAGCAAAGAAATAGGTAGAAGTGTTAGAGATTGCTTTTGATCCATCATTTGTTCCGGTGTAGGAGTTGAATTACAAGCCTCAGCCAAGTTTTTTGTACACTTAAATGCAGAGTATAGCAGGAACTGCCATGCATGTTTATCTTATCCTTTTTGTCGAAGAAGAATGGATAAGATGACAACTTATCAAGCAAAAAAGAAGGTTGACTTTTTTTATTCTTTTGGTAATAATAGAAGAGCAATAGGGAATGAAGTTCTCCCTAGACAGTGTATGTCAAAACCGCAATTATTTTGCTGATGACTTCTACCACCATTTTATTTGGTGTGTAGAAGTCATTTTTTTATTGTCTAGCTTCACGAGTTTGCTCAGTCAGCAATAAGATAAACGGAATATAGAGGCAAAAGGCACCTCTCTATCAGTTTCCTATATTGCTTGTGAGTAGAGCGACTCATCTATATTTTATTGGAGGTATTTTATGTTAATCAGTGTTACTATCGTTATTCTTTTAGGGTTATTTTTTGGTCAGTTGATGCAAAGGTTGAATCTGCCTTCTCTGGTAGGCTTTCTTTTGACGGGGATTCTTTTAGGGCCATCTGTCTTGAATCTTCTTTCATCACACTTTTTGGCACTTTCAGCAGATTTAAGAGAGTTGGCCTTGATCGTGATTTTAACACGAGCTGGGCTGTCGCTGGATCTTGGTGAACTAAAAAAGGTTGGACGTCCAGCCCTATTGATGTGCTTTGTTCCGGCGCTTGTTGAGATTGGTGCAACAGTTATTTTTGCGCCATTGTTGTTTGGATTTTCAATTTCGGAAGCTTTGCTGCTTGGCAGTGTGATTGCTGCTGTTTCTCCAGCTGTAGTTGTGCCGAGAATGTTACGGCTTATTCAAGAGGGATATGGACGGAAAAAGCATATTCCACAAATCATTTTGGCAGGAGCATCCGTGGATGATGTTTTCGTATTGGTTCTTTTTACTGCATTTTTGGGGATCAATCAGGGCGCAGAATTTACAGCCTCAACCTTATTACAAATTCCAATGGCTATTCTTTCCGGTCTGTTACTTGGTGCTGCAGTTGGGTGGTTGTTGGCACAGTTTTTCGCTCGTTATTCTATGAGAGATTCAATAAAGGTCTTGGTTATTTTGAGTCTATCCTTTCTTTTGATGGGGATGGAGGATAGGTTGGAAGGTTCATTTGCTTTTTCTGGCATGCTGAGCGTAATGAGCTTAAGTCTGATGCTGTACAGATTCAGACAACCTGTTGCCAAAAGGTTGTCTGTCAAGTTCAATAAGCTGTGGCTGGCTGCGGAAATCTTTTTGTTTGTGTTAGTTGGAGCAAGTGTGAATTTATCCTTTGCGTATTCTGCAGGGTGGCAGCCTTTCCTATTGGTTCTGTTTGTTTCGTTAGTGAGGATGCTTGGCGTTCTCTTAGCTTTGGCAGGGACAACACTTACCGGTAGAGAAAAGTTGTTTTGCATGATCAGCTATCTTCCTAAAGCGACGGTTCAAGCAGCGATAGGCGGGATTCCGTTAGCTTTAGGCATTAATAACGGTGAAATGATTCTTACTGTAGCAGTTATTTCTATCCTAACGACCGCTCCGATTGGTGCAGTAGGAGTTGATAGGCTCTATAAAAGGCTTTTGTCTAACGATGGCACAGAGGAATAGTATAAGGATCGTCCGCTAAAGCTAAAGAAATCCTCAGCAGCTACTATTTTCAAGTAGCTGCTGAGGATCTGTTTTTCTATTATACTTGATAATTGGCTTCGGCAAATTTGATGAAAGCATCTACAATGACTTGTAGGAAATTTCTAGTTCCTTCAACGATAGCGCCATTTTCATCAATCAGATTTGCGATATTGCCGATATAAGCTTCGGGTTGTTGCAATGTTGGGACATTCAAGAAGACAAGCGATTGTCTCAAATGATGATTCGCCCCAAATCCGCTGATAGCGCCAGGAGAAACACTGACGACTAGACCGGGCTTTTTATCCCAAACACTCTGCCCGTACGGACGTGAGCCAACATCCAATGCATTTTTCAATACAGCTGGAACAGAACGATTATACTCCGGTGTGAAGAAAGCTACTGCATCAAGTGTCTTCACTTGTTCTCTAAAAGCTGTCCAAGCAGCTGTTGGCGTTCCTTCATCGTCTAGATCTTGATTATATATTTCTAAAGGAGCCAAATCGACAAACACTGCTTCATAGTTATCCGGTAATAACTCAGCTAGTGCTTTTGCCACCTTTTTATTATAAGAATCTTTTCTCAAACTACCTACAAAGAAACCAATTTTTTTCGTCATAACTAATTCCTCCATTCTGATTAACTATTCACTCTTTATCATAGGCTTCAAAAGAAAAAAATGCAAGAGAAACGCTGTTATGTAGGTATTGTAATCCCTTTTTCATTCAAGTATAATCAAGGGAATTGACCAATGTATGCGGACACATTTTTTATTGTCGCACACATAAAAAAAGAAAAAGGGGAATTGCGTTTGAAAAAATTTGAATGGAAAAAAGTATTGACGAATAAAGAGAAGGCACAGGTGCTTGCACTAAAGGAAAGAAGTGAGAAACTTCAACCCATCCACTATAAACTGGATCTTGGTTTTACAGAAGGTGAAAAGTGGTATGCTACCCATATGCTTTACTGGGTGGGGGAAGAGTTGGTGGGCTACGGCTGGGCGCTTAGCTTTGACTCCTCCGAGCTTGAAGCTACGCTCATTTCACCGAAAATGGCTGAGCATCTGCCTGCTATCTTGACCGAAATACAGCGTTATGGGAAAGAACAATCTGTAAAGAGCATTGTCTTGATCGCAGATTCATCAGATACGGTTTTGGCAGAAGCATTTAAGGAACGGAAGATTAAGAAACAGTTTTCTGAGTATTATATGCTGCTAGATATGAAGAAGGCCAAATCAAATGAGCAGACAGGTATCAAATTAGTCTCTCCTGAGCAAACAGACCTTGAGGTGTTGGAACAGTTATTAGGTGGTCGTCCTATAGAGGAGGATTTGGCCAATACGTTTGTTTATAAGGAAGATAAGGAGTTGCTTGCCTGTATTCGTTTGGAAGAAACTCAGAAGGAATGGGGAATATTTGGTTTTGTTGTTGATCAGAGCCAACGTGGCAAGGGATTGGGCCGAAAAGTGATGGATGCGGCGATTCAACAAATGTTCGCTTCTGATCCAAAAAGCATTTATTTAGAAGTTGAGACAGACAATGTGCCGGCCTATCCACTGTATTTATCGACAGGATTTGTCGTTAGAAACCAATACGACTATTATGAGTTGATTAAATAATAAAAAGTCGAACAAAAAGGGGCATCTGATGATTCCTCTTTTTTGTTCGACTTAGGCAATAAGTTGCCCCTGCCAAGGTAGGTTTACTATAGCATAAGGATTTGCTTATGGACAAGAGTCATTATCATTTAATTGTAAAAAAGAAGGGCAGGTCAAATGAAGAGCCTACGAATCCGTAGGTAAATCTAGCCTACCCAATCTTTTTTTCTAAAATTCTTACTAATTTAGGGTATACTTATCCTTTGGAGGAATCAACTATGGGCAAGTTAGCAATCATTAGTGATCTGCATGTAGATATCAATCAGTTTAGTGAACAAGAGCTGCTGTTACTGATTGAGGTGTTGCAAGAGAAGCAAATCACGCATCTACATTTGGCAGGTGACATAGCGAATCATGTATCACGTGTGTTAGAGGTTCTGGCATTTATTCGCAGCAATCACCTGACAGTTACCTATAATTTTGGCAATCACGAAATGCCTAGTCTCACTGATGTAGCGGAAATAGAACATTATCCGGATCGTTCTTTTTTGAATCAGCAGGTCATTAATCTAAATGAAAAATTAGTCTTACTCGCTTTCAACGGGTGGTATGATTACAGCTTTTCTGATGAAAGTGACGATAAGAAAATTCTTGCGGCAAAAAATTTGTATTGGTATGATCGCTTTATTCATCGCGAAGCATCCGATCCGATAATCAACCAGCAAATTCTCGAGAAATTGAAGACCGTACTGGATCAATTGGCAAGTGAAGAAAAGCAAGTGGTCATTGCCACTCATTTTGTACCTAAGCAAGAATTTATCGTTTATCAAAAGGGGAAGTATAAGCGTTGGAATGAATTGAACGCTTTTTTAGGATCGAAAAAAACAGGAGAACTGTTAGACCAGTACACGAATATCCAGCAAGTCGTCTTTGGTCATACCCATCGTCGCTTTGAAGAACAGACGATTCACGAGACAATCTACAGCTGTCATCCATTGGGGTATTATTTTGAATGGCAGCTGACACGCACCTTCATTTTGAGTCAGAAGCTGGCTGAGCAGTTCAATCCGATAAAAACTCGGGGCATTCTGAAAGCAAATAAAGAAGCGTTTCATGAATTTCGACTGTTGCATTTGAAAGAAGAGTTTGAAAAAGGAATGACGATCATCGATTATTAGCCTAAACTGAAGAATTTAGGCTCTGAAATGTGTTGAAAACACAGTGTTTTTCTGGTTTTTTTAAGCTGTCAAGAAAAAACTCTTTACAGCTGTGAATTAATCTGGTAAACTAGCATTTGTGATTAAGTTATATGGAGGTGTAATTAATAATGGCAGTTAAAATTCGTTTAAAACGTATGGGTTCTAAAAAGAAACCTTTTTACCGTATTGTAGTAGCTGATTCACGTTCTCCTCGTGACGGACGTTTCATCGAAACTGTAGGAACTTACAATCCTTTGAAAGATCCTGCGGAAGTAGTTTTAAAAGAAGATTTAGTGTTGAACTGGTTGTCTAAAGGTGCACAACCTTCTGATACTGTTCGTAACATCCTTTCAAAAGAAGGCGTGATGCAAAAACATCATGAAGCTAAATTCGTAAAGAAATAGGGTGATTGATTATGACTGATGTAAAAGAGTTAGTATTGACGATTGTTCGTCCGTTAGTTAGTCATCCGGAAGCAGTTTCTTTGGAAATCGAAGAATCTGATAACTTCCTAGAATACAATTTGACTGTATCTCAAGAAGATATTGGACGTGTTATTGGAAAACAAGGACGAGTAGCGAAAGCAATTCGTACGATTGTTTACAGTGTGCGTACAGATGGACCCAAAAAGGTTCGTTTAAATATCCTAGATGGTCAGTAAAAAAGAATTCTGAACCGGCAAAACAATTGTTTTGCTGGTTTTTTCTATTTATCTTAGCGATAATGAAATGAGAGATAGCATAGGGAGGTAGTCATATGGAGGAAATCAATACATATAGAGAACAACTCAAAACAGGGCTGAATGAGTATTTTACTGAAAACCATTTGTCAAAAGGCTCACTTTTTGTGTTAGGATGCAGCACAAGTGAAATCATTGGTGAACGAATTGGTAGTCATTCGACTTTATCGGTTGGTGTAATGGTGATCGATACCTTGTTGGAGGTTCTGAGAGGCAAAGAGGTGTTTCTTGCTGTTCAAGGCTGTGAACATATTAATAGAGCCTTGGTGATTGAGCGTGAGGTAGCTGAACATTTTGGGTTTGAGCTTGTGACGGTTGTTCCATCTTTACAAGCAGGCGGTGCAGCTGCAACCGCAGCCTATCGTTCCTTTTCAGATCCTGTAGTGGTTGAGCATATCACCGCTGTTGGTGGAATAGATATTGGTGATACGTCTATAGGTATGCATGTCAAGCATGTACAAATACCTGTTAGAACGAGCGTAAAGCAAATAGGAGCAGCACATACCACCTATTTGTCCTCTAGGCCGAAATTGATTGGCGGCCCTCGTGCAGTGTATGAATAGGGAGTAATGAAGCTTGTTGGTATGAAGAATAAAAAAATCTGGGAGGCAATGTTCCTTGAAAAGGTGAGTGTTCATCTTTTCAATAGAGCAAAGCTTCTCAGATTTTTTTATTAATATCAACGCTTTCTAAATACTTTAATATCAAAAATTGATGAGTCGAAGGTGATTTCAGCTTCATCGATCATTAGTCCAAGAAGATGGTAATCCTCTTCTTCATGATGGGTGATTCCTAACAACTCATCGTAGTAGGATTCGATACTGGGGTCTCTGGGTGTATTCAAAAGATTCAGTAAATGAAGAACATCCGAAGGCTCCTCATCAATTTTTCCCTGCATTTCAATATAAAATCCTTCTTCAGCGAAATCCAAACCGATTCGAATATCTTCTATATCATTGGAAAAGAAGTAGGTCAGCAGTTCATCAATAATTCTTTTTGCTTTTTCTCTTTCCTGCATGCTGATTCACCTTTCTAATTTGAAAAATATTATCAAGCAATGGTACCATGATTGCCGCGACAAATCCAGTAGAAAAACCATTGTTGTAAAGATTTAAACCACCGTGTAGGAAGCTGACATTTGTAACCAGAGCCATATGGAAAAATCCGGCGATCACACCATAAATTGGCCCATAGAAACCTGCGATTGGCGCAAGACTGGTTCCGAAAATTCCTGTCATAACAACAACGGTTTGATCTACTTGAAAAACTAAAGAAAGCTTAGCTGTCAGAAAAATGCCAACCAGTAAAGGAAAGCTATTTAATGGATGATTACCAAAAGCACTAAAACCGACTGCGGAAAGAATTGCACCAAGTATTGGTCCGTTTAGTGTCCCACCGCTGATCACCACATAAAGAAGCAATAAAAATCCCATCATCGCCATGTTCATCAAGGTTGGACCAACGGATGTGATCGAAATAAAGTCCGTAACCAGTTTTCCGGAGGTCTTACTGATAGCTTTTAGTCCTTTAAATGAGAAATGATTTAAAATAAAACCAGTGATAAACATGAGTGTAAACAGAAACGCCAGGAAAATCATTAACTTTCCATTTGAAGTGGTAGAGATGATATTTTGAGTTTCTACTTGTTTTCCGAACATCTTCAGACTACTTGTAAATAACATGGCGATTAATCCTGAAGTGAAGCCGATGTTGTAAAGTGAAAAGCCTTGATGGAAGATCAGTACATGAGATGCTAAAGGCGGTAAAATCATCCCTAAAAGAATGCCAATAGCGTAACTTAATGGAATACCGATTACTAATGGAAGAGACAAACCGAAAGTAATGTAGCTGATAATAGGAGAGAGGGCACTGCCAAACAAACTAACGACAATGACAGAAGAAAATGGTTTTTTGGCAATTCTGCAATAAAGATACCCGCCAATGATGATTGGAATGGAGTTGTACAGATTTTTCCCAAAAAAAGAACACCCTGAAACAGTGAAAAGAGCAGCTATTACAGGTCCTGTAATCAATAATTTGTGCCGCTTTGTGAGCAAAACACTTACCAACGTCAAAACACCACTATTGAAGAAAGCGCTATTAAAAGAACCCAGTTGAATATAGTCCGTCAGGAGATGACTGGGGGAGGTTAAGATATTAACGGTACCTGTCAGTAATTGAGGAAAAGGTCCGCTGAAAAGTCCAATGAGAATCAACAGAAGTGAATAAGAAATGAGAAGGATATAAGACAAACGGCCATTCTTTTCTCGAAATTTCTCCTTTTTTGTGTGAAGCAACGTGATGCTTTCGTTTTTTATCTCCAAAAAATCCCCCCTTGTGATATCTGTCTACTGTTAATATACCTATAATAGGCAGTTCTGGTCAATAAAAACTCGTTAAATTATCATGTTTTTTAATGAATTTCACAATTATTGAGAGAACTGCAAGGAGAGAACAGTGTAAAATGGAGATAAACGAACGTCAGGGGATGGATTATTCTATAACCGGAAAGGACACAGTATGGTAAGAAGAAAAGTATATACAAAAGACCAAATTCTGAAAGCTTCTTATAACATCGTCTTGAAAGAAGGGTTTTCAGGTATTACTGCCAGAAATGTTGCTGACAAGATGGGAATTTCTACACAACCGATTTATTTAGAGTTTAAAAATATGGAAGATTTGAAAGTTTCTTTACTATTATTGATATATGATGAGCTGGAAACTCAATATTACAATAGACACTCTGTAGGAGATCCAGTTATCGACATGGGATTGAATGTGATTGAGTTTGCGAAAAAAGACCGAAAATTATTCATGTATATGTACATTGATTCTCACGGATATGGCGAGATGTTACGAAAATTGTCTTACGAAAAATTGGAGAAGAACATACGAGAGGTGAAAAAATACCAAGACTTATCATGCGAGGTATTGGCAGATATCTATGAAAAGATTTGGATCACGGCTGCAGGAATAGCAACTTTGCTGGCCACAGAAACAATTATTATGAGCGAACTGGAAATAAATGAAGCGTTAAAAGAATCCATTCAGAAGTATTTTCCATAAGCAACAAAACACAGAGCCTATCGACTGCCGACACTCTATCCGAGTCTGTTAGTTGATAGGGCTTTTTTTATGAAAGGAGTTAGGAAATGACTTGTTTAAGTGAAGAGTTGTTGATCGAAGTAAACATTTTCTGTCAGAAAAAAACGGAACAGCAGGTAAACTCAATGTACGGTGTTCGAGATAGAAAAGGGTTGGCGAGCATTTCAGCATCGGTGGATCAAAGCGTCTTTGGCATTGATATCTATCCAACTGTCTTCAGTAAAGCGACTTTTTTATGGCGCTCGCTCACAAATTACCACTGCTTTTATAACGGAAATAAGCGCACGGCATTTGTTACAGCCTACCTTTTTTTATTGATGAATGATTTTCAGTTGCTCATTGATACACGAGTCTTTTATGAAGCCGCTCTAGCAATCGCTGCGGGAGAGATGGCAGATGAACAAATTGAAGAGCTGCTGCTGGCACAAGCTACCAAATGTAAAAGTGAAGTAAGGAATGACTTGGAATTTTCCAATGTGTTGGAAACAGTTTACGAGAAGGATGCTCACCTTAAAAAGCTGATTGAAGAACTTTCATTGACCTGATGATAAGAAGTGGATGGGCAAGAAGCGTTTGTTCAGGTATGGATACAGAAACATACTAAGATTAGTGGGTAAGATATTCGACGGAATAGCTTACCCACTATTTTCTATTTATAGCGTATAGTGGGAGTGAAAGGAAGCTCGGACATGACCTCGTGGACTTCGAGTCCGAAGTGCAAAATGAGCTCCTTCACTGACATTTTAGAATCTGGTTTAAGTATGTTGGGACTCCGAGTCCGTGTAAAGGAAAGTAGAATTGAAATGGTTCAGTGAAGGTCTTTCTATAAAAAGAGAAGGAGAGAAAAAACTATGTCATCTATTTTAGCTTTTGATGTATCAAAAGGAGAAAGTTACAAAGTACTCTATCAGGACAACTTTTGCTTATCTGAGGGAAAAGTAGTTCACAATCAAGAAGGATTTCAGCTGCTATTAGAGGAAATTCAGACCTTACCAGAGGTCCCTGAAATTGTTTTTGAAGCAACTGGTATCTACTCACGTCCCTTAGAAAAGTTTTGTCAGGATAATAAACTGACCTACTGCCTTCTAAATCCTTTAGAAGCAAAAAAACAGATGGAGGAAGGCTCGCTTCGTAGCTGGAAAACGGATAAATTTGATGCTCATAAACTGGCTCAAACTCATTGTAAAAATAGACGCCAACCAAAGCTACACCAACAAGCAATCTATCTCGAACTACGAGAACTTGCCCGCTTCTATCAGGAAATTGAGACGAAAATCAGTCATGTTCGTATGAATCTTCATAATGCTCTTCAATTGACTTTTCCTGAATTGGAACAGTTCTTTTCCAGCCGTATCACTCCCTATGCCTTATCCCTGATTGAATGTTTTCCACATCCTGCCTTCGTTCTCGCTTCCAGTCGAACAAAAATCAAAAATCGATTGATGAAAACAACGAGGAAACGAATTTCTGAAAATAGGGCTTGGCAGAAAGCTGACCAGATTTTCATTTACGCCTCAAACTCTTATCCAGCTGTTGAGTCCAATAGTGTTCTCTGTCAGAAAGTCATTTACTATGCCCAGCTTCTTCAGGACCTATTAGAACAGAAAAATAAATTGATGGAACAAATGATGAACGCTGCTCATCCTCTTGAAGAATTTGAGTTGTATCAGACGATTCCAGGAATTGGTGCGCCAACGGCTGCACTTCTGATTGGAGAATTAGGCGATATTCGATGTTTCTCTACATCAAACAAACTCAATGCATTTGTCGGGATTGATATCCGGCGGTTTCAATCTGGATCATATATAGGAAAGGATCATATCAATAAAAGAGGGAATCCAAAGGGGCGAAAGATTCTTTACTTTACTATTCGTAATATGATTCGACAACAACACGCCGCCTCCAATCATATCGTCGACTATTATTATAAATTAAAAAAGCAACCCCTTCCTAAAATGGAAAAGGTTGCCACAGTTGCCTGCATGAACAAGCTCCTGAAGTGTATGCATTCCATGGTTAGGAATCATACAAGGTACGCTTATGCGTATACGGCCTCCAACGACCAATAAGGACGAGTCCTTATTCTAAAATTATAGCACAAACTAGATGAAAAATTCAGAGATCCATCTAGTTTATTTAGTGTACTTTCAGATAGTTCTTCACTTCTTTAAAAACTATAAGGAATTTGTTTCCACTTTCCCCTTGACTAATCGTAGGAAAGAGGTTGTGACAGAAGTGGTCAGCTTCAAGCAATAAGGCGGAAATTCCGAAAATTGTCCCATAAATTTTTGTGAATTTTCGACTTATTGTCGAAAAAGCTGCTTCTGGAACACCGTTTATTCGGTTTAAAAGGTCTGAGGCATACTAATGTCTCAGACCCTTTGTATTATTTTGCTTCTTGCAAAATATTGATTTTTTCAATCTTGATATCTTCTGTTGGTTTATCACTTGCGTCTTTTTCAGCAGCTGCAATTTCGTCTACAACGTCCATTCCTTTGATGACTTGCCCAAAGACTGTGTGTGCACCATCTAAATGAGGTGTCCCACCGTTTTTATATGCATCAATGATATCTGCAGGATACTCATTTTTCAAAAGGCCGTCAGACATATCATCGGAGTTCTGAACGATGAAGAATTGACTGCCGTTTGTTCCTGGTCCGGCATTTGCCATTGATAGCGCACCACGTATATTATACAGTTGATTGCTGATTTCATCTTCAAACGGCTCGCCCCAAATACTTTCACCGCCTGTACCATTTCCTTCCGGATCGCCACCTTGAATCATGAAGTCATCGATGACACGATGGAAGACTAAGCCATCATAGTAGCCGTCTTTTGCATGCGTGATGAAGTTTTCCACTGTTTTTGGTGCAATTTCAGGGAATAGTTTGATTTCAATAGATCCTTTTGTTGTCACCATTTCAATCAAGTCTTCATTGTCAGCAACTTCTGTTGACAATTGAGGAAGCTCTAACGCGTTTAGGTCAACTGATTCTTTTGTTGTAGAACTTGAAGAATCTGCTGAGCTTGAAGATGAACTGTTTGTTTTTGAATTATCTCCACAAGCTGCAAGTAAAAGGACAGCAGCCGATAGTGCGAAAATTGATGTTCCGAATTTTTTTAGCTTCATATTAAATAGTTCGCTCCTTTGATTTAATCATCCTTGTCTATAATAACAAAACATTTGGCCAACTACCAGTCTATTTCTAACAAAAATAGAATTTGAAAGGTGTAGACCATTTTTTTTGGTTCTGCTATAATAAAGGCTGACATAGATTATCAATAAAGACGAAAACTTAGGAGGCAATACAAATGGGAAAATTAGGAATTTCTATTTATCCTGAACGCTCAACATTTGAAAAAGATAAGGCATATTTGGATTTAGCACACAAGTATGGATATAAGCGTGTGTTTACAAGCCTGCTTCAAATTGAAGATGACAAAGAAAAAGTTTTGGCGGAATTCAAGCAAGTTGTCGATTATGCAAACAGCCTGGGAATGGAAGTTATGGTAGATATCAACCCAGCCTTGTTCACACAATTAGATATCTCTTATGATGATTTATCATTTTTCCATAAGATGGGCGCTTATGGCGTTCGTTTAGATATTGGGTTCACTGGTAGTGAAGAAGCGAAAATGACAAGAAACCCATATGGTATCAAGATTGAAATCAACATGAGTACAGGAACAAGCTACGTAGATAATATTATGAGCTATTCTCCTAATACAAATAATCTGTTAGGTTCGCATAATTTTTATCCGCATCGCTATTCTGGCTTAGGCTATGACCATTTTGTCTATTGCTCCGAAAAGTTTAGAAAATATAACATCAATACAATGGCGTTTGTTACTTCTCAAACGGCTGATTTTGGTCCATGGCCGACATCTGACGGTCTTTGTTCTTTAGAAGACCATCGCGATCTGGAACTTGCTACACAGGTGAAACATCTTGTATTGACTGGTTTGATCGATGATGTGTTGATTGGAAATGCTTATGCATCTGAGGAAGAATTAAAAGCAATGGCTGACGCGTTTAATGCAGATTATCCAACCTTGAAGGTGGACGTAGAAGAAGGAATCACAGAAGATGAACGAATCTGTCTCTTTGACAACCTGCACAGCTATCGTGGCGATCGTTCTGATTACATGCTTCGCTCAACTATGACTCGAGTATACTACAAGGATAAAGAATTTCCGGCACACAACACACGCGACATGGTAAAAGGTGACGTGTTGATTGACAATGCTGGTTACGGTCAGTACAAAGGTGAAACACAAATTGCTTTGAAAGAAATGAAAAATGACGGACGCGTAAATGTTGTTGGTCGGATTTCAAAAGATGAATTATTCCTATTGAATTTCTTGCGTCCATGGTCAAATTTCAAATTGATCGAAAATAAATAAATCCGTTTTAAAAGAAGTTTGGCTCAAGAAGCCGACAAGTTTTCCTATGATTTATTTTGTGTTACCTATAGTGATCCGGCTGTTCAAGGCGTTTGACCAGCCGGATTTTTCTGCTCTTTTTATTGTTCTGTCTACTAGACTTGAGAAAATAAGACTTTTTTCGAGACAAGTGGTAAAATATACTGATGACACTGAATGGAGTGAGAGAAGATGGAAAAAGAACTGGCTGTTTTACTTTCCAAATTACAGGGAATTGCTCAAACTGGGAATGAATACGCAAAAGATCCTTATGATCTGGAACGCTACGAAGAACTCCGGCAGATCACCGGACAGTTGGTCAAGCTATTCTACGCTAATGTTCCCGATGAACAGCTCGCCATTTATCTGTCTGAAGATGACGGGTACGCAACACCTAAAGTAGATATTCGCGCAGTGATTTTTGATCAGCAGAATCGTTTGCTACTTGTACAAGAAAAAAGTGATTCCCACTGGGCTTTGCCAGGTGGTTGGGCGGATATCGGTTACTCACCAATGGAAATCGCTGAAAAAGAAACGTTTGAAGAAGCGGGGATTCAGGTCAAAGGGGATCGCTTGATTGCTGTCAGAGATAAAGCCAAGCACAATTATCCACCAGCATTGATTTATACATATAAGTTTTTTATCTCTTGTTTGTTTGTAAATGGAGAGTTGGAGACCGGACTGGAAACCTCCGATGTGCGTTTCTTTTCTAAGAAGGAGATTCAGACCCTTCCTCTTTCAAAAGAGCGAAATACGCTTGAAGATTTGGAGATGTTGTTTGAAGACCATGCTTCACCGAATAGAAAAGTAATGTGTGACTAAGTTTAATGTATAGGGGTTGACATAAAGGAAGATGTGGAAAAAAGTGATGATATGTGTCGTATTACTTATAGGCGTCGTATTGATCGGCGCAGGCTTGTATTTCTATAATTACGCAGTTGTTCCGTCGGAAAAATCATTTATCGCGGATGATACAGCTGGGACAAAGGTGACTGTTTCTCCAGAAGAAACATGGTTTAAAAATGAAGCTGCTCGTGAGACATGGTCGCTGACTTCAGAAGACGACTTGAAGCTAGAGGCCATCTACATACCTGCTGAAGGTAAGACTGACAAAAATGCTATTCTGGCACACGGCTATATGGGTTCAGCAGAGACAATGGGCAGATATGCGAAAATGTATCATGATTGGGGCTATAATGTCCTTGTACCGGATGCTCGTGGTCATGGTCAAAGTGAAGGTGATTCTATTGGCTTTGGCTGGCCGGAGCGCAAGGATTACCTCCAATGGATCAACAGGATTCTGTCTGAAAATGGGAAAGATAGTCAAATTACATTATTCGGAATCAGCATGGGAGCTGCGACGGTCATGATGACCAGCGGTGAAAAGCTGCCTGATAATGTCAAAGCCATTGTTGAAGACTGTGGCTATACCTCTGCAAAAGACGAGCTTGGGTATCAATTGAAGGAAATGTTCAATTTGCCGAAGTTTCCGCTTATTTACGTTACAAGCGGCATTACTAAAATAAGAGCAGGTTACTTTTTTGGAGAAGCTAGTGCGATAAAGCAATTGAAGAAAAATAAAACACCGATGCTATTTATTCACGGAAAAACCGATGACTTTGTGCCATTTTATATGCTGGATGAAGTCTATGAAGCAACGGATGCACCGAAAGAAAAATATGTGGTTGAAAATGCCAAGCACGGTGAAGCGTACAAGAAAGATCCGGAAATGTATGAAAAACAAGTGTCTGATTTTTTAGCTAATTACATCAAGTAGAAAAAGCAAAAGAGAGAAGAGAAAGATGACTCATGCCGATATTGAAGGACAAACATGCTGGGTTACTCGAAGTAGCTACCGAGTAATTTGTTAAGAACATGTCTGATTATAGGAGTGTTTTTATCTCTGTTTTACTGAATCTCTAACTTTGTCACAATTTTTAGATAGGAAATGAGGAGAAATGATGGACGAGGACATCAAAGAATATTTGCATTACTTACAAATAGAACGAGGTCTGTCCTTAAACACCAGAAAGAGCTACGAGAGAGACTTAGAAAAATATCTTCTTTTTTTAAAAGAAGGAAAAGTGACATCATGGGATTCGATCGACCGGTTTATGGTCATGGAATTTTTACAAAAGCTGCATGAAGAAAAAAGCTCATCGGCTTCTGTTATTCGATTGATCTCTACTTTAAGAGGCTTTCATCAGTTTTTGCGCCAAGAAAGAAAAGCGGAGCACGATCCGATGCAGCATATTGATTCTCCGAAGAAAGCGCAGAAGCTTCCTGATACACTTTCTGTTGAGGAGGTCACGTTACTCATTGAAACACCAGATATCTCTAAGCCGCTAGGGATCAGAAACCGAGCCATTCTTGAAGTGATGTATGCCACAGGATTACGAGTGAGTGAACTGATCGAGCTCAAAATGGTGGATCTTCATTTATCCATTGGATTACTTCAGACTATTGGGAAAGGAGACAAAGAGCGAATTATTCCGCTTGGGGATCATGCGATTTTTTGGATAGAAAAATATTTGAATGAGAGTCGACCGAATTTGGTCAAGGCTTCAGTGGACATCCCTCAGCTTTTTGTCAATCATCATGGTCGTTCGTTATCCAGACAGGGGATATGGAAAAATTTAAAACAGATCGTTCAAGAAGCGGGTATTCAGAAGAATATTACCCCACATACCCTAAGACATAGCTTTGCAACACATTTATTGGAAAATGGTGCAGATTTACGGATTGTACAGGAATTGTTGGGGCATGCAGATATTTCAACGACGCAAATCTATACACATATCACAAAAAAACGAATGGCAGATGTCTATAAAAAGCATTTTCCAAGAGCCTAGTAAAGGAATGAAAAACGATGCTAATACCTTATCGAAAGGAACAACAGAAGATTGCAGTTGGCTTACTTAGCTTTCATGATAAAATGGAAAAGTACCATTCACTGCTCAATGAGATCGATATGTATGAGCAGGAGGAGCGATTAACTTTGTTTTTCTGGGTTCCCGCTCAGGGAGAAAACATTCAAGGCCTGCTAGGTGTTGAGTACATAACAGAGACACAGCTTATTTTGCATGATATCAGTCTTAATCCATCCTATAGAGGCGAGGGGCTAGGGTTTCAATTGCTGGATGAATTAAGAGATAGCTATAGCGAGGTTGAGATCATCGGCACTTCGGCGACGAAGGAGTATTTGGATAAATGGTTACAATTGTAAAATTATTAAGTATAATGCATAAAATGAGCGATAAAGATTTTTAAGTAGAAAGTTGGAAGCACTTTGCAGGAGATCAATATAAAATTAGATGTATTTGAAGGTCCACTGGATCTGCTTCTTCATTTGATAAAAAAATTGGAGATAGATGTCTATGATATCCCTATTGCTGCTGTGACAGAGCAATATATGGGCTATATTCGAGCAATGCAATCGTTAGAGCTTGAGGTTGCAGGTGAATATTTAGTTATGGCGGCAACCTTGATGGCGATCAAGAGTAAAATGCTGTTACCAAAGCAAGAGTTGGAACTTGTTGATGATGAAGAGGTCGAGGGAGAAGATCCTCGAGAAGCTTTGGTTACACAGCTGTTGGAATACCGAAAATTCAAATATGCTGCGGGTCTTTTACATGAAAAAGAAGCGGAGCGCAGCTTGTATTATACAAAAGAACCGATGGATGTCGATGAGTATAGGGAAGAGCAACCACTACTTGAGCCAAATAAACTCAATACAATCGATCTATTTTTGGCGTTTCACTCTATGCTGGAAAAAAGGAAAAGCCGTCAGCCCGTAGAAACAACTGTAGCCGGTGAGGATATTTCGATAGAGATGAAGCTTGCGGAGCTCACAGATACAATCAGACAGTTAGAAAAGGACGAGCCGATTAAGCTAGAGGCCTTTTTCATCACGTACTCAAAGCAAGAAATCGTAACAACATTCATGGCTTTGCTTGAGTTAATGAAAAAACATCTGGTGCGTGTAGAACAGGAATGTAATTATGGATCGATCCTGCTTTATAACGATCAGGATGAGGAAACAACAAATGATTTGGAGGAAACACAGTGACCACAATGAGTCAAATTGAAGCAGTTCTTTTTGTCGTTGGTGATGAGGGCATAAGCTTGGAGGAAATTTCCTACTTGCTTGAGCTGCCAACAGCAAAAGCTTATGAGCTGTTGAATACATTGAAAAAACGCTATGAACAGGATGAACACTCTGCGTTGAATATTTTGGAAATCGGCAACCAGTTTGTTCTTTCAACAAAAAAAAACTTTGCTCCTTTATTGAAAAAATATGCGCAGTCTCCGATTGCAAATAATTTATCTCAGGCCGCATTAGAGACTTTATCGATCATTGCCTATAAGCAACCGATTTCAAGGGTTGAGGTAGATGAGATACGTGGTGTTCAATCGGCTGGTTCGATTCAAAAGTTAGCTGCGAAGCAATTGATCGAGGAAAAGGGCCGTGTTGATGGCCCTGGTCGAGCAATTTTATATGGAACCACAGATTATTTTATGGATTATTTTGGCTTGAAGGCGTTAGATGAGTTGCCTGATATCCATCAAATGGAAGAAGAAATCAACGAAGAACTTCCTTTGGATCTCTTTTTTGATCGGTACAAGGACAATGAATTGCTTGCATCACCAGAGGAAAAAAAAGAGCCTGAGGAGGAAGAATAAATGGAAAGACTGCAGAAAGTTATTGCACATGCAGGGGTGGCTTCGCGTCGTAAAGCGGAGGAGTACATCCAGCAAGGAAGAGTAAAAGTAAATGGTAAGGTATCGAAGGAACTGGGAACGAAGGTCAGCCGAAACGATTTGATTGAAGTAGATGATGTGCCGATTTATCAGGAAGAGTATGTATACTATCTATTTTACAAGCCAAAAGGAGTGATTTCTTCTGTTTCTGATGACAAAGGAAGAAAGGTCGTCACAGACTTTTTCCCTAGTGTTGTTGAACGAATTTATCCTGTTGGACGTTTAGATTATGATACTTCCGGTATTTTACTGTTGACGAATGACGGCGATTTTTCTCAGAAATTAACACACCCAAGTCATGAAGTGAATAAAGTTTATGTTGCAAAGGTCAAAGGTGTTCCGAAAAAACATGACTTACAGCCGCTGCGAAAAGGGGTAAGAGTCAATGGGTATAAGTCGGCACCGGCAGAATTTCAGATTCTATCAGTCGATTTGCAAACAGGAACTGGGATCGTCGAGTTGACGATTCATGAAGGAAAAAATCATCAGGTGAAAAACATGCTTCAAGCAGTGGGGTATCCGGTGCAGAAATTGAAGCGGGAACGTTTTGGCAACTTGACTTTACAGGGATTGAGACCAGGAGAGTATCGAAGTCTTAATAAAAAGGAAATCAGCAGTCTCTTAAATGAAGTGAAAGCATAAATTTCTAAAATACATTAAAAGAAGTGACTCGTCTTAATTTTTTATTACTTTGCAGTCGTAAAAGAGCTATTTAAATCAGTAATGAGCTTCATGAAAAAGAATCGCAGGATAGGGTCGTTCGGCCTCTTGCGATTTTTTTCATTAACCTCTTTATACAGTTTTTGTTTAGGAGAAGTGGAGCAATTGACCGTACTTTTAGAATACTTGCGGTGCTTCGCAGGTATTTTCGGGCGAATTGCTCTATGTTATATTCAATTGAATGATTTAGGAGGAGAATTATGAGCATCAATATTAGACTTGAAGAAGAAAAAGATCATCGGATCGTTGAAGAAGTCACGCGAGAAGCTTTTTGGAATTTGTACCTCCCTGGTGCTGAGGAACATTTCGTCGCTCATAACATCAGAACATCTCCTGATTTTATTCCGGAGCTGACTTTTGTTATTGAACTGGACGATAAAATCATTGGAAGTATTATGTATACACGGGCTAAGGTAATTGATACATCTGGTGGCGAGCTTCCGGTCATCTCTTTTGGGCCGGTTAGTATTCTTCCGGAATATCATAGACAGGGCTACGGTCGACTATTGATCGAACATTCAATCAATGAAGCGAAAAGGCTAGGGTTCAATGCGATTATTATTGGCGGCTACCCGTATCATTATCATCCTTATGGATTTATTGGTACGAAAAAATATGGGCTCTCTATGCCGGATGGAAAATTTTACACAGGAATCATGGCGCTACCTTTATACGAAGGAGCGTTGGATGGTATTAACGGCAGTATTCATTTTTCTGAATCTATGTATCCAGATGGTGCTGGTCTGGACGCGTTTGATCAAAGCTTCCCGCCAAAAGAAAAGAAGGTTGAGGCCAGCCATTTAGAATTTGAAAAAGCTGTCAGTGAAATCGATACAAATGATTATGAATAACTGGAGCATCACAGACTAAGGAATAAGCTAAAATACCCTACTGATCATTGGTCATACTATTGATAATTGCAGCGTATTTTCTTGTATTGGACTCAAAATGATTTGAGGACATTTGTTGTGATAGCTGTAACTATTGCTTTATGCGTGAAATGATGTATAATAGGGCTGTAACATAATTTAATAAAGGTTCGTCTTCAGGGGCAGGGTGAAATTCCCGACCGGTGGTTATAGTCCACGACCTACTTTTTAAAAGTAGCCGAATTGGTGTAATTCCAATACCGACAGTACAGTCTGGATAAAGAAGATAGGGCTTATTTGATTAGCTTTCTTTTTCAGATAAGATAACTCTAACTCTATTTTTCCCTGCAGAAAAATAGAGTTTTTTTCTGCAGTTATAGAGAGGGAATCTTACGGATTTAGGGCTTGTCCGTGATGAAAAACAGCTAATTCAAATGGTTCGTTTGAAGATGGATCCTTGTCAGGAGGATTTCATAATGAGAAACAGCAAGGTACAAAAAATGGTGGGAGTAGCGATGTTGGCTGCTCTGGGCGCAGCGTTACAATTTGTAGGATTTCCGTTATTACCGGCAGTCCCTTTTCTTAAGGTGGACTTTAGCGATATCCCAGTAATGATCAGTATGTTTTTATACGGACCATTTGCTGGAATTATCACTGCATTGATTCGTTCTACCCTACATCTGGTGCTGACTGGTCCATCACCACAAAACATGGTGGGCGATGTTGCCAGCTTTTTAGCAACAACGTTATTCACATTACCAATGTATTACTTTTTCAACAAGGGATCACACAAAACGAGAAACAAGGTTGCTGGAATTGTTACTGGAATTATAGCGATGACTGCTTTCATGAGTATTGCCAATTATTTCGTCATTACGCCGCTTTATCTTAGTTTGTATGGTGTAACTGCGCAATCATTCTTAGGTAGATCGATGGAAAGCTATATTGCAGTGGGGATCATTCCGTTTAACTTAATCAAAGGTGTTATCATCAGTACAGTGTTCATGCTGTTCTATGCGAAAATACTTCCTTGGTTGAGTAGAAAGCAATCAAGTGTGGGCAATACCCTAGCAAAATAAATAGTAATGAATTTGATAAAAAACTTCCTTAACCGTTTAACGGGAAAGGAAGTTTTTTTGTTATAACGGTTGACATTCCGGGCAATAATAAATCGTTCCACCAAGGTAACTTTCTTTTACGATATCTGTACCGCAAACCTTACAGCCGTGTTTATAGGTATTTTTTGAAAGGATTGTTTGATAGTCGCCGGCTTGGCCATAAATATTCTTTTCTGTGTCTCGACCCCCTAACTCCTTCATTTTGGTCAATGTCTGAATTGTCTGTTGGTAAAGCAAACGCAGCTCAGCTTCTTTAAGAGAGGCAATAGGTCTTTTGGGATGGAGGCCAGCCAGAAAGAAAATATCCTGCATACAGCCATTCCCAACACCGGGAATCCGCTGCTCTGTACCTAAGAAAGCTTTGACAGACATTCTTTTTGGATTTTCGGGAAGTAGTGAACCGAAATAGTCAAAATCAAAGCCTGCATCATAAGGCACTGGTTTTTCGGCAGAAGCCTGATAATACTTGTCTGTCGGGTGCTGTGAACCATGATAAAGTAACATGGCGCCATACATAGCCACGGAACAGGCTAGATAAGAGCCATCTGTAAACTGTAAGAGCAACTGATGCTTTTTAGGCAATTCTGCTTCGCTCTCAACATAATAAAAACGAATACCGTCTCTGAAAACAAGACGAAGCTGATTCTCACATTCCATCACGATATAGGCAGCTACAGGATAGATTGCTTTGATTTTTTGCCGTTCCAGAAGTACTGAATAATCGGTGTCTTCACTGAAAAAAGCAAATTTATGAGGGGAGCTTTGTCTTGAGAGAGAAGCAATTTCTTTTCCTTTCAACAAAGGATGGAGCTGTTCGGAAAAGGCGTATGTTTCTGGTAATTCTAACATTTTCTTACCTCCTGATTGTTTCACTTCTTTTTTTTAGTGTATCTGATAAAATAGGAAAAGACAATGTTTGGAGGAGAGTGCGGGTTTCAAATTTTCTAAAGAGCCTCTGGGTACCTTAATAGCAAATGATTGCACAAAAAATGCGTAGTTTTTTCTGTCTATTCTATTTAGGTATTTTTACAAGTATTGGTCAACAGCTCTTTGATACCGATGAATTGATTTTTATGGAGGTTGAGGAAATGATGTGGACAGTCAGATATGTTCAGATGGAAGACAAGAATTTCTGGTTTGAACGCGACCCTCATTTGTCTGAGCAGGTGTTCGAAAAGAAAGTAAAAGATCGCATGGGCTATGTGCTGCTAGAGAAGGATGTACCGGTCGGAATATTAAGATATAATCTTTTTTGGGATAATACGCCTTTTTGCACCATGTTGTTTATTGATTCGGAACATCAGCACAAGGGCTACGGCACAGCATTGATGGATTTTTGGGAAACGGAAATGGTGCAACAAGGATATGGCATGGTGATGACCTCAACACAGGTGGATGAAGAGGCACAGCATTTTTATAGGAAAATGGGTTACCAAGATGCAGGGAGCCTGCTTCTTACGATCCCTAAATACAAACAGCCAATGGAAATGTTTTTAGTCAAAGAAATCGGTGCGTTTTAGTCATGTTACTAAAGACTATTGGGTGAAACCGAAGAATATGATTGATAATGGGAGAGACAAACATAATTTAGGCAGTGTCTCGAAGGTGAAAGGATATGGAGAAATGAAGAAATGGCAAAAAATCAGTATATCAATAGGAGTTGCATTGCTTGTAATTCTATTAGCAGGCTTCTTTTACATAAAAAACAGTACTTATCAACCAACGGAAACAGCGGTTCAAGCTGCGACAGCTGCTGAAAAGGAACGTGATGTATTGTTCTTTGAAGGTGAAAAAGGGAAGCCAACGATTTTGTTTTATCAGGGGGCCCTGGTTGAGAACACTAGTTACAGTATTTGGGCCGAACAGGTAGCAGCAGCAGGTTTTAGTGTCTATTTATTGAAACAGCCATTAAATATGGCAATTTTGGGACAGAATAATGCGGAAAAAATAATTGACGACAAGAAGATCCACTCATATATTATTGGTGGTCACTCTCTTGGAGGCGTCATTGGTAGTCGTTTTGCTCATGAACATTTAGCGGATACGGGATTAAAGGGTGTTTTCTTTTTGGCTAGCTATCCAGATAAAAAAGGTGATTTATCCTCCTTTGATGGAGGTGTTTTATCAATTACAGCAGACAGTGATGATGTACTGAATGAAGAAAAATATACTGATGCCAAGGAATACCTTCCGGCAAATACGGTATTTGAAGAGATAACTGGTGGAAACCATGCGGGATTTGGCAGCTATGGGAAACAAAAAGGAGATGGCCAAGCGGAAATCACAAATGCCGAGCAGCAACAGCTAGTAGGAAATATGATTATTCGTTGGGCATCTCAGTTGGCAGACTAAAGGCTTTTTGCGAGCTCAATTGCATGAACCGGGCATTTGCGATAGGCTGTAGTAACTGTTTCAGCATTTTGGCTGTCGACAGTTATGGACAAGGCTTCCGGCTTATTTTTAAATAACACGATGCCTTCCTCTGTATAATCAAAAACATCTGGCGCATAGACTTGACAGAGTCCGCAGGCAATACATTTTTCGGGAATAATTTTACATTCCATAACGAGTAGCTCCTAATTTATATTATTTATGAAAGGGTCAGTTTATGAAGACGTTATTCATTTTATCGTTATTCCAGCAGGGTTACAAGATAAAAGTATCTACCCTCTATCATTTGTTGAAGGGAAAGCGAACGGTTTCCGTATTGATGAATGGGTTTCTTTTTGATAATCTCTCTTATTTCCATTTATTTCCTGAGCTGAATGAAAAAACATTCCATCAGCTATTACAGAAGCTGATCAAAAATGGCTTCATCAGTTTTGATCAAGAGAGCTTGGAGGCACAGATTACAGACAAAGGAACACAGTACTTACTTGAAAATGCTGAGATAATCAGGACCCATACCAAACATTTGAACGGGTACAGCTATGCAAAAACGGAGAATGACATGTGGCGTATGCTGCAATTTTTAGTTCAGGTCACCTCGCATTTATCCTATCAGAATAAGCAATATATTCCTTTAGAGGCTTCACCTTACTATCAATTGAAGATAAAACAGCTGCTGGTGACACTTGATAAAAATAGGGTGGGCCATTTAATGACTGAAGAGTGGCGCACGGTTTTAAGTCAGTTTCCTGAGAAAGAGGGAAATTTTATTGCCCAACAGTTTTCAGGGTATCGCCTGAATGGAAAAGCTGAGCAGCAGCTCTTACAAGAGTCATCTGCATTCCAACGATTACTGTATCGGAAAAACATCTACCATCAATTGTTCAGTTGTATTGAGCGCTTGCCTCAAGGAGCTGTGCTGTACGAGACAATCAAAAGCGATCTGGAAAAAAATAAAAATCAAAGTATGTTGCAGACAAAAGAATTATGGTTGGCAGGTCACTCGTTAAGTGAAATCACGCAATTGCGACAGATGAAACCAAGCACAGTGAACGATCATTTTTTGGAGTTGGCAATCAGCGAAAAGGACTTCTTGGGTGAACCGTTCATTCCACAAGAACAAGTAAACATCTTTCAAGAAATCAAGACACTTTGCCAAACTTGGCAGTATGCGGAGCTGAGACAACGATTTGAGATTGACTATTTTGCTTTTCGAATGTATCAAATTATGCAAATAAAGAAAGAACGTGAGTATTAGTATGGCATTGGAAGAATTACTGCATCGTTATTTTGGCTATTCGTCCTTTCGAGAAGGACAGCGCGAAATCATCGAGGCATTGCTGAATAAAGAAGATACGCTAGCTGTTTTACCCACAGGTACCGGGAAATCATTAACTTATCAATTAACAGGGAAAATATTGCCCCATACAGTATTGATTGTTTCACCACTATTATCATTGATGGAGGACCAGGTTAGGCAGTTGCAAAAGCTTGGAGAGCGTAGAGTTGTTGCGTTTAATAGCTTTTTATCCTATGATGAAAAGCAGTATATCCTTGCACAACTTCACAAGTATAAATTTATTTTTATCAGTCCGGAATCTTTGATGAAAAATGAGGTTTTAGAGAAGTTAAAAAATATGCCCCTCTCTCTTTTTGTGGTTGACGAAGCGCATTGTGTGTCACAATGGGGAGTGGATTTTAGACCGGAGTATGTTAAAATAAAAGACGTGTTGCAAAAATTGAATTTTCCGCTCACGTTGGCCTTGACTGCAACCGCATCGCAAAGTGTGCAGAATGAAATTAAGGACTATCTGTTCAAGGAACCGCTAGCCGTTCGTTCATTTATTTATTCGATCAACCGAAAGAACATTTCATTGATTGTTGAGAGAACGGATGAAAAAGAAGCACAGCTTTTTGAGTATTTAATCAAGCGAAACAAAAAGGGCATTGTGTATTGTACTGCCAGAAAAACAACAGAAATGCTGTCGCGAAAGTTGCAGGAGCAGACAAGCATTCGATCAGCGTTTTATCATGGTGGCTTAACGGCCAATGAGCGAAGTAAAATACAACAACAATTTATTGAAAATGAAATTGATCTTTTGTTTGCGACGAACGCATTTGGAATGGGTATTGATAAACCTGATATTCGTTTTGTGATTCATTATGACTGTCCGGCCAGCATGGAAAATTATGTTCAGGAGATAGGACGAGCAGGTAGAGATGGGCAGGCAGCAATTGCCTTATTACTGTATCAAAGTGGAGATGAAGCAATACATCGTTTTTTTAGAAATGAAGTAAAGGAAGAGCTGAGGACACTACAAAAGCTGTTAGAAGGTCACACAGAGTTTCCAACTGAGCTTCTTGAATCAATGAGCGATATCCAGCAAAAATGGCTGGAGGGTTATCTAAATGGCTCCTATACGCTTGAAGTCTTAAGTGAGCGATTGCGTAAAAAAGATCAGGAAAAATATTATCAGCTGGAACAGATGCTAGACTATATTTTCACAAAAGAATGTAGAAGAACATTTATCATGCACTATTTTTCTGAAACAGAAGAAAGTGAGAAGGTAACTCCTTGTTGTGATAATTGTGGTGCAGTACTATCAGCAACAGAAGCAGAGCAGAACATAGCTGGAAAAACAGTACATTCATGGCAGGAAATATTGATAAGATTATTTAAAGAAGAAAAATAATCTACTTT
Organism: Enterococcus sp. 9E7_DIV0242; assembly: GCF_002140975.2. NCBI lineage: Bacteria > Bacillati > Bacillota > Bacilli > Lactobacillales > Enterococcaceae > Enterococcus > Candidatus Enterococcus clewellii. The sequence goes on from NZ_CP147247.1 coordinate 290,760, forward strand.
TTATCTCTGCACATAATAGCAAGCTATGTTATAATATCAAACGATACGATTTTAGGAGGAAAGACAGTGAGCAAAAGAGATAAAAATAAACCAACTGAGGCACGTGAACCTTGGGAACAATCCATTTATGATACTAAGGATGATGCCGGACACTCAAGAATCGAAAAACGACAATACAAAAAAGGAAACACAGTCTTTTTGACGATCCTGGTTATCTTATTATTATTGATCATTGCCTTACCTATAGGAACTTTTTGGTGGGTGGCAAGAGACAAACCTAGCGAGAATAAAGGTGGGACCACGACAACAACATCATCTGTCGTAGCATCATCTACAAAGGAAAGCTCAGCGCCTGCTTCATCTACGTCACAGGCACAGCCAGAATCTTCTGCAACAGAGGATCCGACACAGCCAGAGGGATCAGTAGAAGATCCGAATGCAACTCCGGAGGCAACTGAACCAGTTTATGCTGAGGTTCAAGCGGGTGAAGGATTTAGACAAGTGGCTGAAAGATATGGCGTAACAGTCGATCAAATTTTAGAATTGAATGGATTATCTGCTGATGCAGTGCTTCATCCAGGAGACTCACTACGAGTACAATAAGCTTAATAGGATAATGCAGGGCTGGGGTATCTAAAAATACCTCAGTCCTTAAAAATGGATAAAGAGCAATTTAAAGGCGCCGACAAGTGCTGACAGCCGAGGCGAGCAGTCAAAGAAGCGCGGAAGAAATCGGTGCGATTGCTCAAAAATGCTAAAAATGGAGAGTCGAAGAAGTTTTTTAATTTCTTCGAAAGAAAGTGGAGAGAAGAATGAAAAAGATAAGTATAGCGATTGACGGACCGGCTTCATCAGGGAAAAGTACGGTGGCCAAAATACTAGCAGAGAAGTTAAATTATATTTATTGTGATACAGGTGCGATGTACCGCGCTTTGACATATTTAGCAATCAGTAACAATACAAAGCTTGAAGATGGGGCTGCTCTTTGCGAACTACTTTCTAACTATGCCATCACATTTAAACAACAACCGGAAGGGCAATTGGTTTTTGTGGATGAAGAAGATGTGACTGAAGCGATCCGCCAGCAAGACGTAACGAATGCTGTGTCAATCGTTGCTGCACATGCTGAGGTTCGAAAGAAGCTAGTAGAGCTGCAGCAACAAATAGGCAAGCAAGGCGGCATTGTTATGGATGGCCGAGATATTGGAACAACAGTCTTGCCGGATGCAGAAGTAAAAATATTTTTAGTAGCGAGCGTGGAAGAACGGGCGGAACGACGTTATAAAGAGAATATTTCAAAGGGGATCGAAACAGATTTCGACACATTGAAAAAGGAAATTGAACGAAGAGACCATATCGATTCAACGCGCGAGGCTTCTCCACTTGTTCAGGCGGAAGATGCTGTTCGCATTGATACAACAGGGCTGTCGATTGTTGAGGTTGTCGAAGCGATTGAGGCGGTTATTTCAGAGAAGCTGTGATGGACTAAATAACAGCAAAGACCAGTTGATTTCGTTGTTATAGTACAGGGAAATGCTGCTCTTCGAATAAGAGAATAGCTAATAGAAATTTTGCAGATTAAATAAAATATAATATTTTAAGAGAAATCGCTTTATTTTTTGCTCGAAATCCCGTAATATTAAAGAAACAAGTCATTATTAACGAATTTTTGTTGGTGTATAGGAGGATAAGTGTTCATGACAGAAGAGAAGCAAGTAGAAAACAGCAATGTAACAATGGAAGATGCGTTAAACAGCTTTCAAGAAGTGAATGTTGGCGACATCGTTAGGGGAGAGGTTCTTGCAATCGAAGACAAGCAAGTCGTTGTCGGGATTGAAGGTGCTGGTGTTGAAGGTGTTGTACCAGCGAAAGAATTGTCTACTTCACAAGTCGAAGATATCAACGATTTCGTGAAACTACATGATGTTCTGGATTTAGTCGTAATCACATCAATCGGTAAAGACAAAGAAAACGGGAGTTACCTGTTGTCTAAACGCCGTTTAGATGCGAAAAAAGTTTGGGAAGATATCGAAAAGGATTTCCAAGCCGGCAAAATTATTGAAGCGCCAGTTACAAATGTTGTAAAAGGCGGGTTAGTTGTTGATGTTGGTGTCCGTGGATTCGTTCCTGCATCAATGGTCGAAGATCACTTTGTTGATGATTTCTCTGAATATAAAGGGAAAACAATGACATTTAAGATCATTGAGATCGAACCTTCTGAAAATCGTTTGATTTTATCTCATAAAGCGGTTGTAGAAGCCGAAAAAGAAGTGCATAAGAAAGAAATTCTTGCAGATTTACATGACGGCGACGTTGTGGAAGGAAAAGTCGCAAGATTGACTGATTTTGGTGCTTTTGTTGATTTAGGCGGTATCGACGGTCTAGTACACGTTTCTGAAATTGCACATCAGCATGTCGACAAACCTGGTGATGTACTGAGTGTTGGAGACGAGGTTAAAGTTAAGATTCTATCAATCAATCCAGACGAAGAACGTATTTCACTTTCTATTAAGGAAACTTTGCCTGGACCTTGGTCTGATATTGCAGAAAAAGCACCAGCTGGCGAAGTACTTGATGGAACAGTAAAACGTTTGACAAGCTTTGGTGCATTTGTCGAAGTCTTCCCAGGGGTAGAAGGACTTGTGCATATTTCTCAAATTTCTCATAAGCATATCGCGACGCCACATGAAGTTCTTCATGAAGGTGATGAGATCAAAGTCAAAGTTCTGGAAGTGAATGAAGCAGAACACCGCATTGCTTTAAGTATTAAAGCATTAGAGGCTAAACCTGAAGTTCAGGAACAACCAGAGGAAGAAACTGGATCATATGAAATGCCGGAAGAAAGCACAGGGTTTACAATGGGCGATATTCTTGGCGATCAACTAAAAGGTCAGGGATCTGACGAAGAGTAAAAGACAGTACGAGCTTGGGATGTAACTTCACAAATCCCAGGCTTTTTTTGTTTCATTTAAAAGAAAAAAGCAGTCAGAACATCAATTGTCCTGACTGCTTTTGTTGGTGCAATCACAAATTCTCATAGGAAGCTTCTTGATAAAATGTTAAAATGGAGCCATCGATCGTTGTTAATTGGGCGTATAAATTACCATCATAGGCTGTTTTTATGGTCATTGTTTCTTGATTGTTTTTGTTAACAAGAGCAACTAATTTTTCCAGTTTGGTTGTTGGAATGATTGATATAACCTCTTGACGAGGCTCTCCCGGTAAAATATGAAGTTTTATTTTGGGCTGTATGTTTGTTGTATTCGCGAACTGTTGGTATGGAACTGTATAGGCTACGGCATAGGAAATGGTCTGTGTATCATCTGATAATTCAACTTTTGTCAACCAACCCAAAATTTTACTAAACCAAGTCAGTGTTTTTTTGATATCATTAGAGTAGTAGACACACTCCATGCCCAAAGAAAGTGGGCCGTCAGGAATAAACTGTGTATCGATTTGCGAATAAATCATAATGGTCCTCCTTTGCTCTTGATATATAAGTAATTATAAGGAATAAACCATTATTTTTCAAATAAGGAGAAAAAATTCACTTTTTTTAAAAAAAGATTAAAGATGTTGATTACTCAATGCTTCTATAAAATAATCCTTGTGAATTATCAAAAGAGTGAAAATTATTTTCGAAAGTTGGTAAAAAATGATTTATGAGACAATGTTAAATAAGAATCAACAAGAAAAGATTGAGGTCTATGCCTTACTAATTTCTTTACCGGAAGGAACCTATAGTAAAAATGGACTTGTCGGGGAATTTTCTTTTTCCTACAATCGACTTTGTGCAATCCTGGAAGAAATTCACCAGGATATAAAGGAGCTTACGCAGCAAGAAAGAGGGATTTTAATTGACGGTAAAGTCGATAAAACGCCATGCTGGATCATCTTAGACCACTATGTCACTCATGTTTTAAAAAATAGTATCAGTTATAAATTTTTAATGGCTCTTCTATCGGAAGAAGAAAAGAATATCGAAGCTTTTTGCGTAAAACATGATGTGAGTGAATCGTATACCAGAAGAAATATCAAAAAAATGGTTGCGTACCTAGCAAATTTCAATATACATGTCACTATTTCTTCAATTCAAATGACTGGAGATGAACGACTGATTCGTATTATATTCACCTATTTTATTTGGAATTGTACATTTGGTGATGAATTTAGAGACAGCTTTTGTTCCATTCAGGAACTAGCTCAGGCTTTTGATCCTATATTGAAGCTTCCACCGAAGACGAGTGACTCTTACAGGTATAGTGATCAGCTACGCCAAATTCATGCAGAAATTATGTATAGAAGGCTGAATATGGGGCACACGATGGTGGATTCAGAGGAGTATGACATTTTAATCGAAGGAAATTATACGAATTGTTATCAGCCATTACAAGAACTATTTAGCATGACAGAAGAAACAGCTAAAATAGAAGCGCGTTTTTTGGCTTTTCTTGCTTTTTATGGACCTACCTATTCTTTTGAAGAGGACCCACTATTTGATGTTCCAAGAGAAGAGTTGCAGCTGCGTTCCAATAAGATGTTTCAATTTTTTGCTGAGTTCAATAAAAAAGTTTTGCATCCGCTTCTTGAGAACTACTCGAATGCAGGTCGAGTAACATTACTTGAAGCAAATTTAGTGAATATTCTTTTTGATTATATGATTTTTAAACAGAGAATTCCGTTTTTCAGCTTGATGCAACGTGAGGATATAGAGGAAGATGAAATCATTTTCCCAATCATTTACAATCGAATTTACGACTTCTTTGAAAGTTACCCATTTAGCACGAGTTGGCAAACTGAATGCTTGGACGATATGAGCTTAATTATGACGCATTTAATTTTACCAACACTTAAAGAACACCAAAAAAGTATTAAATTGAATGTTGCTATCCTTTCAGAAGATAACTATGTTTATATCAATAATGTCAAGAGTATGCTTGCAGACTTCACCTTTGTGGAGATGATTCCTTTTACACAGGATAATTGCAAAAAAATTGATCTGTTGGTTTATCCATCCAAGCTTTTCCATATGAAGGATGAAAAAATCCAAACTTTGACCCTTTCGTTGACGTCATTGAGAGATGATTTTTATGGTGTATATACTACGATGAAAACCGTTTATGAGGAAAAATTACAAAGGTATTTTCTGAGAATTTTGGAGGAATAAAGATGGTGCAAATAAGAAGAAGTACAAAAAATAATTTAGTACAGCTTGTTCGCATGCGACGGTTATTTTTTGAGGAAAATTATTCGTTTACAGAAGAAGAATCCACTACATTCGAAGAAAAAACAGCGCACTACCTAGCTGAACGGTTAGATAACACATTGATTAGTTGGCATGCCGAACAAGGGGATGATATGGTTGCTGTTGCTTTTTTAGAAATAGCAGAACGATTGCCACATCCTGCTCGAAAGTATGGACGAACAGGTACGATTCTAAATGTTTATACGAAAAAGTCGTTTCGGAGCCAAGGAATTGCCAGCCAGTTGGTTCAGCAATTGATTAAGGAAGCCGAGGAGTTACAGTTAGATAAGGTTGATTTGATGGCTACGAAGTTGGGGTATCCTGTGTATAAAAAGTTGGGTTTCTGTGAATTTACTTTTCCAGATAAGATGATGGAGAGAAAGCTTGATTAATCTTTTGTTTTCCTTGAGTTTTTCTTGCATATTCACTGAATTATGAGGTAAACTAAACAAGATTGAAAACTGTCAAGGAGGTAGTTTTAGAATGGCAAATCCAACAATAGCAATTGTCGGTCGTCCAAATGTAGGAAAATCGACAATTTTTAACCGTATTGCCGGGGAACGTATTTCAATTGTAGAAGATACGCCTGGTGTTACAAGAGATAGAATATACGCAAAAGGGGAATGGTTAGGTCGCGAGTTTAGTATCATTGATACGGGCGGGATCGATTTAGGGGATGAACCTTTTATGGAGCAAATCAAACATCAAGCAGAGATTGCTATCGATGAAGCCGATGTGATTATTCTTGTCGCTAGTGGACGTGAAGGTGTAACAGATGCAGATGAGATGGTGGCTAGAATTTTGTACCGTAGTAAAAAACCAGTGATTCTAGCAGTTAACAAGGTGGATAATCCTGAGATGCGTGCAGATATCTATGAGTTCTATTCATTGGGCTTAGGCGAACCGTTTCCGATTTCAGGAAGCCATGGTTTAGGTATTGGGGATGTACTGGATGAAGCCGTGAAGCATTTCTCTACTGAGGTGGAAGAGGAAGAAGAAGGCTTGATCAAATTTAGTTTGATAGGTCGCCCAAATGTTGGTAAATCTTCTTTGATCAACGCTATCTTAGGTGAGGATCGCGTGATTGTTTCAGAGGTAGAAGGAACGACGAGAGATGCCGTTGATACGTATTTTGAATCAAGTGAAGGTCAGAAATTCCTAATGATCGACACTGCAGGGATGCGTAAGCGAGGAAAAGTCTACGAAACAACAGAAAAATATAGTGTGATGCGTGCGATGCGTGCAATTGAGCGTTCCGACATTGTTTTGATGGTTCTAAATGCAGAAGAAGGAATCAGAGAGCAGGATAAGAAAGTCGCTGGGTTTGCTCATGAGGCTGGTCGCGGTGTCATCATTGTTGTAAACAAATGGGATACGATCAAAAAGGAAACAAATACGATGCGCGAATTTGAACAGGAAATTCGAGACGAGTTTCGTTATCTGGACTATGCACCAATTGTCTTTGTTTCTGCTCTTACAAAACAACGGTTGAATAAGCTGCCGGAAATGATCGAAACAGTTAGCATGAACCAAAATCTTCGGATTCCTTCAGCTGTATTGAACGATGTAATCATGGATGCAGTAGCAATCAATCCTACACCAACAGATAAAGGCAAACGACTGAAGATTTTCTATGCGACACAAGTAGCAATCAAGCCGCCAACTTTCGTGATTTTTGTTAATGAAGAGGAACTGATGCACTTTTCTTATGCACGTTTTTTGGAGAATCAAGTGCGTAATGCATTTGCGTTTGAGGGAACACCTATCAAAATCATTCCAAGAAGACGAAAATAGTGCATTCTATCACACTTTTGGTAAATGTTCAAACATAATAAGAGAAAATATACTTTTATCAAAAAAACTACTTAAAACGCGTTAAAAACCTTGCTATTACTAGTTTCCTATGATATCTTTGTTAAAGAATATTGATCCAATTCAATATTTATATTTTATCCTTTGGACCACTCAGAGATAAAATACATTTGATGTCTGTTTCAGGCATCCTATCCTTATGGAGGAGGTGAAATAATCCATGGCAAACAAAGCAGAATTAATCGAAAACGTTGCATCTTCAACTGGTTTAACTAAAAAAGACGCAACTGCAGCTGTAGACGCTGTATTTTCAACAATCCAAGAAACACTTGCTAAAGGTGAAAAAGTTCAATTAATCGGTTTTGGTAACTTTGAAGTCCGCGAACGTGCTGCACGTAAAGGACGCAACCCACAAACTGGTAAAGAGATCCAAATCGCTGCAAGTAAAGTACCTGCGTTTAAACCAGGTAAAGCGTTGAAAGATGCTGTTAAATAGGACTGTTATGGGAACCCTTGAGTATCAAGGGTTCTTTTTCTGTTTTCATGGTTATTTTGCCCAAAGGGAGCAGAGAAGGGGCAGCTTATAAAAGAGGAACTCACTTCATTATTTTTATAAAGTGGGTTCTTTTTGTTTAGAGTAGCGATACTCATATTTACTGTAAGTATAGCCTTTGCAGACACTGCCAATCTCAGTCAGAACTGAGAGAGAAGTATGTATAAAATGTACATAGGATTTATAAACGTAGTATAGCTGTTTCCACTATTGCTTGTAAATATTTTATGTAACGATTGTTATTCTATTTTGATGGGTATTTGTAGGTGTTATGATAAATAAAGGAGCAAATGTACTAGTATAGAAGTTTTTTTGAGAGGATTATTTTATCAGAGGGTGTCTCACAAGAATTGATTTGCGATACGCGGATGAGAAGAAAAAAGGAGCATATACACGAAAAAGGACAAAAAAATAAAATCTGGTAGGATTACCAAATTTTTACAACTTTGCCCAATATGTTTTTTCGTTTAACCCATCCATTGACGAATCCATGATTATTGGAAATCTGATACTCTACTTGATTGTTTCGAGTTCGTATCGCAGAGATGAGGTGGGTATAATAATTTCCTTTAACTTTGCAAAAGACGATATCCTTTACAGCTAATTCAGAGATCTCAGTAATTGGTTCCAAACTAACTGGTTGGTTCGATTTCAGTAGCGGCAGCATGGAATTTCCTGCTTCTTTGTACTTTTCAACAAATCTTCCTTGCTGAAGAAGAGAAGCAATAAAACTTGCTTTAGACATAATGTGCCTCCTTTCCTATTTTAGGATAGCATAGGTTATTTCATTGTTCAATAGAAGAAAAAGAATGACTCACTATTTACAAATTTGAATAAGGGAATAGTGTATACTTTTTATTAATAGGCGGCACTATAATTTTTTGTCGGTGTTAGAAAAAAGTTGTGCTTGTGTGTAACCTTTCTATAGTTTATTCGTATATAAGGTAAGAGGAGGGTTGGGATGAATGAAAAGGATGAAATGGGTGTTGGGTTTGAACAATATTATCAAGAGCTTTTTCGATATGCCGTGTATCTTACGAAGAATCGGGAACAGGCAGAAGATTTAGTCGGAAATGCGGTGTATAAATTTCTTTTGGCTATTGAAAAAATACCGGAAGAGCAGCAAAAATTTTGGCTGCTTCGAGTGATTCGAAATGAGTTCATTGATCATGAGCGGAAAAGGAAACGGTGGCAAATAAGCTCTTTTCATAAAATGAAGGAAATGTTGTTGAGTAACACGGATATGGAACAAGAGCTTGTTGATAAAGAAAAGAAGGAAAAGCTGGCAGCGATCATTGCAACGCTGCAATCTCCCTATAAGGAAGTGATTTTTCATTACTATTATTCGGAGATGTCTGTAAAAGAGATACAAGACTATTATGGTATGAGCACTAGTCAAGTGAAAACAATCTTGTATCGCGGCAGAAACAAAATAAAGGAGCGATTATTGGATGAAGGAATCAGAGGAATTTAAACAGTTGTTGGAGAGGTATCGTTGGGGACAAGTAACTGAAGAAGAAAAGGCCTATGTAGAGGAAGAGCTTAAAAAAGCAGAAGCTATCCAAGAATACTTATTTGAAACAGAAGAGTTTTCGGGAATTACAGAGCAAACGCCAGTGTTTGAAGAAAGCTCTACGCAAGCTGTTAGAAAGATTGTTCGTAAGAAATGGCTAAAGCATGGCTTTCTCACAGGGCTCATTATACTGTTTGTTTTACTGGGAGGGTGGAGCTTTGGTCGTCCGTTATTAAATAAGATGTATTTTGACCCTACAAAAGGCCGAACGGAAAAAACATACAGTGACTATGAGTTGTATAAAAAAATAGAGAACGGGTTAACTGTCACAGGACATACATTGGAAGATATTCAGGTCGAACAAACAGGAATTGGTTCTTATATTCTTCGTTATAATTATTATGATGCATTGAAAAATGAAACAAGCGTTCATTCTACTGTTTTGAAAAGAGGGAAGATTGAGGCACAACCGATTTCAGGTACCTTGGAACAGCCTTGGCTTTCTTATAACATGGTGTCCACAGAAGAAATGTTTGGTAACCAACACAATCAGCTGATAGACGAATTGAAGGAAAAGGTTGAGCTTTTACCGAAGACTGCGGTTATGAAAATAAACCTGCATTTTGATTACTATCATCAAATGGATTTGAAAGCAATTAAAGAATTGGTTCTGGATCACAAGTTGGATCGCTTGCTTGCCGTTGGTATAACCTCATCAAACTTTGATTCAGTAGGGATATCTTCATTTGGTATTCGATTCAAAGATAGTTATGTAGGCTATGGTAACGAAAACTTAGCTATGAAAAGGGGGCAGATAGAAAAATTGAATAAAGAGTATCCTCGTTTGATTCAAAATGGGGCTGTAACGATCAATTCAGATCCAGAAAAGCTAGAGCAATACTATTTTTCTATGCTTGATTATTTATTGGATAACGAAAAACTAGGAGAAGAAATCGAAAGAACATTCAATCCAGAGATATTTACTACTTCGTCAACAGAAATCAAAGAAGAGTTGAAGCCTTTTTTAGAGGTGAAATCTTTTAATCAGCAACTAAAAGATGCTAGAAGCTATGCCAAGGAGAATGGAATTAGTGCCACTCAAGCAACATTACTTGTTTCCCCAGAAGAGTTCAAAGCGTTGACTGAGGATGAAAGGGTTCCTTTGATAGGGGTAGTTGGTGTAGAGCTTCTGGATAGTCGTATGTGGTAGGTACATCATTGCATAAATAGAAAATGAGGATTGTCTGATTAAATGACAATTCTCATTTTTTTACCTAATGGCTGAGCAATTATCTAGGTTACTAAATGATAGAAATACCAAATCATTCGTATATTTAAGAGGGAAATAGTAAAATAGAAATTAATAATACGTTTAAAGAATGAATAAATAATCATTTTGTCCTAGCTAATCTATTTCTGAACAAAGTTTCTATTTTGAGTCATGCTACGTTGATAAAAAAACATACGCTTTTTTCAATGAGTACTTGCTTTTTTTAGATTTTACGTTATAGTTGAAAGTCCTTGTAGCAAATTGCCGGTATTAGCTATGTGGAGAATGAATTCCGGAGGTTACTATTTGCAGTTTAAGGGTTATCCCAATAAACTGTTAAAAAAGCATCTTTGACACTTCTTTTCAGGACATTACAATGCCTTGTTGCAACGAAAAAATGGTAAAATAAAAGAAAGGGGGTGCCGCATGGAATTTGTTTATGAGAAAGACGATCATCAAAGCCAAGTTATTTATGGCGAGACAGTAGCGTCTCTTTTAAAAAATGAGCCGTTTGGTGGAAGACATGTTCTTTTGATAACGAATCAACGATACTATGATTTGTTTTCTGATAAACTGATACAGCTATTCAATGAACGTCAAAATCTTGATTGGTATATTTGTAAAAATGATGTTCACTGTAATAATTTCTCAGAGTTAGAGGCTCTGCTTTCATTTATAACTACATTTCCTGAGAAAGAGAATTATTTGCTCATTGGTTTGGGAAATGAAGGGGTGATGCATCTTTCGGCTTTTATTGATCATACAACGATTTTAGAAACAGAGCTATGGTTGATGCCTCTTTCCTTGCAATCGTTGAGTGAGTCGTTAGCAGGGACCGGATTGATCGAATTACAACATAAGACAGCATTATCCGTCACTACTTTAGCAGACCGAATCATCTATGATCAAACCATGATTCGAAAAGAGGGGGATCGCCAGCTGATTGATTTTCTTGTGTTTATCCAATGTGGACTAGTCTGCAGTCATGATTTTTTGAGAGACTTGTACAAGAATTTCAATGATCAACAGCGCTTGAATCAGCAATCCTTTAATGGCTTGATGAATCCTTTACTTCGCTATTATCAAAAGGATGAAGAACTTATTCGCAGCTTTGGCCGATTGTTCGAACAGGCCTTCTACCGTGTGGATGGCGGGCACTTGTTATCTGTCTATATGAAGCACTTGCTTGGCAGTCTTCTTCAGTTACTATGGTCACAACAGAAAATGGGTTTTTCTTTTCATATAAAGAATTTTTTGATTTGGTTGATTCGTCTGGGGTATCCCATTGAATTTCCGGACCAAATTTTTGTCAGCGATTATGTGCAGGAGTTATTGAACTGTGCAGAAGAATATGGAAAAGCTATGGTGTTACAAGATATCGGTGTGCCGGGAGAAGCCGAGTGCTTTGATGCAGAGGAATTGCTTCAAACGGTAGATGAATACAAAAAAATGATAGAAAACATAAAAAGAGGATTGTGATGAAATGACCTATAGTGAGAAAATGCTACAAGCATTACACAGTGAAAATTTAGCAGAAGCGCAGCTGCTTTTACAAGAGGCGCTACGAAAGGACGATGGAGATACTTTAGCTGATTTGGGAGAGGAGTTGCTTTCCATAGGCTTCTTGGAGGAAGCAGAGCAGATTTTCCAAAAGCTGGTTATCGATTATCCGGAAGCAGATGGATTGAACTTGCCATTGGCTGAGATTGCTATTGAAAATGCACAATATGATGAAGCTTTGGATTATTTAGGCTTGGTTTCAGAAGATAGCCCAAGCTATGTACAAAGTTTGTTGGTTCTGGCAGATTTATACCAAGTGATGGGAATTCCTGAAGTCAGTGAAGCGAAGTTGAAAGAGGCAGAGCGTTTGTTGCCGGATGAGCCATTGATTGTATTTGCTCTAGCAGAGCTATATTTTGTCAATGGTCAATTCGCTGAAGCGATTGAACAGTATACTCGTCTACATGGTGAGTTGGAGACGAAAGAGATTTTCAGAACATCAATCAATGAGCGTTTAGGAACAAGTTATAGTATGATGGGACATTTTGAAGAAGCCGTTCCTTTTTTTGAAGATAGCTTAAAAGAAGAACAAACGGATGATCGTTTATTTCAATTGGCCTTTACGTATATCCAAATGCATGAAAATCAAAAAGCAATTATTCTTTTCCAGCAATTACGGGCGCTAAATCCTCAATATCAATCGCTGTATCTCTATTTGGGGGAAGCTTTACAGGAAGAAGAATTATTGGAAGAAGCGCAGGAAGTGCTTGAGGAAGGAATGAAAGAAAATCCTTTTCAAGTGGACCTTTATCAGCTGGCTTCTGAGAATGCGTACCGGTTGCATGACGTAGAGAAAGCTGAACGTTTCTTAAAAGAAGCAGTGGCACTTGGAGAAAAAGTTGATGAAAGTCTGTTGACGCTAAGTAACTTGTACCGCACTGAAGGACGATTTGAAGAGGTAATTGATGTGTTATCTGGTATGGAAGAAACCAATCATCCGTATGCAGAGTGGAATTTGGCTAATGCCTATAATGAACAGGAAGAGTTCGAACAAGCGATGCTTCATTACAAACAAGCTTCTCAGGAATTAGCTCATGAACCGGATTTTTTAAAGGAGTATGGGATTTTTCTGAGAGAAGAGGGGCAGTTGAAAGAAGCAAAAGAAGTACTACAACATTATCTGGCCCACGAACCGGGGGATAATGAGGTAGCATCCCTACTTGATGATTTAGAGGAAGGCTAGGTGATCGTATGGACATCAATGTCGCGGATAAGAAGAAGTTTCTTGTTTGGCTGGTCAACAATATTTCTTTTAGTAAAAGGGAAATTATTTGGATTTTGAATTACTTGATCAATCATGAAGTCATTTTGAATAATGTTACCTTTGTTGAGCACGTTGAGAAAACAGAACGTGGGATTCAAATCGCTTCTTCTGAAATACAAGATGAACCAATTATTTTGTTTATAAAGGGGAAAATGTTTACAGATACTGATCAGATTTTTCATGAAATTCGTATGAATTGGAAGGATACCTTGTATTTGGAATGTGTGTTCGGCGATGTCTTTCAGAATCCGGATTATCTGTCTATATTGGAGGACAATCCATTTGCTCCATGGAAAGACTATGTTAGTGAAGAAACCGTGCAGGAAATAGAAGCTTATTTTAAGCATGAAGAACAGCTGGCGCGGATGAACCTGTTACGTAATCAAATCGATCAATCGCTTGAGGATGGCGATTATGAGGCGTTTTTGGAACTATCTGATGAACTTAATCGAATGAAGACGCAAGCTTGATTCAGGTATAACTTCTACTAGAAAAATAGCAATAGACCGACTTTAAAAGGAGAAAATGCTCCTCTTAAGGTCGGTCTATATCTTCTAGTATTAAGTACCGGCACGACTCTTTTTGAAGAGTCTTTTTGTCGGTTTCGCATATGTGAAGCCTTCTCCGATTGCCTCATGAACATTGAGCACAGAGATAAAGGCTTTCGGGTCGAGCTCATGAACAATTCGTTTGACTTCAATGATTTCACTTGGGCTAACAACAACATACAGGATTTTTCTATCTACTTGAGAATAACCACCTTGTCCGGAAAGATAGGTGACACCACGTTCTAACAAATGCATAACGACTTCTCCGATATCTTCGGCTTGATTGGAGATGACGAGAATCCCTTTTGCTGAATAAGCACCGTCTAATACGGAATCTACAATCTTACTGAATACAAAGGAAACAATCAGAGTATACATCATTCGTTTGACATCCAAATAACTTAAAGAGAGAGTCAATACCAAAATGTCAAACAACAGTAAGGAGCGTCCCATACTGACACCGTATTTTTTTTCTAATATTCGAGCAATCACATCGCTTCCGCCAGTCGTGCCGCCAACACGATAAATAAGTCCGCTCCCGATACCACCGGCAAGCCCGGCAAGTAAAGAGGCAATTAAAAGATCATGATCCAAATTTATCTCTACCGGAATGCGTTGGAAAATCCATAAAAACCCGGAAAGTGAAACTGTTCCAACGATCGTATAATAAAACGCATGTTTCCCCAGAATCTTACCACCGATCAAAATCAGTGGAATATTGATCAGTAGGGTTGAGTATGCGGGATTGATCTTAAAGAGTGCAAGGAGAATCAAGGTAACTCCTGTTACACCTCCTTCTGCCAAATCATTCGCAATATTGATATTTACAAGCCCGAATGCATAGAGGGCTGTTCCGATTAAAATAATAATAATATCTTTTACATAAAAATTTTTTTCTTCCATACAAACGCCTCCTTTTCCTTCATCACTTTATCACTCCCACGAAAAAACGACAAGAAGAATCTTTTCAATAGAAAAACTTTTTGTTAAGATGTGAAGGAAGGAAGGTTGTGCAAAATGGAAAAAACAGAATCTCTTAAAGAAATGCAGGCAGAAGTAGATGCCTATATCAAACAATTTAAAACCGGGTATTTCTCACCATTAAGCCAAATGGCACGATTGACAGAAGAGGTCGGTGAGTTGGCTCGGGAAATCAATCACTATTACGGAGAGAAGCCGAAGAAAGCCGAAGAGAAACCTAAAACAGTGGAAGAAGAGCTCGGCGATGTGCTCTTTGTGACGCTGATTATGGCCAATTCACTGGATATCGATTTAACAGAATCATTTAATAAAAATATGGCGAAGTTCAACCAACGGGATAAATATAGGTTCGAACGAAAGGATGGAAAAACACATGATTAAAGTAGCAGTCGCTGGATTTAAAGGGAAAATGGGCAGTACAGCAGTAAATATGGTTCTTGAACACGCGGATCTTAAGCTTGTCAGTGTTCTTGATCCATTTTCGGAGGAAACAAATTTGAATGAGCTGGCTGGCTATGAAGCAGATGTGCCAGTATTTAAGACAAAGGAAGAGTTGCTGATAAGTACACCAGATGTTTGGATTGATTTTACGATTCCGTCGGTGGCCTATGAAAATACACGCTTTGCTATTGAAAATAGCATTGCTCCTGTGGTTGGTACGACAGGGTTCACAGAGGAACAGATTCAAAGCTTGAAAAAGAAATCTGCAGAGTTGAAGGTTGGAGGGTTGATTGCGCCTAACTTTGCTGTAGGTGCTGTTTTGATGATGCAATTTGCTAAAAAAGCAGCGGAATATTTTCCGGATGTAGAAATCATTGAACTCCACCACGACAATAAATTGGATGCACCTAGTGGAACTGCGTTGAAGACGGCAGAAATGATGGCAGAGGTACGGCGGACAAAAAATCAAGGTCACCCTGAGGAAGAAGAGTTGATTGCCGGAGCACGAGGTGCTGATTATGATGGGATGAAAATTCACAGTGTCAGACTTCCAGGCTTGATTGCACATCAACAAGTTCAGTTTGGAGGAATCGGTGAAGGCTTGACGATTCGCCACGATTCCTATGACCGTAGTTCGTTCATGACAGGTGTTGCTTTGAGCTGTAAAAAGGTCGTTGATTTGGAAGAGCTAGTTTATGGATTGGAAAATCTTTTATGAAATTGGAACAACTACCACAAGAGTTCGTCAAGGCTTCTGTGGTCATAGAAGAAATAGAAAAGCATGGCTTCGAGGCATATTTTGTCGGCGGTAGTGTTAGAGATACTTTGCTTGGGAAAAAAAGTCATGACGTGGATATAGCAACTAGTGCCTATCCGGAAGAAATCAAGCACATTTTTAAACGAACAGTGGATGTTGGCATTGATCATGGGACTGTTTTGGTTTTGCATGAAGAAGACCAATATGAAATCACGACCTTTCGAACAGAGTCAACCTACCAGGATTATCGAAGACCAGATCATGTAACGTTTGTTCGCTCTCTCGAAGAGGATTTGAAACGCCGAGATTTCACAATCAATGCATTGGCGATGGACAAAGAAGGGACTATTATTGATTTATTTCATGGGCTAGATGATTTGCAAAAAGGGGTGATCCGAGCAGTAGGTGATCCTAAAGAACGTTTTCACGAAGATGCACTACGGATGATGAGAGGACTTCGCTTTGCCAGTCAACTCGATTTTGAAATTGAAAAAGAAACGCTTGGTGCGATTTATTTGTTCCATTCGCTTCTCGCTAAAATATCTGTAGAACGAATTGCCATTGAGTTTATCAAGATGTTGCTTGGAAAAAATCGTCAGAAGGGGCTGACCTCATTCATCGAAACGGAATGCTATCAAAGCTGTCCGGGGCTTAAAGAGCGATTGACTGGGCTGCTTGCCTTTTCAGAGTTGCCTAATCGAAGGATCGAGGAAGAAGGACAGGCGTGGACCTTACTGCTTAAAGAGCTAAACATCGCGAGTTCTGATACACGGGATTTTTTGAAATGTTGGAAGCTTTCCAATCATCTGATTCATGAGGTAGCAGAGCTTTCCTTTGGTTTGAAGCAACGTTTAGCGGGTGAATGGCAAGCACAGGAGCTTTTCCGATTAGGCTTGGAGCAGTCTCTTTCTGTAGAAAAAATAGTGCCATTTTATGGTCAGAAAGCAGATTGTGAGGGAACAGAAAGAAAGTTTTCAGAACTACCAATTACGGAACGAAAACAGTTGAGGATAACAGGCAATGACCTGTTAGCTGAAATTGACAGACAACCTGGAAAATGGTTAGGAGAGTTGATTGACCGACTTGAGGCGGCAGTAATCAATAGGGAAGTAGCTAACGATCGCGAGCAACTCCTTGCTTTTTCCAGGGATTTTGTGAAAGTGGAGGATGAATCATGACTGTTTATTCGAAAACCTTTATTGTGGAAGCAACCCAGACTGCACGAGAAATTGGTTCTGGTGATCTAGATGTATTGGCAACCCCGGCATTGATTGCGATGATAGAAAATACCGCACGTGATTTTCTGAGCAACGATTTGGCAGAGGAAGAGACAAGTGTGGGCACAAAGCTTGATATAAAACATTTACGACCATCAATTGTAGGTGCTGAGATTTTGGTGAATGTGAATTTAGAAGCAAAAGAAGGGGCTAAAGTAGCGTATTCATTTGAGGTATATGACAGTTCCAAACTGATTGCCACAGGCACACATCAGCGTGCTGTTGTAGTGACAGAGGTCTTTTTAAGTAGGTTATAATTACAGGCGTATTTTTAGGCAGTTTTCACAAAGTATGCTAAACTGAAAGGTGTTAAGAATTTATTTATTAAGGAGAAAAATACTATGGCAAGAGAAATGACAGGGTTAAAATTTTATTTCAGAAATGGCGAAACATGGACAATCGGCCGCCGTTATATTGGTGACCTATGGATCAAGCAAATTACAACAAGCTTTGGCCGTATCAACGGAAGTGAATTCGTAGAAATTCATCCATGTGCAGGATTCAAAATCGAAATATTCCAAGAAGGCGATCATGTTCAAACACATGATATCAACATGGGTGGTTTGGAATCAGGCATGTTTGCTCGTGCGTTAAAATATGAAGATATTGAACGTATGGAAATTCTTTACAAAAGTGGCACACCTGACTTGGTATACTTCCCATATAAAGATAAAAGTGATGAAGGATTGGATAATGTATACCAATCTACTAAAATCAGTGAAAAAACAAATAGCTTGTATATCGTGATCGATCCTGCACAAACAGTAGATGACGTGTACGCAGCAGAATTCTAAAAAATAGGAACAGATAGAATAGGAACGACAATCGCTTCTATCTATGTCTTTGAAATGAATGAAGTGACTTCCAGTTGGAGGTTGCTTCTTTTTTGTTCTATATCTAAATCAATATTGACAGTTAAAAAATATACAGTTAAACTATATATAGTAAAACTGTATAGCGAGGGATAATCAGAATGAAACAGTCACAAAATTCGATGACAGAGACAACTTTTTTGATCCTGCTTTCGTTAGTTAAAGAGAAACACGGGTATGGTGTGATCAAGGAAATTGAAGAGCGGACACAAGGGAGAGTAACTATTGCTGCGGGTACATTGTATACGGCTTTTGATATTTTAAAAAAGAAACAATGGATTGAAGAAACCAGTAAAAGTGAGGGAAGACGTAAAAACTATCGCTTAACACTAGCTGGAAAGAATGCTCTAAAAGAAGAACGCAGACGTTTGGAAGAAAATTTACATCTTTACGATCAAATAATAGGAGGGAACTAAGATGGGAAAATTTAGATTATGGATTTCACCAAGATTTGAAGAAAATTTCATTAACAAGCAGGCGCAACTTGGCAGGAAGCTCGTTCAAATTAGTCCTTTCAGCTTATTAGTTCCTTTAGAAATCCATTACTACAAATTTGAGAAAACAAAAGATACTTATCTTTTTAAGAATGATATGCGACACTTCAAAACGAAAGAAGAGCAGGTGGAGTATCTACAGTTGATGGCTGATGATGGATGGGAATTATTTAAAGGAAATTATACACCTGATTATTGGGGGATGCAGAGCTATTACTTCTTTCGGGTCAATACGGATAGGGACAATGATATTTATTCAGACCAAACAACGAAACTGATCAATAACTATAATGTAGCAAGTTATTTCTTGATGGTTAGCCTTATATTCTTGTTTCTGTGTCTCATTTTCCCTTACTATCAAAATCGTCCAATTTCAGATAATCTCTTAAGTGTTTTGCTTTCATTCATTTTCCCGATTACAGCATTTGTGATGTTCATTGCTTCAGCTGTTACAAGGTGGATGATTCGACGAAAACTAAAAGAGCTGGCAGTGACAGAGGGAGAAATTTAATTTTTATTGATAAACTGGATGAGAAATTTTCCCAAAATTACTTGCTCAAAAAAATAGAAATTTATTTCATGCAAAGGAAGTCCCTATTCATTTGAGAAGGAAAAAGATTTCGAAATATTGGGAATAAAGATGCAGTCTAGCATAAGATACTTTAAGAATCGTGCTTTTTTATTAATACTTGTCACTTCCTTGTTATATTTTGACAGACAATTGTAAATGTACAAGGTGCTCCGCTATTCTATAATAGGGAACAAGGAGGAACGACTATGCTGACTGAGGTATCAATGATTCTTTACTATACTGTAACCAGCTCTTTTCGGTCGCTTGTTAGAAGGAGAGGGTATTTCTCATCCTTTATAATGATCGGTCTTTTGTTCTTTCTTTTTTTCTTCAGCTGGAAGTGGGTCGACTTTTTCTCCTCTTGGATCATTTTAGAAACAGTGTTGCAAGAGATGGCGAAAGAAGATGAAGCAGCCTCTTTTCAACCCTTGATTTTATTGCTGACTATTTTAAGAACAGGAACTATACTGGTGTGTTTTTTTCTTTTTCTTGCAGTGATTTTATATACAAAGCATTTCTATAAACAGAAAGCTGGTATTGAACAGGAAGAAATAGTGATTAAGCGATTGCTTGGGGAGCGCTCTGCTATCATTGCGAGTGAGTTTGTCCTGGAGGCAGGATATATTCTTGTATTTTTCGGCAGTATTTCGCTAGTATTATCAACGATTATTTTTAAGAAGCTGCTTCGCGATATTCAGGTTTTGGGCGCATTCCAGAACGTGGTCGAGAGATTTGACCCGCATCATGGTATCGAATTTCTTCTTTTTTTGGTGGTCATTTGTCTAACACTACTCTCTATATTTTATACTGTTTATCGACAGGCGGATAGGGAAGCTTTAGCGTCGCCAAGTAGTACCAACAGTGGGGATAAGGAAGAAGATTGATCATAGAGCTGCCATGGAAAAGATAGTACAAAAAGACTACTGGAAAAATAAAGTTGACATTTTTTATAAAAAACAGTTGACAATCTATTGAACGGCGGAGTATACTTACTTCAATTCTTAAAACAGTAGTGGAGTGATTCGTATGAAAACGACAATTAAAAAACTAACACAACTAAATAAGTATTACTTTAGCTATTTTAGATGAGTTTGTATTCATGAGTATCGTGGATGCAAACAATGCAAAACGCAAGTTTGTATCTATGATGGCTAAGGGATTTAAGCATGACTTTTAAGCCGCATAGATGAAAATCTATAGTGGCTTTTTATATTATCTTTTTTGCAAGGTATTCACTGTAGATTTTCTGTAAATTTACGGTGAATGCCTTGCTTTTTTATTTTGATTCTATGGAGGTTGAACAATGGAAAACACGATTACAGGTCACACCAGACTGATTGGACTCTTCGCAGAGCCGATTCGTCACAGCGTTTCACCGATGATTCAAAACACAGCGCTTCAAGCACTGGATATCGATGCAGTCTATCTGGCCTTTGAGCTAGGAGAAGATCGTCTGATATCAGCCATCGAATCAATTCGTACCTTGGAAATGCTAGGTGCAAACTTATCCATGCCACATAAGATGGCAGCAGTTCCGTTGATGGATGAGTTGAGTGAAGCTGCCAAGCTGGTAGGAGCGATCAATACGATCGTAAATGATAACGGCAGACTGATCGGGTATACAACGGATGGAACAGGCTTTATGAGGAGCCTGAAGGACCAAGAAATCGACATTATCGGGAAAAAAATGACGATCATTGGTGCGGGTGGTGCAGCAACTGCTATTATTGTACAAGCGGCTTTAGACGGCGTAAAAGAGATTGCTGTCTATAATCGCAAGGATGAATTCTTTGAAAAAGTAAAAGAAAAGCTTCGCTACATTGAAGCCCATACGAGCTGTATCATTCATCTACACGATTTAGCAAATTCAGATGAGCTGGCCGCAGATGTGAGCGACAGTAGCTTGCTGGTAAATGCTACAGGTGTTGGAATGAAACCAAATTTGGCGGCATCGCCAATTGAAGATTTCTCGATTTTACGAGCGGATCTTCCAGTATATGATGTGATTTATACACCTAGAGAGACAACGTTGCTGAAGGAAGCCAAGGCGAGAGGTACGAAAGCTGTAAATGGTTTGGGCATGCTTCTCTATCAAGGCGCAGCAGCATTTGAATTATGGACAGGCAAAGAAATGCCAATTGAGAAAGTAAAGCCAATTATTGAAAATAGTTAATTACATGAATAGATAAAATTCGAGGAGGAAATTATTATGATCGTTATTATGAAAGCAAGTGCTACGAAAGAACAAGTGGATTCAATTATAAAGAGAGTGAAAAAGGAAGGTTTGGATGTTCAAATCAATCAAGGCAAGGATCACGTGGTTATCGGGTTATTGGGAGACACAAGAAAAATGCAGGATGTTGCGTTTAACAGCTACGAAGGTGTCGAAAATACAGTGCGTATTTCAAACACTTACAAATTGACATCAAGAGAATTTCACCCTCAAGACACAGTAGTTGATGTCGATGGAGTGAAGATCGGAAATGGTGAATTTGTGACAATGGCAGGACCTTGTTCAATCGAAGGGTTGGATCAAATCAGAGAATGTGCACGAATCGCCAAGGCTGGTGGGGCTCAAATATTACGTGGGGGGGCCTTTAAGCCAAGAACTTCGCCATACGCTTTCCAAGGATTAGAAGAAGAAGGCCTGAAATACATTCGTCAGGCTGCTGATGAATTGGGAATGAAGGTTATTACCGAGGTCATGGATGAAGGTCATATCGATATGGTTGCGGAATACAGTGATATTTTACAGATTGGTGCACGAAACATGCAAAACTTTAAGTTATTGGCTTCTGTTGGGAAAACGGGTAAACCAATTGGCTTGAAACGTGGGATTTCCGGCACGATCGATGAATGGTTGAATGCGGCAGAATACATTGCTGTTCAAAACAATAACAACGTCATTTTTATTGAACGTGGGATTCGGACATACGAAACAGCGACTAGAAATACCTTTGATTTAAGTGCCGTTCCATTGATCAAAAAATTGAGTCACTTCCCAATTATTGTCGATCCAAGTCACGGTACAGGAATTTGGGATTTGGTGCCGCCAATGGCTCGTGCCGGTGTTGCAGCTGGCGCAGCTGGCATGATCGTGGAAATCCATCCGGATCCGGCGAATGCTTGGTCTGATGGACCACAGTCACTGAATGAGAAGACATACCTGAAAATGATGAAAGAAGTAGACATCATGGAAAAAGCAATGAAAGAAATCAATGCATTGTAATCCCGATGGAGAAAAGAAAGTATCGCTTAAACCGGTGGTATTTGAAGAGCTGTCAACGGTAAAAGAAATTTACCAAACAGCCTTCAAACCGCTTTATGAAAAATACAGAGACGAGCAAAATCCTGCGTTGATCACACTAGAAAAACTGCAGGAGGTATATGCTGACCAAACAACTGATTTCTTTTTCGTTCTAATGGGAGAAGAAATCACTGGCTGTATAAAGATTAAGAAGGAATCAAAAGAAACAATCAAGGTGGGACCGCTTGCTGTTTTACCGAAATTTCAGAAACTGGGTAGTGGAAAACAAGCGATGCAGCTGATTGAAGCAGAATACCCAACTTGTCGAAAATGGCTGCTAGATACGATAAAACAGGAAGCGTATCTAGTTAAGCTGTATCAATCTATGGGGTATATCCCTACAGGTAGAACAGCGGTTGTTCAACAGAATATGACGATCATTTTTTTCCAAAAGGAGGTCAGTAGCATGCTGACAGTTCAATTACCAAATCACGAATATGAAATCATTATTGAAAAGAATAGTCTTTCTCGACTTGGCGAATGGGTCGCGAAGCTTTGGAAGCAGCAGAAAATTGCGGTGATTACCGATGAGACGGTTGATAGTTTATATGGAGCAGCTGTTTTGGAGCAGCTGCTGGCTCAAGGATTTGATGCAACAAAGCTAGTTGTCCCAGCAGGAGAAACCAGTAAATCATTAGAAAATACAGAAAAAATATACGAACATTTGGCGGAACAGCAATTTACTCGAAGTGATGGAGTTTTAGCCTTAGGCGGTGGAGTCATTGGTGATTTAGCTGGATTTGCAGCGGCAACCTACATGCGAGGCATTCACTTTTTACAGGTTCCTACAACATTGTTGGCGCAAGTGGATAGCAGCATTGGTGGTAAAACTGGTGTGAATACAAAAAATGCGAAGAATCTTGTTGGCGCATTCTGGCAGCCGGATGGTGTATTGATCGATCCTAATACATTGAACACGTTAGAGCCACGACGTGTGAGAGAAGGAATTGCTGAAATTGTCAAATCGGCAGCAATTGCTGATCCTATACTTTGGAAAACGTTACAAGGATTGAAAGACGAGCAGGAGCTACTGGCCAATGCAGAGGCTATCATCACAGCATGCCTGAAAATAAAACGCAAGGTTGTTGAGGAAGATGAGTTGGATAATGGTATTCGACTGATTCTAAATTTCGGGCACACTATTGGTCATGCGATAGAAAATACTGCTGGCTATGGTGTTGTCAGTCATGGTGAGGCTGTTGCGATTGGTATGGTTCAGATCAATCAAATTGCTGAGCAAAAGGGACTGACTCCTGCTGATACAACGAGACAGCTGAAGGAAATGCTGGAAAAATTCAATCTTCCTGTGGCCTATGAAAACTGGAATGAAGACTTGCTTTATCAAGCGTTGACTCATGACAAAAAGACGCGGGGGACAGCAATAAAAATTATTTTACTTGAAGAGATTGGAAAAGCAAAAATTGTGCCAACAGAAATAGAAGAAATGAGAGACTACTTGAAAAGGAGCTAAGCCAAATGAGATTTATTACAGCAGGAGAATCCCACGGACCAGAATTAACGGCGATCATTGAAGGTTTACCGGCCGGACTTCCGTTAAGTGCTGACGATATAAATAGTGAGTTGTCCCGTAGACAAACCGGTTACGGTAGAGGTGGTCGAATGAAAATCGAGACTGACCGAGTAAGGATTACATCAGGCGTTCGCCATGGAAAAACATTAGGCTCACCTGTTACAATGATCGTGGAAAATAATGATTGGAAAAACTGGCAGTCGGTGATGTCTGTTGAGGAAGTTTCAGAAAAAGAGAAAAACATTCGTCGTGTGAACAAGCCAAGACCAGGGCATGCGGATCTGGTTGGCGGAATTAAGTACGGACATGAAGATTTGAGAAATGTTTTGGAGCGTTCATCGGCTAGAGAAACGACTATGCGTGTGGCGATTGGTGCTGTAGCGAAAAAGCTGTTGAAAGAGCTTGATATGGAAGTGGCTGGACATGTGGTTGTATTGGGCGGTATTCAAGCCACAATTCCTGATAATCTGACTGTTAGTGAGATTCGTGAAAAATCAGAACAGTCAGAAGTTCGAGTGGTCGATCCGACTGTCGAGGAAAAAATCAAAGCATTGATTGATGAGACGAAAAAAAATGGTGATACGATTGGCGGCGTAGTGGAGGTTGTTGTCGGTGGCGTACCGGTCGGTTTGGGAAGCTACACACAATGGGACCGCAAGCTAGATGCCAAAATTGCACAAGCAGTTGTTAGTATTAACGCATTTAAGGGCGTGGAATTTGGCATTGGCTTTGAAATGGCCCACAGACCGGGCAGTAAAGTCATGGATGAAATTGTTTGGGATGAACAAAGAGGTTATACACGAACTTCTAATAATCTTGGAGGGTTTGAGGGTGGTATGACCAACGGGATGCCTGTCATTGTTCGTGGGGTGATGAAGCCTATCCCGACATTATACAAACCATTACAAAGTGTAAATATTGATACAAAAGAAGCCTACAAAGCCAGTGTGGAACGTTCAGATAGTACGGCTGTTCCGGCTGCAAGTGTAGTTTGTGAAGCCGTTGTTGCGACAGAAATTGCACAGGCTGTTCTGGAAAAATTTGATAGTGATTCCTTTGATCAGATGAAGGCCGATGTACAGGCTTATCGTCTCTACACTCAACAATTCTAAAAAATCAATCGATTGGAGTGTAGAAAGTAATGAAAAAACAAGTATTGATCATAGGCTTAGGACTAATTGGCAGCTCATTGGCGTTAGCTATCAAAAAAGAACATCCAAATGTAACTGTTGCTGGAATGGACATTCAAGAGGAGTCAGAAGTATTTGCGTTGAAAAGAAGAATTATTGATGCTCGTGCCGCTTCATTCGAAGAGACTGCGGAAGCTGCAGATGTGATTTTACTCTGCTCACCTGTAGAGGTCGTGAAGCAACAGCTAGCAAAGCTCAGCACACTTTCGTTGAAAGAAGGAGCAATCATTAGCGATGTGGGTAGTACAAAAAAAGAAATCGTGGAAACAGCTGTTGACTTAGGCATGACATCGTTCATTGGTGGTCATCCGATGGCTGGTTCACACAAATCTGGCGTGACTGCCGGTGATGAGCGGCTTTTTGAAAATGCCTACTATATTTTGACGCCTAGTCCGGCAACGGATTTGAAAAAGATGAATGTGTTGAAAGAGCTGCTAAAAGGGACGCAAGCGAAATTTGTCACGCTTGATCCGGAAGAACACGACAAAATCACAGGGATGCTGAGTCATTTGCCGCATGTGATTGCTGCCGGCTTGGTGAATCAAAGCAAAGTATTTAACGAGGCCCACCCTCGTGCGAGGCAGTTGGCCGCAGGCGGATTCAGAGACATCACTCGAATTGCTTCCTCTGATCCGGAGATGTGGACAGATATTCTTCTAAATAATAAAGAGATTCTACTTGAATTGATTTCAGGCTGGCAAACAGAGATGAACCAAGTGTCCCGTTGGCTTGAAACAAGCAATCAGGAAGCCATCTTTCAATTTTTCTATGAGGCAAAAGAGACGAGAAATCAGATGCCTGTTCATAAAGAAGGCGCAATTCCTGCTTTTTATGATTTATTTGTAGATATTCCTGATGTGCCTGGTGTGATTGCTGAGGTAACTGGAATACTTGGAAAGAAAGAATTGTCTTTGATTAATTTGAAAATTCTTGAAACACGGGAAGATATTTTTGGTATTTTACAGCTTACCTTCAAACGAAAAGAAGATTTGGAAAAAGCCAAAGAAACCTTAGAAAAAGAAACCAGCTATCTCTGTTACGAAAAATAATGAACTCATGTATTTATTTTAAGAGGCTAAAAAATGAAGGATATACTAGAAAATCTGGTTGAGTTAAAAACATTCGCGACTTGATTCGCTGAGCGCTTGTTGATTCTTCCAGAATAAGGAGGAGTATTTTGAAATTATCAATAAATAAACAGCGTCTATCTGGAACGATTCAGGTTCCAAGTGATAAATCCATTTCACATAGAAGTATTATGTTTGGCTCGATTGCTCATGGACCAACGACTATCAAGAACTTTCTACGTGGAGAAGATT
Source organism: Enterococcus sp. 9E7_DIV0242 (assembly GCF_002140975.2). NCBI lineage: Bacteria > Bacillati > Bacillota > Bacilli > Lactobacillales > Enterococcaceae > Enterococcus > Candidatus Enterococcus clewellii. The sequence goes on from NZ_CP147247.1 coordinate 317,265, forward strand.
GCCTTAGTACGTTGGCAGCCTTTCGTTCATTAGGCGTGGCTATTGAAGATGATGGGGAGACGATCACTGTCCACGGGAAAGGGTTTGAGAGTCTAAAGCCTTCAGAGCAACCAATAGATGTAGGGAACTCTGGAACAACGATCCGCCTAATTAGTGGAATATTAGCTGGACAGGATTTCACGACAGAATTGTTCGGTGATGCTTCGATTGCGAAGCGACCGATGGCCCGAGTTATGACACCGCTCAATCAAATGAAAGCGGATTGTACAGGACGTGATGGCAGTGAATATCCACCACTGACAATCAAAGGGAATAAAAATTTACAACCACTTCACTATGAGATGCCTGTCGCAAGTGCTCAGGTAAAATCAGCTATTCTCTTTGCGGCACTTCAAGCGACTGGTGAAACCGTCATTATTGAAAAGGAGAAGACACGGGATCATACGGAAGACATGATTCGTCAATTCGGTGGACATGTGGAGGTTACAGGGAAAGAGATTCGACTTCAAGGGCCGCAAACGTTGACTGGACAGGAAGTTGTTGTACCCGGAGATATTTCCTCTGCGGCATTCTTTTTAGTTGCTGGGTTGATTCTGCCCAATAGTAAAATTATTTTAGAGAATGTTGGGCTTAATCCAACTAGAACTGGAATTATTGATGTAATAAAACAAATGGGTGGTAAGATCTCTATTGAGGAAGAAGGAAAAAATAATAAATCCGGTAGAATCACCGTAGAAACGAGCCAGTTGAAAGGAATCGAAATCGGCGGAGAAATCATTCCTCGCCTGATTGATGAGCTGCCAATCATTGCGTTGATGGCTACACAGGCTGAGGGAAAAACAGTGATTCGCGACGCAGAGGAACTAAAGGTCAAAGAAACCAATCGAATCGATGCGGTTGCCAATGAACTAAACCGTCTGGGAGCGGACATAACGCCTACAGACGATGGCCTGATCATTCAAGGGAGAACTTCGCTTCATGGGGGCAATGTGACAAGCTATGGAGATCATCGCATTGGTATGATGCTGCAGATTGCCGCGCTATTAGTCAAGGAAGGCGATGTGGAGTTGGAAAAAGCGGAAGCGATTGCCGTATCTTATCCAAACTTCTTTGCTGATTTGGAACAACTATATGGAGCAGGAGGAAACTAGATGAATGGGATTACGCTGATTGGATTTATGGGTGCCGGAAAGACAACGGTGGGAAAGCTTCTTTCTGAGAAAACAGGAATGGCGCACATTGACTTTGATGATAAAATAGTTGAAGAAATAGGGATGACCATTCAAGAATATTTCGATTTGAATGGGGAAGCAGCCTTTCGTGAAAAGGAAACGAAGGTATTAAAAAAATATATCGATCATAATTATGTTATTTCAACAGGCGGCGGCATCGTGATGCGTCAGGAAAATCGTGAGCTGCTGAAGGAAATGGCGCCAGTAGTCTATTTGGAAACAACTCCGGAAGTATTTATTCCGCGCTTGAAGAATGATCATACTACTGTTCGACCACTGGTTGTATCAAAATCTCCGGAAGAGATCAAGCAGGTTTTTGAGCCGCGAATTACGTTTTATAAAGAAGCTGCGAGTATGATCGTCAGCACGAATCAACGAACACCGGAAGAAATTGTAGAAGAAATATTAACGAATATAGAGTAGGTGAAAAAATGAAGGTCGGTTATCTTGGGCCGGAGAGCTCATTCACACATACAGCGACAAAAACCGCTTTTCCAAACGAGACATTAGTTCCCTTTCATTCGATTCCAGCATGTATCAAGGCGGTAGAGTTTAAGGATGTGGATCTGGGTGTAGTTCCGATTGAAAATACCTTGGAAGGTTCAGTGAATACAACGGTCGATTATCTCTTTCATCAGAGTAATATTCCTGTCGGAGCAGAAATTGTATTGCCGATTTTTCAACAGCTGATGGTCAGTAAGGAAAATCAGGAGAACTGGCAGGAAACTACGCGTATTTTATCCCATCCACAAGCGTTAGCACAATCTCAGGCATTCTTGAGTCAACACTTTCCAGATGCCGAGCTTGAGCAGACACCGTCAACTGCTTATGCCGCGAACTTTGTTTCCGAACATCCACATCGGAAGATTGCTGCAATTGCACCAAAGCTTTCAGCAGAAACGTATGATCTGACAATTGTGAAGGCGGATATCCAGGATGTAGCAATCAATCGGACGAGATTCTGGGTCATTGGTTCAGACACAGTAGCGTTGGCGCATATTCCGAGTAAAGTACGAAAAATGACATTGGCTATCACAATGCCTAATAATATGCCTGGGGCACTCCACAAAGCATTATCTGCTTTTAGCTGGCGCGAAATCGATCTGAGTAAGATAGAATCTCGCCCTTTAAAAACAGCCTTAGGCGAGTATTTCTTCTTGATCGATCTGATTGCTGACAAACCAATTGAACTTATTGATTGTGCGCTACAGGAGATCAAATTAATGGGCGGAGAGGTCAAAGTATTCGGGAATTATTCTGTTCATCCGATTCATGGTATATAAGTCAGATATGGAATCTGTATGAAAAGCGATTAAACCGTTAGATATTACCTTCATGTAGTATCCAGTTGTTCTTATAGGAAACTTCTTAGAGTTATTGATATACTTTGGCTTTTGCTAAAAGTTCCTCGCTTGATTAAGTGGCATTTCATTACAGTATTGATGCGGTAAATGCTTCAGCAAAAATTGAATGATTCCATAAATTTTCGTCTTACTCATAGGCTTTCATACCTGCTTCAATCAAAACCAATGTTCAGGTTGTCGTCAACATCGAAAAGTGATGTTGTTGACAGCCTTTTTCTGGTATTTGGAAAACCAGATAAAAACAGCATTTCTTTTTGCTCAATCATCGCTTACTTCTATTCTATTGACATATTTATAGAATGAAAAAGAAAATTCGTTTTGTGTGCATTTCAGCTTTAATATAATTCGATGATAAAGCGAAAGAGGAATCATAAGTCTTTTCATTTTTCTTTAAAATCCATTTCTATAAAAGACTTTTTTCATGAAATAAGGTATGCTTACTTCTGACAGTATAAAAAGGTGGTAGGAACGATGAGTCGAATGGATCGATACAAACATATACATAAAGAATCAGAAAAGGAAGAGAAGCAGCCGGGCTTTAGTCCGAGAAGGTCAAAAGAAGTGGACCAAAAAGGACAAAGAGAGCAGACGGAGCAATCCAATCCATATAATTATAGTGAAGAAAATTATCAACGATCGCAACAGCTAGAGGATAATAGAAATCATGCGTATCAAAGAGCGGCTTTTTCTGAAAGTGAACAGGCGCCGATTCCTCCTAAAAAATCGGCAAAGCCGAAAAAGATAAAAAAACATGGGAAGCGAAGATGGTTGAAGTGGGTATTGCTCGCGGTAGTTTTACTGATAGTTTTACCTGTAATATTTTTCTTTAAAGGGAAATACGCAGCAGAGCATGATACTTCTTTGCCACAAGAAGAAACAGAGACGTTTAACGGTGTGACCAGCTCGGATGGTTCAAAGAATATCTTGTTTCTGGGAAGTGATACACGTGGAGAAGATGCCGGTAGAGCAGACACGATCATGGTCCTACAATTAGATGGTCCTTCTGGAAAGCCCAAGCTGATTTCATTTATGAGAGATACTTTTGTAGATATCCCAGGGTATGATGCGAATAAGATTAATTCCGCCTACGCATTTGGTGGAGCAGAGCTGGTACGCCAAACATTAGCACAGAATTTCGGCATTGACTGTAAGTATTATGCCAAGGTCGATTTTCAAAGCTTTGAAAAAGTGGTTGACTCCCTTTTCCCTAGTGGTGTACGCATCGATGCAGAAAAGGATATCAACCTAGATGGTGTGGATATTGCTCAAGGCGATCAGAAGATGGATGGGCATGTATTACTCCAATACGCCCGTTTCCGAATGGATGAAGAAGGAGATTTCGGTCGTGTAAGAAGACAACAGCAAGTGATGTCTGCCGTGATTTCTCAATTGAAAAACCCGTTAGTTTTACTAAGAACACCTGAATCAGCAGGGAAGCTTGTTGGGTATATGGCAAACAATATCCCAATGACGTATCTTTTGATGAATGGTCCTTCTCTTGCGCTAAAAGGTGCTTCTGGAATTGAACGACTGACAGTTCCTGTAGATAACTCATGGACAGACGGCTATTATGATTATGCCGGTAGCTTTTTGCAAATCGATCTAGGCATGAATCAGCAGGCTATTCAGGAATTTTTAGCGAGCTAGCATGAAAAAGACGGTTTTCTTCTATTTGAGAGTATGTTATATTTATTAAAGTTTAGAAAAATGAAACGAGGGTTTTTTATATGAAACTTGCTGTTGTTACGGATAGTACAGCTTATTTACCTGAGAGGCTCAAAGCACATGAGGATTTGTTTATCATCCCCATTCCTGTGATCCTTGACGGAAAGATATACAACGAAGGAATCGATATTGAAGCAGATGAATATTATGGCTTGTTAAATAGCAGCTCTGAATTTCCCACAACTTCTCAGCCAGCACTGGGTGAAGTGATCGAGCTCTATGAATCTATTGCTGCTAAGGGCTATGATACGATTCTAAGCATTCATCTTTCTTCTGGGATTTCAGGTTTTGTCAGTACCCTATTTTCACTAAAGGAAAGTATTAAGGGCGTGGCACTTCATCCCTATGACTCAAAAATAACTAGTATGCCCATGGGACACATGGTTGAAGTGGCTCTGGAAGGCGCTGATAAAGGAACTTCAATTGAAGAAATCCTTACAAAATTGGACACGGTTAGAGATAATACGTATGCTTATTTGATTGTAGAAGATTTGAACAATTTAGTGCGAGGGGGTCGTTTGACGAATGGAGCGGCTTTAATTGCAGGGCTATTGAAAATAAAACCGATTTTAACATTTGAAGATGGAAAGATTGTTTTATTTGAAAAAATCCGTTCTACGAAAAAGGCTTTTTCTCGTTCTGAGCAAATAATCGGTCAGAGAAATGTGGAAATCGGTCTTCCGGTGAAGCTTTATGTGATTCATGCCAATAACTTAGCTGTTGCAGAAGAAGAAAAACTGAAGCTTCAGGAACAGTACCCACAGGCAGAAATTGAAATTGGTCATTTCGGACCTGTCATTGGCACGCATTTAGGTGAAAAAGCAATTGGTATTGCTATTTCAGCACAATAATCAATAAAAAAGAACTTATTCTTAGTTATTTGAATGACTGGGGAGTGCAGAGTAAAGCTGCTTTCCTCAGTTTTTCATTTTACTGAGCAGAAAGGGATAGGGAAGAAACTTTGTAAAAGCTGTTGCATGAAGTTAGCTGCTATGACAGAGAGTAGAAGGCCATTTGTTCGTATTTTATAAGGTGCATTCTAATGTTACGCAAGCCTTTCAGCGTAGAAATAGTTCTACAGAAGGATAGATGTGTGTTAAACTATTACAGTACATTCATTTTCCAGTAAATTGTTCATTGAAGGGGACTGATCGATGAAACTCACAGAAGATAGACTGCAGAAGGAAAAGATGAAGCAAGTCCAACTGCTGGCAGCATACTATCAAGTGGTCAACCGTTTACCTAAGGGAGAGAAACGGGATCAGATGATTCGAGATATCTTGATTGCGAAAGATAGGATCAAAAAAATAAATCAGCATTTGACAGACTTAGATCAGCAAAAAAGTGCTGCAAAGAATCAATAAGAAACACCATAGACTGTAGAAGGAGGTTTTCCTACTTTGGAATTCTTCACAATAATTTTATTGTTATTTGTTATCATATTATATGCGTATTTGATACTTGTTAGAAAAAGTATTCAGGTTTTCGCGAAACGTTCACCCGCACCTGCGATCATTGGTGCAGGCTTAGGATTTGTTTTTCTTTTGTTTGGCTTGTTTACACCCCAGACATTAAACGACAAGATGCAGGATGTCCTGACTGCTTGTTTATTATTCAGCTTTCTCCTTGATTGTAAGGGGCTGGCAGACACCAGAATCATCACAAATTCCTTTGATAATCGAGGAATCAGCTATTCTGAGCTTGAAAAAATCGTATTACAGGTCAAGGATCAGGATGTGCATATGAATTATTTCCGAAAAGGTCGTAGAGGCCCAATCATGCATTTTAAGATGCCTATCGAGCAGTTGTTGTCCTTCCTATCAGATAAGGTTGCGAATGACCTGCAGATAGATATAGTGATCGAGGAATAACTAGAAAAACTGATAAATCCTTTTTACTGCGTTCGGGCACATGCCTGCGGTGAGAAGGATTTTTTCGAATAGATGAATCATTTTGGAAACCGAAAGGAGAATGATGGTGCGCATTTTTTAGTTGTGCTCCTTTTTTTAAACGGAATCGCCAAAGTTTTTTCGGTATTCCAAAATTAGTGTTTTTTTATTTCCTGAAGGGTGGAGAAAGAAATCCAGCTTCTTTTTTTTCTGTTTTTTTGTTACAATGAATCAGGATGAAAAGGATGTGAACCTGTGAAGGAATTAAGAGTTGAACAACTAACCAAAACTTACGGAGAAAAAACGTTATTTGATGATCTTTCTTTTTTGATCCACGAGAAGGATCGGATTGGGTTGATTGGTATCAATGGGACAGGTAAAACAAGTTTATTAAATATACTGGCAGGGAAGGATTTTAGCGATGGTGACATCAACCCGGTGAAACAAGCGAAGGATTATCGAATCGGCTATTTATCTCAGGCCAACGAGTTTGATCCCGAGCTGACCGTCGTAGAAGCTGTTTTCCAAGGTGATACACCGATTATTCGTGCTGTGAAGGAATACGAGTTGGCGTTGCTTGCGTTGAATCAGGATGGTATGAACGAAGCGGTGCAAAAACAGTACAATCGTGCAGAAGAAACGATGAATAAAGAGGATGCCTGGACAGCGGACACCAATGCCAAAATCATTTTGCAGAAGTTGGGAATCGACACCCTCGATAAGAAAATCGGTACACTTTCCGGTGGCCAACAGAAAAGAGTGAGTCTAGCTCAAACATTGATTGAGGCTCCAGATCTGCTATTGCTAGATGAACCGACCAACCATTTAGACTATGAAGCAATTAGCTGGTTGGAGAAATATTTGAAGAGCTATTCAGGAGCGTTAATGATGGTCACCCATGATCGTTACTTTTTGGATCGCATCACCAATCGAATTTTTGAATTGTCATTCGGTAAGCTGCATGAATACGCGGGAAATTACGAAGCCTATATTGCTGCTAAAGCCGAACGTGAGCGAGTAGAGGTGGAGCAAGAAACGAAAAGAAAACAACTGTTCAAGCAAGAGCTGGAGTGGATGCGTGCTGGTGTTCAAGGAAGAGGGACCAAGCAACAGGCACGTCAGGATCGATTCCACGATTTAAAGGAAAACCTTCATCAGGTAAAAGCGAAGGAATCCATCGAGTTAAATCTGGCAACACAGCGTTTAGGAAAAAAAGTATTGGAAATTGAGCATGGCTCATACAATATTGAAGGAAAAGAGCTGCTTACTGATTTTTCTTTATTGATTCAAGCTGGGGAACGGATCGGTATTACAGGGAAAAATGGGGCTGGAAAATCGACCTTACTGAATATTTTGTCTGGGAGGTTGACCTTGAATAGTGGTAGCTATGCCATTGGGGAGACTGTACGTTTAGCCTATTATACACAGCAAAATGAAGAAATGGACCCTGAAAAGCGAATGATCGCCTATCTACAGGAGGCTGCAGAAGAAACTAAAACAGCAGACGGACAGATGATTGGTGTTGCAGAGCTTTTAGAAAGATTTCTTTTTCCACGGTTCATGCACGGAACAAAGATCGGCAAGCTATCCGGTGGAGAAAAGCGCCGACTGTATCTTCTGAAATTACTGATTAGTCAGCCCAATGTTCTACTGTTGGATGAACCGACCAATGATTTGGACATTGATACATTGACTGTGTTGGAAGATTATATTCGCCAATTTAGCGGGACTGTCATCGCTGTTTCCCATGATCGATATTTTCTTGATAAGACAGCAGATAAGTTACTTGTTTTTCAAGGAAATGCTGAGATAATTACCTACTATGGGGCAATGAGTGACTATTTAGACAATCAATCAACTGCAAAGCCAGAGGTAAAAAAAGAAAAAGAAGTGGTTGAAAAAACGCCAGAGAAGAAAGAAAAAAAGAAGCTGACCTATATGGAACAAAAAGAATGGGCAGTGATCGAGGATGATATCGCAGCTCTTGAGGAAGAACAGGAGCATATTTCTGAAGAGATGAATCATCAAGGCGATGACTTTACAAGATTGCAGGAGCTGCAAAAACGATTAGATGAGCTGGAACGGGAATTAGAAGATAAAATTGAACGTTGGGATTATTTGAGCCAATATACAAGCGAATAGTAGGAGGAATCGGTATGGAAAATGCGTATCTTGATTTAGGTCGAAAGATTTTGAAGGAAGGGCACGTTAAAGAAGATCGAACAGGCACTGGCACAAAAAGTATTTTTGGGTATCAGATGAGATTTGATTTATCAGAAGGATTTCCGTTGCTAACAACGAAAAGAGTGCCGTTTGGACTAATCAAAAGCGAGTTGCTTTGGTTTATCAAAGGAGATACGAATATTCGTTACCTATTAGAGCACAATAATCATATTTGGGATGAGTGGGCATTTGAACGCTACATCAAGAGCGACGACTATCAAGGACCGGATATGACGGACTTTGGGCATCGTGTATTAACAGATGAAGCATTTAAAGCGACTTACGAAGAACAGCATAAGCTTTTTTGTGAAAAAATTCTTACGGACCGTGATTTCGCAGACAAGCATGGTGAGTTGGGTAATATCTACGGTGCACAGTGGCGCCACTGGGAAACAAAGGATGGCTCCTTCATTGACCAGCTGCAAAATGTGATTGATATGATTAAAACCACTCCAGACTCTCGACGTTTGATTGTTTCAGCATGGAACCCGGAAGATGTTCCAACCATGGCGCTTCCCCCATGTCATACCATGTTTCAATTTTATGTAAATGATGGCAAGCTTAGCTGTCAGCTGTATCAAAGGAGTGCGGATGTTTTTCTTGGCGTACCATTCAATATCGCCAGCTATGCGTTGCTGACACATTTAATCGCACATGAAACAGGGCTGCAAGTAGGTGACTTTGTTCATACGTTAGGGGATGCTCATTTATACAGTAACCACATCGAGCAAATGGAAGAACAGCTGTCAAGAACAGTGCGCAATGCACCAAAACTAATTTTAAATCAGGAAAAGGAATCTGTCTTTGATTTTGAAATGGATGATATTTCTTTAGAGGGCTATGACCCTCATCCAACAATAAAAGCGCCGATTGCAGTGTAAGGGTTGAAAGGAGTTAGGTGTATGTTAGCAGCTATATGGGCTCAAGGTGAGCAAGGAATGATTGGAAAAGGGAATATTCTTCCCTGGCATTTGCCAAATGATCTGAAATTCTTCAAAAAAATGACAGAGAACAACACTATTGTTATGGGGAGAAAAACGTTTGAAGGAATGGGCGGAAAGGCTCTTCCAAACCGAAAAACGATTGTTTTAACTAGAGACTTGAGCTATCAAGGAGAAGGAATCACCGTTATGCATAGTGTGGAAGAGGTCTTGAAGTATGCGGAGGAGTTCTCAGGAATTACGTTTATTGCCGGAGGAGCAAAAATCTATCAGGATTTTCTGGCCCATTGTGATGTATTGTATCGGACTGTGATTCATGAAACATTTGACGGAGATACTACTTTTCCAGAGATCAATTGGGGTGAGTGGACCTTGATCAACTCGAGTGAAGGCGAAGTGGACGAGAAAAATGCGTATGCTCATGTTTTTGAAACGTATCAACGAAAATCAGCATAGATAGCTTTGCTTTGTGTGTATTGCAAAGGAGGAACGAACATGAAAATCGAAATAAATGGTTGTTCTATTCACTATAGAATCATTGGTGAAGGAAAGCCCGTGTTGTGCCTCCATGGGTTTCCGGAAGATCACGAGGTGATGGTTGGTTGTTTAGAACCGGTTTTTCGTCAGGTTGAAGGCTATCAGCGAATTTATCTGGATTTGCCTGGAATGGGGAGATCCACTGCTGGAGAAGATGTTTCTTGTGCAGATAATATGCTAAAGCTGATTCAAGATTTTGTTCATCAGGTGATTGGTTCACAAAAATTTCTACTGGTTGGTCAGTCATACGGCGGGTATCTATCATTGGGGTTGACCTACTCAAATTCTAATGCTATGGAAGGGCTATTTTTATTATGTCCATGTACAGTCGCTGATAGAAACAAGAGAAATCTTCCGACGAAGCAGTTATTGGAAAGATCAAAGGCGCTTGTTCCGACGGATGCGGAAAAAGAAAAATTTTCAGATTTTCTGGAAATGGCTGTTATAGCCACAGAAGCAACTTGGATGAGATACAAGCAAGAGATCTTTTCTGGTTTAGAAAGGGCGGACGAAGCGTTCGTTACCACGTATCAAAAAACTGGCTATGAGTTGTCCTTTGAATCGGAATTTGAAGCACTAGTGTTTGATAAACCTACTATGATTTTAACTGGCAGACAAGATGATTGTGTGGGGTATCAGGATGCTTTCCGTTTGATGGATTCATTTTCACGAGGCTCCTTTCAAGTGCTTGATAAAGCAGGCCATAATCTGCAAATAGAACAGCCAGCACTTTTTTCAGAAGCGTTTAGCCGTTGGCTCAGACACTTTTAAAGAGCAAAAAGCAGGGTTTCTCGTTTGAGAAGCCCTGCTTTAAATCGTCTATTACGAGTTATATATGATTTCTATAAAGCCCAACTACTTTACCTAGGATACTGACATTATCTAAAATGATCGGCTCTAGGGCATCGTTTTCGGGTTGTAGACGTACATAACTGCTTTCTTTGAAAAATCGTTTGCAGGTTGCTTCGTCTTCGTCTGTCATTGCGATAACAATATCACCGTTTGATGCTGTCTGCTGCTTTCTTACGATGACTTGGTCGCCATCTAGAATTCCGGCATTGATCATACTCTCTCCTCGAATGGTAAGCATGAACAAGGCGTTTTCCTCTGAACGAAGATCAGGAGGAAGTGGGAAGAAGTCAGAAGCCTCTTCAACGGCTAAAATTGGTTCACCAGCTGTTACAACACCCAACATTGGGATTGTTGTGGGTTGAATACCGATTTTTTCCAGGCCTTCTGGTGTCAATTCTATAGCTCTTGGCTTTGTCGGATCTCTTAAAATCAATCCTTTTTTTTCTAAACGAGCCAAATGCCCGTGAACAGTGGAGGTTGAAGAAAGATCAACAGCTTTCCCAATTTCCCGAACAGTTGGGGGATATCCTTTAAGTTCTACTTGATCATATATATATTTTAATACTTCGACTTGTCTTGTTTCAGTACGCTTTGCCAATATCCGCACCTTCTTTCAATTTTATAGTTACAGTCTATCACACTTAATAATTTAAATCAAACAAGCGTTCGTGTTTTTCTTTCATGGAATTTAGTTGTTTTTTTGCGCTTCTTCTTATACTATTAGAGTGTTGACAACGCAGTCGGATTGGCTGAAAAAATAAAAAGCTGATTTGAGGAACTGTGAAACTATGAACAGTGGTTTTATGCAACTGCAATCTGTCGCAGAAAAGAAGGAGGGAAGAACAGTGCTGTCAAAAGAAAAGCTTGCCCGTATTAATGAATTGTCTAAGAAGTCAAAAGAAACTGAACTGACTGCTGCTGAGAAGCAAGAGCAGAAACAGCTTCGTGAAGAATATATTAAGACATTCAGAAAAGGGATGCGTCATCATATAGAAGGAATGAAGGTTGTTGATCCCAAAGGCAATGATGTAACACCAGATAAATTGAAACAGATTCAAAAAGAAAAAGGTTTGCACGATCGCAAATAATTACAGTGGATTTTACTTAAATTCATTGCTTTCATCCATGAAATGGGTTACAATGTTGATAATAAAGGTAAAAAAAACCTAAATAGGAGATGATTTTTTTGTTCGATAAAACTGATCAACTTGGTGTGAATACGGTACGTACACTAAGTATTGAAGCAATTCAAAAAGCGAATTCAGGCCACCCAGGTCTACCTATGGGTGCTGCCCCTATGGCTTATGCATTATGGACAAAACACCTGAAAGTAAACCCAACCACTTCTAGAAACTGGGCGGATCGCGACCGTTTTGTTCTTTCAGCAGGACATGGTTCAGCTTTACTGTATAGTCTGCTTCATCTATCAGGCTACAAAGTGACAATCGATGACTTGAAATCATTCCGTCAGTGGGATAGCAAAACACCGGGACATCCGGAAGTTGACCACACAGATGGCGTAGAAGCGACTACAGGCCCTCTAGGACAAGGGATTGCGATGGCAGTAGGTATGGCAATGTCAGAAGCGCATCTGTCCGCAGTGTACAATAAGGACAGCTTCTCAGTCGTTGACCACTACACTTATGCTTTATGTGGTGATGGTGACTTGATGGAAGGTGTTTCTCAAGAAGCTGCTTCAATGGCCGGACACATGAAATTAGGCAAATTGATCGTGTTGTATGATTCAAATGATATCTCTTTAGACGGACCGACATCAAAAGCCTTCACTGAAAATGTTGGTGCGCGCTTTGAAGCGTATAACTGGCAGCATATTTTGGTAAAAGATGGCAATGATCTGGAAGCTATTTCAAAAGCAATTGAAGAAGCGAAAGCTGAAACGGACAAGCCAACATTGATTGAAGTGAAAACAGTTATCGGTTTTGGTTCTCCAAAAGAAGGAACTTCAGCTGTTCATGGCGCACCTCTAGGTCAAGAAGGGATCGACGCTGCAAAAGTTGTTTATGGCTGGGAGTATCCTGACTTTACAGTGCCAGAAGAAGTAGCTGCACGTTTCCATGAAACAATGATCGAAAAAGGCGAAAAAGCTGAAGCTGAGTGGAATGAGCTATTTGCAAATTATAGTAAGGCACATCCAGAATTGGCGCAACAATTCAAAGATGCGTTTGCTGATAAATTACCTGAAAATTGGGATAAAGAATTACCAGTATACGAAGTTGGCAGCAGTGCAGCCAGCCGTGTAACAAGCAAAGAGACGATTCAAGCAATCTCTAAAGCTGTACCAAGCTTCTGGGGCGGATCTGCTGACTTATCAGCTTCCAACAATACGATGGTAGCTGGAGAGAAGGATTTCGAGCCTGGTCAATACGAAGGACGCAACATCTGGTTTGGTGTACGTGAGTTTGCAATGGCAGCAGCTATGAACGGTATTCAGCTTCATGGCGGTTCAAAAGTGTATGGCGGAACATTCTTTGTCTTTACTGACTATCTACGTCCAGCTATTCGTTTGGCAGCAATTCAAAAAACACCGGTTACGTATGTGCTAACACATGACTCAGTAGCAGTTGGTGAAGATGGACCAACTCATGAGCCGATTGAACAGCTAGCTAGTGTTCGTTGTATGCCTGGTGTGCAAGTTATCCGTCCAGCAGATGGAAATGAAACTGTTGCGGCATGGAAGCTTGCAATGACATCAACAAACAAACCAACAATTCTTGTGTTGAGTCGTCAAAATCTTCCTGTAATTGAAGGAACACAAGCTATGGCTGAAGAATTTGTAGGAAAAGGTGCGTATGTCATTTCTCCACAAAAAGGCGACAAACCAGAAGGTATTTTAATTGCGACGGGTTCTGAAGTGAATCTTGCGATCGATACTCAAAAAGCATTGGCTGCGCAAGGCAAAGATGTATCTGTTGTATCTATGCCAAGTTTTGATTTGTTTGAAGAACAGTCTGCTGAATATAAAGAATCAGTACTACCAAAAGATGTGAAAAAACGTGTGGCGATTGAAGCTGCTTCATCATTTGGTTGGGATCGTTATGTTGGCTTCGAAGGAACAACAGTTACGATTGATCATTTTGGCGCTTCTGCACCTGGCGATACTGTATTGAAAGAATTTGGTTTCACTGTTGAAAATGTTACAGAAAAGTATAATAGCTTATAAAAGCGAAATAAAAAATTGTATAGAAACAGGCAGGGATTCGTTGTAGAATCCTTGCCTGTTTTTTTCTGAAACAAATATAAAAGGTTATATAAATAAATTCTATATAACAATAATTGTTCTAAAAGTAAAGTATATATAATGTTAATAATAATAATTTAGTCTTTCTTTTACATTAATTATATTTCGGATAAATTTCAATTAGATTAAATTGGATCAAATTAGATTCTATATTGTTGTGTCTTTTATTTAATTATCATACACTATTATTATGAAATTATTAAGGAGGAACAAAGTGAATGGAGAAACGTGAAACACGCAGCAGCAGACATATAGAAAAATCTATCAAGCATAAAAAAAATGCGAATCGTTTGGCTTCAGGTGTTGGAGTTGCTTTATTGTCTGCGCCGTTGGTTGGCGGAGCAGCGCTTTTTTCGGATGAAACAGAAGCCTATGCTTATGAAGAAATATCCTCTGTCTCACCAATAGACTTTATTGAGTCTATTGGTTACTCGGCCTCTAGCGTAGCTAGTGCGAATGATTTATATGCATCAGTAATGATTGCTCAAGCTTTATTGGAAAGTAGCTATGGAAATTCTCAACTAGCCAGTGCACCGAATTATAATCTTTTTGGGGTAAAAGGGAGTTATGCTGGGCAATCAGTATATATGTCTACAACTGAATACTTGAATGGTGAGTGGTTGATGACATCGGAACCATTTCGCGTATATTCTTCCTACTATGAATCGTTTCAAGATCATGCCAATGTGATTTTGTACGCTGTTTCAGGGTATGGCAATTATTATTACTCTAATGTTTGGAAGAGTAATACGACAAGCTATATGGACGCGACCGCGGCGTTAACGGGAACTTATGCGACAGATCCAGGATATGCACAAAAGTTGAATTGGTTGATTGAAGCATATGGATTGACCCGATTTGATACAGGAACGGCTGGGTATAGTTATTATGCTGATACTGAGAGTCAAGCGGTTATCTATTCAGAATCTGGTCTTTCAGATTATACGGTGAATTCTGGAGATACCTTATGGGGAATAGCTGAAAGCTATGGCACGAGTGTAGAACAGCTGATGTCTCTCAATGGTCTATCTGCTGATCTAATTACTGTAGGACAAGTTATACAGGTAAGGTAGCTAATAGATTGGTTTTTTTACAGTACTAGAGTGAATCGAAAGAGATAACCAGTATCGTTATACTCCTTAAAATCAAATAAGCGGTAGTCCAAAAGTATTTGTTCACACTGTGCTTATTCTTAGTATGAAAGCAGTAAGAGTGGAATGATTTACTGTGAAAGTGGAGCAGATGCACTGGGGAAGCCCTCAGAAAAAATCCGAATAATCTTGAAAATAGGAATACCTATTTTCTGGATCATTCGGATTTTTTCTTGGATATAAATAGCTTTACTATATCCTTGAGATTGAAAAATGATTATTTACCGTTTACCGTTACGTAATTCTTCCAAACGTCTTGCACGATTTGAAGAAATGTCCTTTTTACGCGGACGAGGAAGGATTGCTTCTTCAGTAACAGTACTTTTCTGTATATAGGTTGTAGGATCGGTATAATCGAACACTTGTAAGTAATTGATTACTTCACGAACGATTGGTGTTGGGGTAGAGGCACCGGCTGTAACTGCGATTTTTTCGACAGATTTTAACCATTCCGGTTGAATTTCCGAGACATCCGATACACGGTAGGCTTTGACCCCTGCTTGTTGTTCAGACACTTGAGCAAGGCGATTGCTATTATTGCTCTTAGGATCGCCAACAACAATCGTCAGGTCACAGCCTTGAGATTGTGTCACTACAGCTTCTTGACGAACCTGAGTCGCTTTGCAAATATCTTGATGGATCTCAACCAGAGGGTATTTTATTTTAATTAAATCAATCAAATCTAATACATCCCATTGGCTCATAGTTGTTTGATTTGTTAGAAACAGTTTTTTGTCTGTTGAAAACTCTAAGCGATCTATATCGTCAATCGTTGCTACTAAATGAACATGTTCAGGCGCAACGCCAACAGCTCCTTCTGGTTCTGGGTGATTCTTTTTCCCAATGTAAATGACATCAAAGCCATCATTGACCTTCTGCTCAATAAGCTCATGGGTGATCATCACATCTGGACAGGTTGCATCAACAACCGTCAGACCTTTTTTCTCAGCCAGTTCTCTAATTTTCGGCGAGACACCATGAGCGGTAAAAATGACGGTGCCTGAGTCTGCTTGTTCCAAAATTGCTTCCCGATTTTCTCCATCCAGAGTATGTATACCAATGCTTTCAAAAGCTTCTGTCACATGCTTGTTGTGAACGATCATCCCCAATATGTAGATAGGTCTGGGTAATGACTCATCTAAAGAGACATTTCTCGCGATGACCATTGCATCGACGACACCATAACAATATCCTCGGGGACTGATATTTACGATTTCCATATAATCAAACTCCTATAGTCTGTTTTTTTAACTATACAATATTTTCATTAAGATTGTATAAAGTTTATGTCCAACCTTTTAACTATAGCAAATTAATAGCGTGATTTCAAAAAATGAGCTATTATTAAAGAAACATTAAAAAATCTTGGATGGGGGAAATAGTATGACAAAAATTGTTAAATCTGTTACTGAGTTGATTGGTCAGACACCTGTTGTTCAACTTCAAAGACTTGTACCTGAGGACGCGGCAGAAGTGTTTGTTAAATTAGAATTTTTCAATCCCGGTGGAAGCGTGAAGGACAGAATTGCATTGAGTATGATCGAAAGTGCAGAAGAAGCTGGAAAGCTCTCAGCTGGAGGAACGATCATCGAGCCGACAAGTGGAAATACTGGGATTGGTTTGGCTATGGTTGGTGCTGCAAAAGGGTATAAGGTGAAAATCGTTATGCCTGATACGATGAGCATGGAACGTCGTCAGTTGATGAAGGCCTATGGTGCGGAGTTGATCTTGACTCCCGGCTCAGAAGGAATGAAGGGTGCAATTGCTAAAGCGACAGCGTTAGCAGAAGAAAATGGCTATTTTATGCCACTACAATTTGATAATCCGGCAAATCCTGCAATTCATGAAAAAACAACTGGAAAAGAAATCGAAGCTGCTTTTGGAGCAGATGGCTTAGATGCTTTCGTTGCAGGAATTGGCACTGGCGGAACAATCACAGGCGTTGGTCGCGAATTGAAGCGTGTTTATCCTGAAATAGAAGTGATTGCTGTTGAACCGACAGAATCACCTGTATTGGAAGGCGGCGCACCTGGACCACATAAAATCCAAGGAATTGGGGCAGGTTTTATTCCTAAAGTATTAGATACAGATATCTATAGCGAGGTGTTAGCCGTATCAAGTGAAGATGCAATGGAAACTGCGCGTCAAGCTGCAACGAAAGAAGGTCTTTTGGTGGGGATCTCTGCTGGGGCAGCTATCTATGCAGCAATTGAAATAGCGAAAAAGCTTGGTAAAGGGAAAAAGGTTCTGACGGTTATCCCGGATAATGGGGAGCGATACCTTTCTACAGCTCTATACAAAACTGAAGATTAGTATGATAAAAAAACGATTGAGGTCTGCTCTGACTGAGCAATACCTTAGTCGTTTTTTAATGCTGGAAAAGCAAGTATTCTAACGTTGTAACATAAAGTGAACGAAGTAGTTCTTAGTATGTGTACATTGAATAAGTGTGTTGATAACAACCAACAATGCACCAAAAAAGTCTGCTAAAAGATCGAGCATGGTGTCCATCAATGCTGCTTGACCAATTTTAGGGATTTTTTGTATGCCGTTAAACTGTTGGAGATTCATCCCAAAAAAGCAATCACAAAAGAATTCCCAAAACTCCCAGAGGAGACCAATAGTTAAGGAAAAACAGAAGCCAAAAAGAACATAGGGCCAGAAGGAGTGGGGGCTAGTCGTATCAAGAAATAGTGTGAAAATGCTGTAACCAAGGAGGCTAAAGAAAATTCCGCATAACACATGTAGCCCTTTATCCCAATGAGGGATTTTATTGACAAAGTTTAGCCCTGTTCCAAGAAAGATAGAGAGAATTAGAAAGAGCTGGTAGAAGGCAGAGAGAATGTCTGGAAAGGAAACATGCAAAAACGTTTGGATCATAATGGGAAGAAAAATCAGCAGCATGCCAATGAATAGTTGTAAAAGAAGAAAATAGTTGATTTTTCCCACACTGCGCCCTTGCAAATAGACATATAAGCTGATCGTTACCCAAGAAGCAAATGAGAGCGTGGAAATGGATAATGGTTTATTCATAGGTAGCTTCCCTCCTTAGAAAAGTGATGATTGTCCATAGTTCGTTAAAATAGACAAGGTTATTCTTCACAAGTCGCTTTTTTGATTGATAACTAAAAAAATGAATCAAATAAGTTGTTTTGAAAACGCTTTTGTTTACATGGTATCATAATCAAAAAAAAGAATTTCCGTACTTGATGAAGGAGTGGACGTGTAAAACAGCTACAATAACTGAGGAGTCCCACTTCTTTTTTATTTTAATCAATAAAAGAATTTTTTGTTCTTAGATTGTATTATTTATTACTTAGTAAGGAAATTTGAAGAATTTTATTGCTTTTTCCTTATTTTCCAACCTTCTCAGCGATTATTTCTTGTAAAGCTTGTTTAGAAATAGTATTATTTAATAAAAGGAGGGATTTATCAATGGATAATATATTGGTCAAAAATGCAATGGCAGAACTAAAAGAAGCCAATATTCGAATTACTCCCCAACGTTATGCGATTTTAGAGTACCTGATTGAAAACCACACGCACCCAACGGCAGATGAGATTTACCGAGCATTAGAGAGTCGTTTTCCTAATATGAGCGTTGCTACTGTTTATAATAATTTAAGACTGTTCACTGAAATCGGATTTGTTCAGGAGATGAACTATGGCGATGCAGCCAGTCGTTTTGATTTTAGTTCTAAAAAACATTACCATGCGATTTGTCAAAACTGTGGCAAAATCGTTGATTTTCATTATCCTGGGTTAGAGGATGTTGAAATGGCAGCCAGTCGTTTGACAGGGTTTGAAATCAATGAACATCGTCTGGAGCTATATGGCTTATGCCCGGATTGTCAAAAATTGAAGGAACAGGAGTAGCTTTATGATCAAGAAGATACATACAGATAATGCACCTAAGGCAATAGGCCCCTATGTTCAAGGAAACATTGTTAACGGTCTTTTGTTTGCTTCCGGTCAAGTTCCGCTTCATCCGGAAACAGGAGAAATCGTAGGTACAACAATTGAAGAACAGACGGAGCAGGTAGTGAAAAATATTGCGGCTATTTTGGCAGAAGCTGGAAGTTCGTTTGATCAAGTGGTCAAAACAACATGCTTCTTAAAAAACATGGAAGACTTTGCTGCATTTAATGCAGTATATGCTAACGCTTTTTCAGCGCATCTGCCAGCACGATCAGCTGTAGAGGTTGCTCGTTTGCCAAAAGATGTTCTAATTGAGATTGAAGTTATTGCTTCAGTTACTGAGTAATCAACGATTTCACAAATATTTGTCAGGAAAAGTCAGACTAAAAAGAGCCATTAGGTGAAACTGATTTGTCAGATACAAAAATGAATGGGTACATGGTTTCGTTACCCATATAATAAGCTTTATTTTGAAATTGAAAGCGATTGGATAGCAAAGCTATCTGATTGCTTTTTCTGTTTTCTAGTAAGAATGAACCAATTTCACTTACTAATTGTAAGGTCTATCAGAAAGTTTGTGAAAAAATATTTTTGAATTCACAAGCGCGAAAATCGAATAATAATTCTCAGTTTGTTATAGTTCTATTGTAAGCTACTAAGATAGCTGACTATTAAGAAATCGTTGAGAGAAGGGGAACACATAATGAAAGTTGTAGTTGTAGGATGTACGCATGCTGGAACAGCTGCTGTAAAAAACATTTTAGCAAATCATCCGGAGGCAGAAGTAGTTGTCTATGAAAGAAATGATAATGTGTCATTCTTATCATGTGGGATTGCGCTATACGTCGGAGGAGTCGTGAAAGATCCTGCAGGTTTGTTTTATTCAAATCCAGAAGAATTAGCATCTTTGGGTGCAAAAGTAAATATGGAGCATGAAGTACAATCTATAGACGTTGATAACAAAGAAGTTGTCGCAAAAGACTTGAATACGGGAACAGTTGAGACTGTATCTTACGATAAATTGGTAATGACAACAGGTTCATGGCCAATCATCCCACCAATTCCAGGGATTGATTCTGAAAATGTCCTATTGTGTAAAAATTACAATCAAGCAAATGTTATTATCGAAAAAGCGAAAGATGCACAAAAAGTTGTAGTTGTAGGCGGAGGGTACATCGGAATCGAGTTGGTTGAAGCCTTTGTTGAATCCGGAAAGCAAGTTACTCTGATCGATGGCTTAGATCGTATTCTAAATAAATATTTAGATAAACCTTTCACAGATGTTTTGGAAAAAGAGCTGGTTGACCGTGGTGTACAGCTTGCTTTAGGTGAAAATGTAAAAGAATTTAAGGCAGATGAGTCTGGTGCTGTGACGAAAGTCATCACACCAAGTCAGGAATTTGATGCAGATATGGTTATTATGTGTGTCGGATTTAGACCGAACACTTCATTACTTGAAGGAAAAGTTGAAATGTTACAAAACGGCGCTCTTATCGTAGATGAATATATGCGTACAAGTAATCCGGATATTCTTGCTGCCGGAGATAGTGCAGTTGTACACTATAACCCAAGTGGAACGAATAACTACATTCCTTTGGCAACAAATGCTGTTCGTCAAGGAATGCTGGTTGGCTATAACTTAACTGAAGAAAAGCTTGCGTACAGAGGAACACAAGGGACTTCCGGACTTTACTTATTTGGCTGGAAGATCGGTTCTACTGGTGTGACATTGGAAAGTGGCAAAATGAATGGCCTAGAAGTTGAGGCAACTCATTTTGAGGACAACTATCGTCCAGAGTTCATGCCAACAACTGAAAATGTTATGATGGAGTTGGTTTATGAGAAGGGGACAAATCGTATTGTTGGTGGACAATTGATGTCTAAGTATGACATCACACAATCTGCTAATACCTTGTCATTGGCTGTTCAAAATAAAATGACGGTAGAAGATCTAGCAATTTCAGATTTCTTCTTCCAACCTCATTTTGACAGACCTTGGAACTACTTGAATCTATTAGCGCAAGCTGCTTTGGCAGATATCAACAGTAAATAATTCGTCTTAGATGACAGCATTAAGATAGTGAGATAAAGAGTGAGATGATAGGGGACTGGAAACATCCGCTAGTCTCATTTCGCTTCTAAATAAAAGGAACGAGCGTAGGAAAAATTTTCCTGCGCTTGTTTTGCGAATAGAGATACGTCACAATCTCTACTTGAATCCTTTTTATTTCGGTGGATACAAGGTGTATATTTTGCCTTTTTTTGCTAATTTTGAGATGCTTATATTGAAAGAAATGTGAGGTGGAAAAATGAATAATAAAATAAAAGAAACCATCATCCGCTCTATTTTTGCTTTTGTCGGTGTAGGTATTCTTGCTTTTGGGGCAGCAACTTTACGTGTTGGTCAAGTTGGTCTGGACCCATATACTGCTGCAAATATAGGGATTGGGAAGACACTCGGGCTTTCCCTAGGTGTGTATCAGTTAGGGATCAATATTGTTATCCTGCTTATGGTTTTTATTTTCGGAAGAAAATATATAGGGATTGGAACAATTATCAATATGGTTCTGACAGGATTCTTTATTGATTTTTTCACATGGGTCTATCAAGATATCTTTACCATTGAGTTAACGCTGGTGATACGAGCGCTCCTATTGATTGTAGGCGTATTGATATTCACATTCGGAGCTTCTTTTTACATGTCAGCAAAATTGGGTAATGCGCCTTATGATGCAATTGCCCCGATGATTGTTGATCGGACGAAGTTTAGATATAGAAGTGTTCGGGTAATACAGGATATTGCCTTTGTTCTATTGGCCTTTGTATTTGGCGGACCAGTAGGAGTAGGAACGGTGATCAATGCGTTTTTCACAGGACCATTGATTGAATTTTGGAATAAAAAAGTTAGTGAACCGATTATTGAAGGACAAGTCAAAAAAGCTGCTACATTGAATAAAAGCAGGGAATCGTGAGCGATCGGTTTCCTGCTTTTTTATGTAGGAGAACATTTGAAGGCTCTCAACCTATTGAATGAAATAGACGTAATCTAACTTCATGAGCTTGTGTAGCATTTCTTTATTCCTGTGGGTTAAGTTTTGCTTATTTTTCTAGCTTGAGCTTCCATTGTCTCTACTGAAACTACATGGTAAGGTTAGGTTAGATAAAGGACAGGAGTGGATAAAAATGACTATAGGGGGAACGATTCGAAGCTATCGGAAAAAGCGAGGAATGACGCAAGAAGGAGTGGCGAAGCAGTTGAATGTTTCGGCGGGCGCAGTGAGCAAATGGGAGACAGGGACTAGCTTGCCGGATACGGAACTGTTGATCCCTTTGGCGAATACACTTCAGGTAAGCTTGGATGAGCTCTTTGATTTTTCTTTGCAGCTATCAGAGGAACGACTCGCGGAGATAATGACCGAAGTGACAACCTGTTTTGAGGAACAATCTTTTTCGGATGGATTGTGTTTAATAAAGAAATATACCCAAGAATTTCCACATTCAGAAGAGTTAGTGTATCAAACTGCACATTTGATATGGACATACAGCCTTCTTTCGCCGTTCAAGGATGAAGAAGAAGTGAGTGAAAGACGAGAAGCAGCATTGGAACAGTACAAGCGACTATTTGATTCTGAGAACGAACGGATACGATTGAATGCCACTTATACCGGCGCAGTTATTTTGATGGGAGAAAATCGTGTGGAAGAGCTGGAAAAGTTGCTTCAGAAAATTCCTTCGACAGATTATGATACATTTTATATGACACTGCATGTTCTTGAGAATAAAAAGGAGTATTCTCAAGCAAGGAGGTTGTCCTTATCAAAACTGTTTAGCAGAATCAATGAAGTGTGCTCGTTGTTGGCAATCACTGGAAGACTATCCGAAAAGGTAGATGACTATGCACAGGCTACTGTCTGTTTTGGATTGCTTGAAAAGCTGGAGGATAATTTCGACTTGATTACACCGTCTGTGACAGCACCCAGAAAAGTTAAGCAGCTAATTGAAATGGGCGATAAAGAAGCAGCGGCTAGATGGTTCAAAAAGATGGTAGTTCAACTAGCGGAGCAACCACTTGATTGGAGTGCCCATCCCTTATTTTCTAGCATTCAGCTTTCGGCAGGTGAGGATAAGCAAAAGAAGATTCGAGCACTGTATTTAGAAGAATTATTGACGGACTTTAACGAGTTATCTGGCTACGCTGAGTACGAAGAAGCGCAAGAGATTATATCAGCATTTTGATTAAATAGAGCAGAGAGGATTGGGCTAGAGGGTTAAGCTTATTTTCGAAAAAATCCCTTCTGACTTACTGTTTATTTGGGTTTATCTGTAGTTAGAGTGTAGAAGTGACTGATTTTCTATGCTCTTTTTTCGTTGTAGCAAGATGATTTTCTTTGTTTATTAAAATTCCTCTCATTTTTGATACATACTAGTAAAATCCATGATAGTATAGCGAAGGATATAAATGAGAGAGGAGCGTATGGATGAAAACGTTTATGATGAAAAATTCGGTTCGTGATGCCTTATATGTGACTGTAGGGTCTTTTTTATTGGCTGCGGCTATTAATAGCATCTTGCTGCCAATGTCCATTGTGTCGGGTGGTGTTTCTGGACTTAGTATTGTATTAAATCATTTTTTTGGGTGGAATCCGGCTATTATACTCTATGCAATCAACATTCCCTTGCTTGTCCTGTGCTTCATTTTTTTAGGAAAAGAAAATGGCTTGAAAACACTTTATGGTAGCTTGATTTTTCCATTTTTTGTTGGAATTACTGGGAATATTCCAGCACTGACAGATAATCTGCTGTTAGCTTCTATCTATGGAGGTATCGGTGTTGGAATTGGCCTAGGTTTGGTTTTTCGGGGGAATGCCTCAACTGGTGGAACAGCCATTCCCGCACAAATCATCCATAAATATTTCAAAGTGCCATTGGGACTTTCTGTTTCTATTGTGGATGGTTTCATTATTTTATCCGGATTACTGGCATTTGATGTGGACCGCATTTTATTTTCGATGATTTGCCTTTTCTTAACAGGACGCGTGATCGATATCATTCAGGTTGGTGTCGTTCGTTCGAAGAATGTGTTTATTGTTTCGCCTGAATATGAAGAAATGAAACAAGTCTTGCTAAAAAACTTAGATAAAGGCGTTACCTTGATTCCGATAGAAAGCGGCTATCATGAGAAAAAAGGCATGCTGATCATGACAGTTATCAAAGAAAAGGATTTTCCTCTATTAAAGGAAAGCTTGCTGGAGATTGATGAGCACGCGTTCATAGTTTCTATGGGAGCAAGTGAAGTGTTTGGACGTGGCTTTAGTTTACAACGCATTTTTGAGTATATGGAGTAGTGGATTTCAACTAGCAGGTAAGGTATTCTTAGGAATATCTTACCTGTTTTTTTCTTTTATAAAGGAACGATTTTATGTTTTCTTAATGGGAATTACTGGTATAATAAAAAAATATAAATTCTTGTTGATTCAAAATCAGGGGAAGAAAAGAGGCGTTTTATGGGTAAGAGAGCATTGTTGATTATTGATCTACAGGTTGGTCTAGAGTCAGGAGAGAAAAAGCTATATCAACTCGATCAAGTGATTGAACAAGTAAACGAGCAAATCGAGCATTATAGAAAAAATGAACAACCGATTATTTTTATACAGCATGAGGATGAGGACTTAGTTGCCGATTCTCCGAGTTGGCAGCTATTTTCTACTTTAAAGGTGGAGAATAACGATTATTTCGTTGGAAAAACGCACGCCAATTCATTCTATCAAACGGTACTCGGGGAGCTTCTGGAACAGTTGAACATCAAGGAGCTGGAAATATGTGGGGCTCAAACTGAGTATTGTGTTGATACAACCATTTGTATGGCTCATGGACTAGGCTATCAGCTCTTTATGAGAAAAGGAACTGTGACCACTCTTGATAATAACCAATTGACAGCTCCGCAGATTATTGCTCATCATGAAGCTATTTGGGATAACCGATTTTTGACCATTCTCTGATAAAAGCTTGACTCTCTCCTAAGGTCAGAGTGTATGATTTATAGAGAGGTCACAGAGTGATTTAGCAAGGAGGAATAGCGATGGAGACGATTCAGGCGAAAAAGATTCTAACGAAAACCAAGAATCGCGAATGGTTTGGCACGGATTACAATATGAATATTTACCGCGGTTGCAATCACGGCTGCATCTATTGTGACTCAAGAAGTGACTGTTACCAAGTAGAGAATTTCGATCGTGTTACCTATAAAGAAAATGCTTTGACGCTACTTAATAAAGAGCTTCAGGGGAAAAGAAAAAAGGGGGTCATTGGCTTCGGAGCAATGTCTGATGCATACAACCACTTGGAAAAGAAGCACTGTTTGACTCAAAAAGCATTGGAGCTGATTGATACACATGGTTTCGGAGTTTCGTTAGCAACGAAAAGCGGCTTACTGGAAAGAGATATTGTGCGCTTTAAATCGATTCAGCAGCATTCTCCGGTAAATATCGGATTTTCTTTCAGTACCTCTCATGATGGACTTGCCAGTAAAATAGAACGGCATGTCTCGTTGCCTAGTGAGCGATTTGCTGTGTTAGCGAAATGTAAAGAGAATCAATTATATAGTGGTATTCTTTTGATGCCAATCTTGCCATATGTCACAGATAACTGGAAGCTGTTAGCAGATTTAGTTTTGAAAGCTAAGGATGCTAATGTAGATTATATCTATCCGCTGTTTGGGATGACGCTTAGAGATCGACAAAGGGAATACTATTTTAATGCACTGGAGAAGCTATCTCCAAAAGTCAGTGAGAAGTACAAAAAAAATTATAATGACACTTACTTTTTTCCGGCTGAAAATGACAAGCGGCTAAATGCCAATTTCAAGAATCTTTGTACTAAATTAGGAATTACCTATGAAATGGCAGATATTGTTGCCAATTATCAAAAACACTATCAAGTAGAGCAAGAGAGCCTGTTCTAGGTGTATGAGAAGGAGGACCGCTTATGAGAGTTCGAGCTATTCGTAAGGGAGATGGCGCTGCGTTTCTAAAAATGCAGCATCAATTGGATCATGAAAGTGACTATATGCTGATGCTTCCTGAAGAAAGAACAACAACAGTTGAAGAGATGGAGCAACGAATAGAATATGTGCTGAGGCAACATGATTTTCTATTGGTTGCTTTAGATGATGATGGAGAAATTGCTGGGTATATCCAAGCAGAGCAGGGCGGCTTCAAAAAAATAAGCCATTCAGCCTATATAGTAGTTGGTATCCAAGAAAAACTTCAGAGAAAAGGTATTGGAACTCGTTTCTTTCAAAGCTTAGAGAAGTGGGCCAACGAACAGCAGATTACACGACTAGAATTGACTGTAATTACAGAAAATGTAGGTGCTGTGTCCCTCTATAAAAAAGCCGGATTCGAAATTGAAGGCACCAAAATAAACGCCATCTTTCAAAATGACGTTTATTTGGATGAGTACTATATGGCAAAGATCTTGAATTAAAAAAAATCTATACTGTTTTAGCGGACGATCAGTTCATCTCCAATGAGAACAGTCATATCCGTCAAATTATTCTTTTGCATCAGCTCTTCCAGTGTAAGACCATGATTTTCTGCAATCAATGAAAGCGAGTCGCCTTCTTGAGCCACATAAGTTGTCGGCTGTTCCTGAGTGGTCGAATCACTTGGTGTTTGTGCTTGTTCCGGACTTGTGTTTTCGGCACCGCCTTGAGCCTCTGGAACATCAGGAGTGGTAGAGCCCTGTGTCTCTGCTAAAACAGAAGAAGAGGTTGACGTGCTTGACTGCGTTATAGAAGCTGATGAGCTGGTTTGGTTATTTGACGTTGTTGTGGTTGAGCTATTTCTGGCAAGTTTGTCTATTTCATTTTCAAGACGTGTGACTTGATTTGTAAATTCCACTTGCTTATTATCTGATTGGTAGGCACGGTATACTAAATAACCAAGACCTATTGTGTTTATTAGTAGTAAAAGTACAAGTAATACAGAAATGCTTGAAGAACCAGAATCTCTTCGAGCAGATCGGCTAGTGTGTTCGTTATCCATTAAAAAAACTCCCCTTTTGTTCAATTATCTAATGTAGTATAGCACATCTATTTTGAAATAACATTCGTTTTTATGCATTTTTTTGTTATTTAACCAAATGAAAGTGTAAAAGACAAGCTGTTCAATCTAAAAGTTTTGTCAATTATATGTTACCAGTCTTTCTATTATGTCGTCAATAGAAGATTTGGATAAAAAAGGAGGATTTTCAATCATGGTGTTAAGTGAAGAAGAGCAGTTGGAGCAAATAGAAGCATACGCTGCTGAAATATTAGCAGAAGATTTGAGTGGGCATGACATGGATCATGTCTATCGTGTTGTGCGATTGGCGGAGCAGATTGCCGCTGAAGAAGCTTGTTCTTTATTTATTGTACAAGCAGGTGCTTATTTACATGATGTGATCGACGATAAGCTGATACAAAACGAAGAAGTTGCGTGTAAGAAGCTGCATGAATTTTTGTTAAGCATTTCAGTTGATGAAGCTACAGTAAAGGAAATTCTTCATGTTATAACCAACGTTTCTTATAGTAAAGAAGCCTTGCAAGGTAGAAATGAATCATTGACGATAGAAGCGAAAATCGTTCAAGATGCGGATCGATTGGACGCGATGGGTGCAATAGGAATCATTCGGACTGCTTATTATGGAGGTAAAAAGGGACATAAAATCCATGACCCCAAACGAGCTGTGGCTCAATTCAAAAGTAAGGAAGCCTATCGGGAAGGGAGTACAGTAATCAATCATTTTTATGAGAAGCTGTTGAAGCTCAAAAGTGGACTTCATACAAAATGTGCTAAGAGAATAGGTGAAAAAAGGCATCACTTCCTTTTGCTCTTTTTAGATGAGTTTTTAGAGGAGTGGGGTTAACAGATTTTTACTAATAATGCAGAAAAAACGGTTGATTTAGCTTGTCTTTTATGACATGTTAAATCAACCGTTATAGTATAATCATGGATCAACCAAGCTCTTTCATTCTTTTTAATGAGCCAAAATAGAGAACGATCAAAACGCCAAGTATTCCCAGAATAAACAAGAGAAAAGCCGAGCCGGAACCCTTTCCTTCACCGAAAATGGAAA
Organism: Enterococcus sp. 9E7_DIV0242; assembly: GCF_002140975.2. Lineage (NCBI taxonomy): Bacteria > Bacillati > Bacillota > Bacilli > Lactobacillales > Enterococcaceae > Enterococcus > Candidatus Enterococcus clewellii. Next base: position 345,473 of record NZ_CP147247.1, read on the forward strand.
GGAGAGAGGAAGTCTGTTGATGCATAATTGGTTCAAACCATTCATCAATCATCAAACCAGCGAGTAAATGGCCCAACGGAATCGTAAAAAACTGCAGGGCATTTCTCACGGAATAGACACGTCCTTGCATGCTCAACGGAATTTTTTCCCTCAAGAGAACATCCATATTTGCACTCATAAAAGGGATTGGAAGCCAACCGAGAATGGCACCTATACACCAAATTGGAATAGAATCCGTTACTGCCAAAATGAAGTTTTCCGTGGCCATAGAGATGAATAAAGCTACACAAATGACCTTGATTCGATTTTTAGGTGCTCGTCGAATCGAGACGATGACGCTTCCAATTAGACTCGCTAAACCAGTACAGCCATTTACGATGCCTAAGACGGTTTCTTCATCAGGATATTTTGCCAGAACAAGCGCGGGTAGTGCTGTATCAGACATTGAAGCAATTAAGTTGATTGATGATAGAAAAAGAATCAACTCAAGAATGCCTCTGTTCACCTTCAAAAAATCGATGCCTTCTTTTATTAATGATAAAATAGAAGCATCTTTAGAATTGTCACTCAAGGGTTCATCGGGCTGTTCGATGGGAACGAATAACAGTAGAGCAATGAATGCTGTGCTGAAGGTAAGACCATCCACTAGTAGAACAACCTCAAGTCGAAAGAATGATAAGAGCATTGTTGCGATCACCGGTGTCAACATTGTAACCAGCGAATTCGAAAAGGACCGCATACCACTGGTTTTTTGAAAGTATTCTTTGGGAACCAGTAAAGTAATCGCCACATCAGAGGCCGGAGATTGAAACGCCCCCATCACACCATTAACGATGTTGATGAGGTAGAGGTGCCAGATGGCTAATTGTCCGCTTTGAAGTAAAAAGAAAGCAGACAGCGTTCCTAATACAGCGATACTATCGCAAATCAACATCGTTCGTTTCTTGTTCCACCTATCACTAAGTGCTCCGGCAAACATACTTAAAAGGACATAGGGTGCATAGGAACAAACAGTAAGAAGTCCCATTGTTAGAGCCGAGCCTTGCTGTTGATAGATCCAGATAATCAATGCAAAACTGGTCATGGCACTCCCAAAGGATGACAGTGTCTGTGTAATCCAGAGAATAATAAAACGGTTTAAATTTTGTTGTTGCTTCATAATGACTTTGCTCCTTAATAAACATTTTTGTATTA